>CAYWXW010000374.1:550-1501 GCA_964462265.1 uncultured Porticoccaceae bacterium | reverse complement strand
GTTAATTTTATGGCTCTTTTTCAGAATGCCAAAAAGAAAAAAGAAGCAGAAGCTAAAAACTAATAAGCGCAAACAAAATAAAAAAAGGGGATGTCGGCTTTTAGCCGACATCCCCTTTTTTTATTTTGTTTCCGCTTATTAGTTTTTCGCCTCTGCTTCTTTTTTCTTTTTGGCATTCTGAAAAAGAGCCATGAAATTAACGGGCTCCATCAAAAATGGGACAAAACCACCATCGATTGAAACCTGGCTGACTATCTGTCTGGTAAAAGGAAAGAGCAGCGTTGGGCAGTCGACCCCAAGCAGCATGGACATATGCTCATTGGGAATGTTTTTCAGCATAAAAACAGCCGCATGCTCTATCTCTAAAATAAATAATGCCTTGTTGTCCTCTTTAGAGGTTACTTTGGAGGTAATATGCAGGGCAACTTCCCAATGATCGTCGTCTATCTGCTTATTGTTGAGTTGCAGGTTTACCTCAACGGCAGGATCCATCTTCTGACGATCGGTATAGATCTGCGGCGCGTTTGGGTTTTCAAACGACAGATCCTTGATATACATTTTCTGCATTCTAAATTCCGGTTTTGCTGCCTGTTCATTTTCTTTATTTTCTGTGTTTTCTGCCATGATACTCCTTGATATTGTTGTAAGAGTGTTATTCTTAGAGACTCCAACGTTGCTATTGCGACGCAGCGATGGAGTTATACATTCTTGAATGCGCTATTAAAACGCACTTAACCGATTGAGGCAAGTCTTGTCAGCCGATTCTTCACAATTAGGCGAAAACTTGACAAACTCGTAAAAACCTAGATCTTCGGATGGCTAAGTAAAAAACTTCATATGCTAGACGCGCAAAATTTATATCATTTCGGCGTACTAGAGTACGTCGTAATGATATAAATTTTGTGGCAACGACGCAGATGAAGAGTTTTTACGACGCCATAAATAAGAGGG
>CAYWXW010000374.1:0-540 GCA_964462265.1 uncultured Porticoccaceae bacterium | reverse complement strand
GACGCCATCAAAACTTGTTTGAGAAAATGACCGGTATAGGATGTCTCCACTCTAGCCAACTCTTCCGGCTTGCCAACCGCAACAATCTCTCCCCCACCATCTCCGCCTTCCGGTCCGACATCGATTATATAGTCGGCAGTCTTTATCACATCGAGGTTATGCTCGATGATGATAACCGTGTTTCCCTGATCAACGAGAATGTTCAGGACATTGAGCAGATGCTGGATATCCGCCGGGTGCAGGCCGGTGGTCGGCTCGTCTAAAATATACAAGGTCTTGCCGCTGCTCCTGCCGGACAGTTCTTTGGCCAGTTTGACCCGCTGGGCCTCGCCGCCGGACAGGGTAACCGACGACTGGCCAAGGGAAATATAAGTCAAACCGACATCATAGAGCGTCTGCAGTTTGTTTTTCACCGGCGGCACATTTTGAAAAAATTCCAGTGCTTCCTCCACGGTCATGGCCAGTACATCATGGATATTTTTATCCCGGTAGTGAATCTCCAGGGTTTCACTGTTATATCGCCTGCCCCGGCATGTTTCA
>CAYWXW010000373.1:0-1501 GCA_964462265.1 uncultured Porticoccaceae bacterium | reverse complement strand
TCGGTGATACGCGCCGCCAGCGACTCTGGCACGCATTCCAGCAACATCATATCCGCGCCTGCCGCCTGCAGTACAAGAGCATCCTCGACCATCTGATCAGCCGCGTCCTGCTCCCTGCCCTGTACACGATAACCACCTATCTTGTGGATATATTGAGGTTGCAGCCCGAGGTGAGCGCAAACCGGTATACCGTTCCGGTTCAGCGCTGATACCGTGTCTGCCTGGTCGACACCACCCTCCAGCTTGACCATATGTGCGCCACCCTGTTTCATGAACAGCCCGGCATTGATCACGGCCTCTTGTTCGGTAGTGAAACTCAGAAATGGCATATCGGTGATCAGCATTGCATCCGTCAGGCCGCTCGCTACGCACTGCGTGTGGTACAGCATGTCCTCGACGCTGACCGGAAGCGTGTTCTCCTCGCCCTGGATAACCATGCCGAGCGAATCACCCACCAGTACGACATCGACACCTGCCAGCTCGAGCTGTTGTGCGAAGCTGGCATCGTAGGCCGTCAGACAGGCGATCTTTTCTTTCGCCTGTTTCATCTCGGCCAGTCTGCGCACCGTGACTTTTTTACGTGTATCGTTCTGTGAGCTCATAGGTCTATCTATTTGTGATGGTACTCATTCGCGGCTTATGTCCATGGACAGGTGGTGTCAGGGAACCGCAGGGAGCTACCGAAAAGCCGCCCCTGCATCGGCACATTCATCAGACCATAGCCTGAAATTGGCGAATAGTCTGCGATTAAGTTGTTCATTTTTCACTGTGCGTTTTTCACTTTTCACTACGCTCGCAAGAGCGTCAAAGTGCCACCTGGGTCGGATTGAAATAGTGCCTGCCCGATTTCACCTCGGTTATCCGCTGGTATAACAGCTTATAGTCATCATCATTGTTGGCGAAATCGATATCGGCCGCATTGACGATGAGCAGAGGCGCGCTGTTGTACTGGTAGAAGAACTGGATATAGGTGTCACACGATGGTGAGGCTGGCATAGACCTGCTCGTAAAGATCGAGCTCATCAGCATCCAGTGTCAGTTCGGCGAACAACCGGTCTTTCTCGATCAGGAAATCAGACACCCGCACAGGCGTGAACATATCTTCCTGTTTCATCGCTTTCATCTGCCTGGCACGTTGCAGCAGGAAGAATAACTGGGTGGGAAATGCAGCCGCTTTCGGGTCAGCATAGAACTTCTCCAGGAACGGGTTCTCGTCTGCGCCCTCCAGCAACAGGTCACTACCGAAAGAACTTGCGAGCCGCCTGGCGAGCGTGGTCTTACCGACACCGATCGGCCCCTCGACCACGATGAAACCCGGTTTATGCCCGGCACTCTGCCCTGCTTCCAATAGTGTCCCAGCCATCTCAGTCATGAATATCTATGGTCAATCTCGGTCTATAGGTGCGTCGAAACGGCATGCGAAGTCAGCATCCTCTGTGCGCTCATGTTCGATGATGGCTCTCAACCGTCCCCTGCCGGGTAATGAGATCGTATCATCGAT
>CAYWXW010000372.1:0-1507 GCA_964462265.1 uncultured Porticoccaceae bacterium | reverse complement strand
TTCGATGGGAAGAGCGTGGCCAGCGCAACTCTCCCGAGCGCGTGCGCTCCATGAGCATACCGGCTAGATCGTTGGTCATCTCTGCCGCCTTGTCTTTTGCCTCGACTGCCGCATCCTTAGTGGCGGAGACAGCATCGTTTGCCATTTCAACAGCCTTATCTTTGGCCGCAATTGCCGCATTCTTGGTGGCAGAGATAGCGTCACTGGCCATTTCAGCAGTAGTATCTTTTGCTTCCTTTGCTGCTTCCTGTGTTGCAGTGGCCGCTTCCTTGCTCACGTCCGCAGTCTTTTCTTGGGCTTCTATCACTGTTTCTTTGGTTTTTTCAGCAGCCTCTTTTGTATCTTCACTGCTGCAACCATAAGTAAACATCAAGAGTAATCCCACACATGCTATAACAGTTGTTTTCATCGATCATCCTCCTCTTCTGTTGTTAGAATATACCGCGGACGCAGTATATAAATAATAATTATTCTATTTTTTTCTGAATAGCCAAGATACCCAATATTACTTATTATTAAACAATAAAAATCTTCTGTTAAGAGTAACAGATCGTATTTGCAGATAGTCAAAATTATAATGCTTATGGAGTAAAAGATATAGGGGGGATTTTCATATAAAATGAAATAAAAAGTGATTAATGTCTCCTCTACATTGGCGGTTGGCAATTTGTTCGACATAGCGCTATGCGAAACAATGTCAAAGAAAAGCCTTTGCCGGAAAAAAGATGTCACAAACAGACAGCACGTTGTGGCTGTCATATCTCATTAATACTTCAGAAAGGAGATACACCAATGAATGAACGACGTATTTTTCTCAAGACAGCTGCCGCTGCTTCAGTGGTGGCCTTCGCTGCCACGCCTCTGGTCTTTGCTGCAGGAAAGGCTGACTATACCAATATTATCTATACCATGGATAATCCAGGAAAATGGAAGGGCAAGGCAGCTATTCATGTTCCCCAGGTGACAGTAACCGGCTCGAAAGTTGACCTGGTCACGACACACCCTATGTCGGAGGCGCATTTCATTGTTCGCCATACCCTTATTCTTGAGGACGGAACCTATTTAGGGGGTGCCGTTTTTACTGCTGAAGATACACCGGAATCCAGTTACGAACTGCCTGCAGGGTATAAAGGCAAGATCTATGCGACCAGTTTTTGTAACCTGCATGATTTCTGGCTGACGGAAACCATGGTCTGATGCACCTTTGTGTTGTTTTTTGTTCTTGTAAATAGGGTAATTTTTCTTGGCAGACCTGCAGTATGTCATGCAGGTCTGCTGCCCGGCTTTGAACTGTTTTTTTTGCAAGGCGCTTATCTTGTCCAAACCTCAGGCTCATAGCTGCCTGGAGTGCAATATTCTATCCGGTAGGGTTCGATAACAATGATCGAATATTTCGGATCATCGGGACCGGAAAAGATCGGTGCGAGCAAGTCGTTCCAGAAGTTATGACGTTCTTCCTTGTCGGTAGTGACCCGGGCTTGCCCCTGGATTTGCAGATAGGGGCGCA
>CAYWXW010000371.1:1021-1509 GCA_964462265.1 uncultured Porticoccaceae bacterium | reverse complement strand
GCAGGCTTTTACGGTATGGGCCAACGGCCAGCCCCAGGATCTGCGGGCCACCCTGGCGCCCACCACGGTCATGGACCAGCCCGCCTGGAAAACCGCTTATGCCGTCAAACGCCCCGGCGTTTACGTCTTTGTCATGGAACCGCAGCCTTACTGGGAACCCGCCGAAGACTGCTTCATCGTACACTACACCAAGACGGTGGTCACGGCTTTTGGGGACGATGAGGGCTGGGATGCAGAGGTCGGCCTCAAGACGGAAATCGTCCCGCTTTCCAAACCCTATGGGCTCTATGCCGGCAACCTTTTCCAGGGCATCGTCAAACTTGACGGCCGGCCGGTGCCGTATGCCGAGGTCGAAGTCGAGTATTTCAACCGGGACCGGGATGCCCAAGCACCGACGGATTACATGGTGACCCAGACCATCAAGGCCGACGCGGGCGGCGTCTTCAGCTACGCTGCACCTGCTGCCGGCTGGTGGGGATTTGCCGCCC
>CAYWXW010000371.1:0-1011 GCA_964462265.1 uncultured Porticoccaceae bacterium | reverse complement strand
CGCGATCGCCATGGGGTAGCCGCCCTTCACGATGAAGAGGTGGTAGAGACCGATCACGATCACAATCGGTCCGAGGACCGCGAGGGCGAGTTCGTGCAGGTGCCGTTCAACGACCTGAACACGGCGGACTACAAGTTGAAGGCCGACGGCCAGGAAAAAGAGGTCGAACTGGGAGCCGTCGTCTGGGTAAAATTCGAAGCCTGGCAGGGAAAGTAGGGGCATGCATATTTCCGAAGGGGTGCTTTCGGGACCCGTTCTTCTGACGGGGGGCGTCCTGGCGGCAGCCGGCACGGCCGTGGGGCTCAAAAAGCTGGACTATGACCGTATCGCCCGGGCCGGGCTGCTCGCGGCCGCATTTTTCGTGGCCTCGCTGATTCACGTTCCGATCGGTCCCTCGAACGTCCATCTGATCCTGAACGGCATCGTCGGATTGATCCTGGGCTGGGGGGCTTTCCCGGCCATCGTCGTGGCCCTGCTGCTCCAGGCCGTGCTCTTTCAATACGGGGGACTGACCACTCTGGGGGTCAACACCCTCATTATGGCCGTTCCGGCGGTCGCCTGCTATTACCTCTGCGGGCCTTTCGTCTGCCGCCGCCGCGAAATCGCCCTGCCGGCCGCCTTTGCCTGCGGATTTATCAGCATTCTCCTGGGAGCCGTCATCGCCGGCGCCGCACTGATGTTTACGGAGGAAAGTTTTCTTGAAGTCACCCTGCTGATCGTCAGCGCCCACATCCCGGTCATGGTGATCGAGGGCATGATCACGGTTTTCTGCGTGACCTTCCTGTGCCGTGTGCAACCGGACCTTTTGCCCGGTCGGACCCGGCGATCAGCAACGATGATCATTCCAAAGGATTCCCATGAAAACTGAATTGGCACCCATCCTTCCCTGCGGCGGCATCCGCAACACCCTGCTGGCCGCCCTGTTTTTCATCCTGGCCCTGGCACCGGTGCAGGCCCGCGCCCACAAGGTCACGGTCTTTGCCTGGGTGGAGGGCGATACCGTCTTTACCC
>CAYWXW010000370.1:0-1515 GCA_964462265.1 uncultured Porticoccaceae bacterium | reverse complement strand
GGAGTTTGCTGATAAAGTGACCAGTATCTTTGTTCCGATTGTGATGGGCATTGCTGCATTGACTGTTTTGGCCTGGGTGATATTACCGGGATTAATGAAGCCGCTCGTTGTCTTTGGCACTTTCCTGCCCTGGGTTGATTCCAATCTGGGAGTGTTAACTCTGGCCATTGTGTCCATGGTCGCAGTGCTGGTTATTGCTTGCCCCTGCGCCCTGGGTCTGGCAACACCCACAGCCTTGATGGTGGGTAGCGGCATAGGTGCAGAGAACGGCATTTTGATCAGGACAGGGGAAGCGATCCAGACGATCAAGGACACCAAGATCGTGGTCTTTGATAAAACTGGAACCATCACAAAAGGAAAACCGGCCGTGACCAACCTGGTGCTTAATAAAGAATGGCAGCAGCTTGGCAATGAGGAAGAACTGTTGTATTTTGCGGCTTCTGTCGAAAAGGGATCTGAACATCCCTTGGGGCGATCAATTGTTGAGAAAGCAACTTCATCCGGAATCACGCTCTCCGCACCAGAGAGTTTCACTGCTATTCGCGGAAAAGGGGTTTCGGCAATGATCTCTGGAAAAAGTGTTCTGGTTGGCTCGAGACGCTTGATGCGGGAAAATGATATTGATCCGTCAAATTTGGAAGAGGACCTGATCAACCTTGAAGATGAGGCTAAAACTGCTATGCTGGTTGCTGTTGATGGTAAATTGGCAGGTATTGTAGCTGTTGCTGATACCCTGAAAGACGATTCCAGGCAGGCAATTAACGCCCTGCAGCAAATGGGTATACAGACTGCCATGATCACTGGCGATAACCGAAGAACTGCTGATGCGATCGCCAGTACCGTGGGTATTGACCGTGTACTGGCAGATGTCTTACCGGACGGCAAAGTAGCAGAAGTTCAAAAGCTGCAGCAGGAGTACGGCCTGGTTGCCTTTGTTGGCGACGGGATTAATGATGCCCCGGCTTTGACCCAGGCCAATGTAGGATTGGCGATCGGCACAGGTACAGATATTGCGATTGAAGCCAGCGATATTACCCTGGTGAGAGGGGAATTGACAGGAGTTGTTCAAGCGATCATATTGAGCAAGGAAACCTTTAAAAAGATCAAACAAAACCTCTTCTGGGCGTTCTTCTACAATGTGGCAATGATCCCCTTGGCGGTGATTGGTTGGATGCACCCTGTCCTGGCTGAAATCGCCATGGCAACATCATCTATCACAGTTGTGAGCAACGCCAACCGGCTGCGAAAGATCGATCTCAAGCTGGATTATCAGCGAGAGAAAGCGGTTGAAGAATTCCCACTGAAAGCTGGTCTTGTAGAGCAGCTTCTTACAGAACAGGCTTGATCGTTGATCAATCCAATAACGAAGCCCTAGATTTCGATATAACGGATCGTGGTCTGATGTTGTCATATACAAATGTAATATTTCTTAGATCAATAACAGGAGATTAACTTGGCAATTCAACCAGATTGTAAGGAAAAGGAGTTTATCATGGCAATTGATCCAGTATGCCA
>CAYWXW010000369.1:0-1520 GCA_964462265.1 uncultured Porticoccaceae bacterium | reverse complement strand
CACTCCCGGAATCTCGAGTGCTTTACGATCTCAACCAGTGAAGGCCAGACAAATTCCTTGGTAAATTCAACCACAGAGGGGCGATACTCATTATTGAGACCGGCATCCGCACTCATGGTTTTCCACATCTTGGTAAGGCCTCGAAACCCAGCATATAGGCCTAATCCCAGCGATGGGACCATGATTAACACTATGAAAAAGATGTTTTTGGCATACCAGTAAAAATCCCAGGTGCCAAAAAACTGTTGATATCCGTGGCTGGCAAATTCTTCTTTAGTCGGAATATGCATTGCCCCGGAAAGCATCCACATGACAAAAATCACCAGAACCGGAAAACCAATCAAAACCGGCAAACCTTTTGCACTTGAAGCAAGTTTAGCAAGAGGTGCGGGCCACCCATAAAAGGTATATGCATAGGCGCGGATTGCGCTCAGGACGTCACCGGGTTTCGCTCCTCGTGGGCACATCGTCGTACAATCACCACACTGATGGCAGAGAAACACATCCGGATCAGTCACTAGTTTATCTCTCATGCCCCACTGGGCCCAAATCATTTCTTTTCTTGGAAAAGGCTTACCATCCTTGGAAAGAGGGCAAGCAACAGAGCAAGTCGCACACTGATAACAATTTTTCAGTGTGTCCCCCCCCGCCTCTTTCAAGGTTTTTATAAACTCTAAATCGGGTTGAACGTTCATTTGTTCCTCCTGCATATCGATGCAACGTATTAAATTATCGTCATTTATCAGGCCAGGGACCCTACTGATCATTTTTCACAGCAGAGTCCCTGGTAAAACCAGCCTAGAAACCCTTAAAAGGATTCGGTCCCATCTCGACGATTTCATCCACGAAATCATTAATAATCTGCGGGATCTTATCATAATCCGTTATCGCTACCTGGTTTGCTGCACATCTTTCAGGTTCAAGCCCAAGGGTTGATAATGTATCACCGATATTTTCCATACGCTTATTGGCAATTTCTGAACCTTTTACAAAGTGGCACTGATAGTCATCACCATAGGTGCAGCCAAGTAGCATTGCTCCATCCAAACCGGCGGAAAGCGCATCCCTGATCCAGGCCATGTTGACGGACCCAAGACAGCGCACCGGAATAAACCGAACCATGTGGTTAATACCATTGCGTTTCATTCCAGCCATATCAAGTGCCGGATAAGCATCGTTCTCACACACCAGAACGAGTATTCTTAACCTGTCTTCATCATCCTCAGGAACTTCGATCGCTTTGATCATGGAACCGATGAGATCGATGTTATAGTCTTTGAAGCCAATAATTCTTTCCGGGCAGGCGCCCATACAGGTACCACAACGACGGCATCTAGTCGGGTTGGGCAGAGGGGTCCCTTTTTCATCATCATCGAGAGCACCAAAGGGACATTCCTCGGTGCAACGTTTACATTGCGTACATCGCTGCATGAAGAATTCGGGGTAGGTAGCATCTCCTGATCGAGGATGAACCGATACGCCGCGATCAGTCGATTCGATACACTGGATCGCCTTAAGTG
>CAYWXW010000368.1:0-1524 GCA_964462265.1 uncultured Porticoccaceae bacterium | reverse complement strand
CTTCTCCAGTTCCATGGGGTTGCTCGCCACCATGGTATCGTTGCGGATTCGGCCGGATGCGTCGATTGTGCGGAACTTGTAATCAGGCATGACGACACCCCATCACTTCAGACGCTGGGTCAGGTCGATGACACGGGAGACTTCTGTCAGCGAGGTCTTGCCTTCCAGCACACACCGGATAGCGTCATCCGCCAGCGTCAGATAACCAGTACGTTTCGCCGTGGCCTTGAGTTCACCCAGGGTGGCGCGTTTGGCGATCATGTCATCGAGCTCGCTGTTGATCCGCAGGGCTTCGATGATGGCAACACGTCCCTTGTAGCCGGTATTACCGCAATGGGCACAACCACCGGGTTCATAGATGGTGCCGAAGGCCCGGGAGAAGCCGGTGTCCACCGCCGACTTCACCGTCTTGCCGATGTCCAGCTCGAGCAGCTTCATCTCCAGCTCGCCGGGCTTTTGCGCCACCTTGCAATGCGGGCATAACAGCCGCACCAGTCGCTGGCTGATGACACCGATGATGTTACCGGTCATGATGTCCGGCAACACGCCGATATCCAGCAGACGGGGGAAGGTACCGATCGCCGAATTGGTGTGCAGGGTGGATAACACCTGGTGGCCGGTCATGGCGGCGCGAAATGCCATATCCGCGGTATCTTCATCACGGATCTCACCGACCAGGATGATATCCGGGTCCTGTCGCAGGAAGGAGCGCAGGGCTGCCGCGAACGTCAACCCGATTTCATCCTTCACGATAATACCTTCCGGCCGTGCCATCATCATCTTGAGTTCGTTCAGGGTGTCTTCGTGGATGCCCAGATCATCCATCGGCACGATGCCCTTGGCGCGGTCGAGTACACGCAACACGATATTCTCGCCATGCGTGGTCGGCTGAGCCGAGACTCGGAAGTCGACACGGTGCCCCTGCACCTGCAGGCTGAGACGGCCGTCCTGCGGGATACGGGTCTCGGCGATGTTCATCATACACATGACCTTGAGACGTACCACGATGGCCGACCAGTAATCCTTGTGCAGGCTTCGGACCTGGCGCAACACGCCATCGATACGGTAACGCAGGCGCAGGAAGCCTTCTTCCGGTTCGAAGTGGATATCGGATGCTTCACGTTTCACGGCATCGGCGAGGATAGCATCGACCAGTCGCACCAGCGGCTGGCTGTATTCGTCTTCGGTCGCGTCCAAGCTGCGGTAATCGATCTCACCGGTCTCGATCTCGTGCAGGATGCCGTCGACAGACAGCTCGTAACCATAGAACTGGTCAACGGCACGTTTGATCTCGCTCTCCCCGGCGACCATGGGAACCAGGTTGATCTTGCGCCCGACGATTGCATGCACGCGGTCGAGCACCATGAGATCCGAGGCGTTCTTCATGGCGATCTTCAGTTGCTGCTGCTCCTCGTCGTAACTGACCGGTATGACGGTATAGCGTTCGGCGATCTCCTTGCCGATCATATCGAGTGCCGCCTTGTCGGGTACCACGCTGGCCAGTTCAACACTGGCTATACCCAG
>CAYWXW010000367.1:0-1524 GCA_964462265.1 uncultured Porticoccaceae bacterium | reverse complement strand
ACATATCCATCGTCTATATCTTCATCCACATGTATTATTTTCGCCACGTTTCTGTTCATATTCATTTGATAATCGTCTCCAATATATTTTAGAATTAATAACGACGCCGGTCACCAGCCGGAGGGTTAATGATGGTAACGCAAATGGTTAATAAAGCAAGGTGCACAATAAGGGCAGATGCTAAAACCGCCCGCCCCATCCGGTCTGGTGCACTGGTAGGTTATGAATCGAAATCCTTATTTTGTATCTCTTCATACATTGAAGCAGCATAGTCCGCTTCGCTTACGTAATATTCTTTTTCTCCAATAAACCATATTCCAATTTGATCTCTTTTTTCAAACATTTCTTCGGTTAGTTCATGTGATACCATGGATAGCTGGTTTAGCCTCGTTATCCCTTTCATCCATACACTATGTTCAAATCTAAATTTACAAACGTCGGGATTGATCTCATTTTTTCGATAAAAATCACGAACAAGTTGCTTAGCCTTTTCTGTTGATTTCTCTGTACAGTAAAAGGTCTGGAAATATCCTATTGATTGCCACTGTTTTCCAGATGATGGCGGAGGTGGCATTTCATGGGGGGTTTCGAAATCAACCTGTATGCGCATGATGTAGTATCTCATGATATTCATTTATAACCATTTATTATCAGGTCAATTTGCCCTGATAATAGTTTTATCTGATTAACAAGGATCGTCCCTGGCATCGATGATTGATGATTAAACTATAACTATCCTATTTTATAACAAATAGCAACACGAAAAGAGGGAATGCGGCGGTGAGGGTCGGGATTTTATGAGACTTATATTTATGCGGCGCGAATAGGCCCCCGATAAGTCGTCTAATCGCTTTTTCGGTTACGGTTCATCCGATGTTTGGTTTTTGAGTGTCTCCCAGAATTTTCCTGGAGATACGATTCGCATCGAGAAACACCCTCAAGATATCTGGGAGAAAACATCCTCATCTGTTAAATATCCGCGAGCTTCTTCAAACGGCATCACCCTTTTTCTGATTTCCCCAAAATGTTCCAGACGAAGCTGCCGCCTGAGGGCCTCGCGTGCGATGACGCTTCTGTTTTTCCCTGATCGCTGACTGGCCTTGGTCAGCAGGGAATCCAGTTCCTTGTCCAATCTGATTGTAAGGCTTGACGTTTTCATGTCTTACTTTGTGAAACGCCTATTTGGGATAGTCAAGGGTTATTATTTATGCCTAACTGTAAAGGCCACTTACGGCGCATCAGCGACGCGAACAAGGGTTATAGGCCCGACTTTGTCATCGCGCGTCAGGGGCCACGATATCCGGATTCAGACCGATTTTAGAAAAGCGTCATGTCTTCGTCTTTCAGATCGGAGACGAACATGTGGCCGGGGGCGTGGGTGATCACCAGCGGCAGGGATGTGGAGGTGGCCGCCAAGGTCGAGGTAACCCCGCAGGCCCAGAACACCGGAACTTCTCCCGGTTCGATGGCGACCGGGTGGCCGAAATCCGGGCGATCAATGTCCTCAATGCCGATTTGGGACGG
>CAYWXW010000366.1:0-1556 GCA_964462265.1 uncultured Porticoccaceae bacterium | reverse complement strand
CCCAGAGGAACATCCATATCCGGCACGCAGAGAGTGACCTCACCAGCCGCATTATGAAATCCGGTGATCAGACATTCCGACATGAGCGGTCCAATCTGTTTCTTTGGAAAATTGACCACCCCAACAACAAGCCTGCCGATCAGGTCTTCGGGATTATACAACTCGGTGATCTGCGCACTCGATTTCTTTATGCCGATTTCTTCACCAAAATCTACTTGCAGGATATACGCGGGTTTTCGTGCTTCTTTAAATATTTCTGCCGCGACAATCCTGCCGACACGCATCTCGATCCTGGCAAAATCCTGCCAGGAAATAGTTTCCATTTCCTGCATTAAATTCTCCGTGATTTGTTATGCTTTTTTCTACCACTGACTACCAGAGTATGCGGGGAATTACGCATACAGACACCCAAGAAAATAGTTCATCTGCCTGTACCACCAGTACCAGTCGTGATTGACATCATGCCCCCAGTAATTGATCCAGGCCCCGACACCCTTGTCCTGAAAGATGTGGTCCAAGGCCCGGGTATCCTCGATGGCCTCCGACTCCCAGGCGCCCTGGCCAACACAGATGACGATAGTACTCTCTCGATAGAGACCGAGATACCATGGATCGGACAGGTCCGCCAGATAGTGCACAGGGGAGTTATAGTAGATGGCGGCAAGATCTTCTCGACTATTGCCAAATTCCGGACAGTCCAACCGGTACAAACCGCTCAAGGCGATGGTACCGGCAAAAAGGTTGGGATGTCGCAGAAAAAAATTAACCCCATGAAAGGCGCCCATGCTGCAGCCGCTGGTCATGATCCGCAGATGTTCATCCTTGCAGTGGTTGCGCACAAACGGGACCATTTCCTTCGTGATGTACCGGTCATATTGTTCATGGCGAGCGTTTCGTTCCGCCGGGGACACGCCGAAATCGTACCAGGAGTATGCATCGACACTGTCTACGCAAAAAAGCTTGATACGGCCGCTTTCGATAAACGGCGCGATGGCATCGATCATGCCCAGACCCTCGTAGTCAAAATAACGCCCCCTGGAACAGGGGAAAACAATAAACGGCTGGCCCCAGTGGCCATAGACTTTAACGGCCATCTCCCGGTCGAGTTGGGGGCTGTGCCACCGGTGTTCTTCGATATGCATAGACGTTCCTTATTCCGCGACCTGAATGAATTGAACAATTTCGTCAATCTGCTGTATTTCCGGCGAGCGGAAAATATAGCCAAAGTCGCCCAGGGCACTGCTGAAGACTCCCGGCACAACGACAGTCTGCGCCATGAATTGACCGTATTGGGCCATTACCTCGTCATGACTGTAGCGATAGCTGTAGCGATTCTTTCGGCTGGCATAACAGCAGTGGTATGTACGTTGATAGTCGAGCGGGGCAATGCCATCGACCATGACCTCTGCCCACAGACGGTAGACGTCAATATCGCCGGCAAAATTGAACATGTCGGTGGTAAAGCCCCCGGGCGGACGCATATTTACCTCCAGCGCGACATAGTTACCCGGCGCGGTTTCAAAACATAATCGATGGCACAAGCACCTCTCAATCTT
>CAYWXW010000365.1:0-1564 GCA_964462265.1 uncultured Porticoccaceae bacterium | reverse complement strand
CCCGGTGGGCCTTGACCGGATTCCAGTCAATATCGAAAAAATCGGCGTACTGCGAGGCCCGCCCGTTTTCCAGCACATCCATCCACCATTGGTTATCAGAGCCGATACCCATATGATTGGGAACGATATCCAGAATAAGTGCCATGCCCTGTTGTTCAAGAACGGCAAGAAAACCTTCAAAATCTTCCCTGCTGCCGATTTCCGGATTTATTGTTGAATGATCGATGATATCATAGCCGTGAGTGCTGCCGGGCCGAGCCATCAAGAAGGGGGAGACATAGCAGTGACTTATACCCAGCCGGCCAAGATAGGGAGTAATTGCCGCAGCCTGCTGAAAGGTGAAATCCTTATGCAGCTGCAGACGATAAAAAGAACGCGGCAGCGTCTGGCTCAGTCTCTTTTTTCGATCGGAGATCACCGCCGATGGCCGGACATTGCCGACACCCCGTTCGCGGCACAGGGCCTTGAAAAGTGACGCAGCCTCTTGCCCGACAAGAATCTCTTCGATATCAAAAGGATAAGTAGTTTCCCAAAACTTCTGACAGGCCAGGGCTGGAGGTTCGGCTTGGTTCTCCAGGCCGAGTAGATCATTTATGGCCACCAGAAGGATCTTTGTCGGCGTCCTGGCCATAAATATCTGCAGGCCGACAAGCAACGACCGATCCAGTTCGGCCGAAATGTTTTGTTCAACGGTATAGCCTTCGGGAAGCAGTTCTTCATGGTCGAGGGTAATGAGAAAATGGACCCGATCGGCAGCCCTGGCGACCATTGCCTGTTCCTTGGCCGTATCATCGATAAAAAGATGTTCTTCGGCAAGAAGGGCGATGTCGCTGCTCCTCCAAAATCCTTTTGCGGAAGCAAGAAATGGTGCTGAAGAACGCAGCACAACGTTTTCCGGATAGTCTGCCGCACCGAGCCACTCGTCCTGCTCGTTTTTCGCCGTCAACAAGGATCTGCTGGAAAATATGTTTTTTTGCCGTAACTGCTCTTGCTTTTCTGCAGGCAGTACATGCAGATTATCGGCAATGACCAGGCAGCGATTCCGCCGACTTTCCAGAGTAATAATGCCGAGCATGTCAGAGAAAGGAAAAGAGACAAAGGACTGAAAATTTTCGTCCTTTGCGCCAAGTGTCAAAAAGGTCCGGTAATAGTTGGCCATGGAGTCGATTGTCACTGCGCCGCAATAGCGCATGCTCTGCCGCAGGCCTTCAATAAATAGTTGATAGCGATTACTCTGCAGGTAATGCGGTAAAATAAGGGGCAGACCGACAGCTGGATCCTGTCCGGGATAATCAAGCGGCTGTCCGGCCACCAGCACCCCATCCAGCAATGCCTCTTTATAGCGCCAGGTTTCAAAACCGTTTTTGTCGACAGCAAAAGGAAAGTCTCCCAATAGCCCAACTTTCAGACCCAGTTCCATAGAACGACGGCCGATCGCAGCCAGCTGTATTTCCGCCTGCCACTGCAGATACTGGTAATATTCAATTTCATACTCGCGCTGCCGAGCAAATTCGGCCACCTCCGGGGATTGATAATCTCTGAATGCAGCGGGCCAACTGGTCCA
>CAYWXW010000364.1:363-1579 GCA_964462265.1 uncultured Porticoccaceae bacterium | reverse complement strand
AGACTTTCTGGTTGACAACAACAGTCTACCCGATCTCGCGTTTTTTTTCTCTTTTATTCCTTCTCCTTTATTCGGCCGGAGACTCAAAGAGTACTATGACGTCAATGTCCTACCATCACTCCCTTTTCGATCTCCAGCGTTTGTTTCTCTTTGGGCTCTCCGAACTTTTGCATCAGAATTATGTTCCTTTTTTCTCGTTTTGGCTTCTTCCCGAAAGTCCGTCATCACAGGTCACCTTGTGTTTGGTCTTTCCAAGATAGCGTATGGAGACAGATGGAGACTAGTAATAATCATAATAATAATCAAAGCCAATCCGTATAAGCTACTATGACTAGTAGACCAAGAAACGATATCATATGTAGGTACGCCGGTACATTGTACGATGTGGAGTGCGAGTAGGAGCCGAGCAAATCTCTAGTAGTAGCTAGACCAAGAACTGGTACGATACGATACAGTATGATGGTACATGGAAGTAACACGAGAGCCAATCTCCAGAAACAACATGATTTATGTAGTTACGGTACAACATGGTACGATGTGGAGTTAGAGTAGGAACCGGACGAGTAAATCACTATAGTAGCTATAGTAGAGGAGGACAAGAACTGGTACGATATGATACTGTACCGTACCGCCGCACGGAAGTAAGAACACGAGGGCCAATCTCTACTAGAAACGACATGATTCTGTATGTACGGTACAACATGGTACGATGTGGAGTAAGAGTAGGAGAATCCGAGCTCGTATCGTATCATATCGTATCAGCATATCATATCATATCGTATCGTATCATATACTCATATCGTATCGTACCATATCGTATCATATCCTCATATCGTATCTTATCCTATCCTATCCTAGTATCATATCATATCATATCATATCATATCATATCATATCCTACCCGGTGTGCTCGCCCCTATGGGGTGGATAGCTATGAGTGCTATGAGTGAGCCAAACCACATAATTTGAAGGAAAAGTGACAATTTCTTCTAGAAACTGTCCGGAGAAAAGAGAAGAAATGAGAATAAAAATGGGAAGATTTCAAAAGGGAACGGTTGTGAGGAGAGCAATGACGCAAATATGACGTCATATGAATAAAAGAGAAGATGAATAAAAGAGAAAAAAACTAAATGATATCATGATGTTGTCTGGTAGTGTGAGTCTGTTTAAAATTCAAATAATCATAAGGTCTTAACAGTCAGTCACGAAGAAGGTG
>CAYWXW010000364.1:0-353 GCA_964462265.1 uncultured Porticoccaceae bacterium | reverse complement strand
ATGAAGATCGTACTTGTTCCATGACGTCAAGTGGGACCAGTACAGTAAAGTCTGGCGAAAAGCGGCCACCCCGGCCGCTTTATTTTTGCGTTTTTGCCCAGCCTAGCCAAAAATTAAGCGGCCACCTAAGCTAGAAGGGGTAGTTTAGTGACATGGCAAACGGGACTGAATTAGTCCCACACAAACTACACAAGAGAACCCTGGCTCTATCCGGCCACAATAGCATTTCTTCTCCATGTAGTGTGGGGTTAACAGATAGCACAATAAACATAGAAATACCTTTTCCTTAGTCCTGTTCTAAGGATGGTCCATATTGTAGGCCAAACCAAGTTGCTCTTTCTTCTTAGTCCTCC
>CAYWXW010000363.1:1004-1585 GCA_964462265.1 uncultured Porticoccaceae bacterium | reverse complement strand
TGACGCCAGCAGCGGCCGGGGAGCCCGTTTGAGCCACTTTCTCAGGGATTCTTTCAATTTAGTTTTGTCCACTTTCAGGAATGGGAAGGATATGACCGTGCTGACCAGGATCCAGAAGTAGGCCTGCCAGAACAGGCGGATCTTTTCCGGAGCGCCGGGGATGATCTCAACTGGCATACTTAGTCGGGTAAATAGCAGATCGAAAAATGGCAGAAAAGGGGCATTGACTATAAGTGCCAGGACTGTCAGGATAATCCAGGGAGAAACGGCCGCAGACAGCGAGATCCTTTCTTCTGCTGCCAGATCGCTTTCAGAAAGAGGGCTCCGATCCAGTAAGGTTTGCCCGGATAATTGCAGGTAAACCAGCATGACCCCCACTACGCCAAGGCCGGCAGCGATTCCAGTTAAAGTGACC
This sequence comes from uncultured Porticoccaceae bacterium, assembly GCA_964462265.1. Lineage (GTDB taxonomy): Bacteria > Pseudomonadota > Gammaproteobacteria > Pseudomonadales > Porticoccaceae > Reddybacter. The sequence goes on along the minus strand of CAYWXW010000363.1, from coordinate 1,170 downwards.
AGTCCCAGGGCATTCATACCAATGGCAATGAAACCAGCCGTGACCCCGGACAGGACGGTAGGAAGTAAACCCCGCCAGAGCAGCTTCCACCCTCCCACCAGCCAGAGCATAGCCAGGGCGATGCAGGTGCTGATGACTGGCATGAAACGGGCGAAATATCCCCCCA
>CAYWXW010000363.1:0-994 GCA_964462265.1 uncultured Porticoccaceae bacterium | reverse complement strand
GCAAACCCACGAAATTGGAAAACACAACCACCGGAATCCCTAATAGTGCATAGGTGCAGAGGGCGTCGTAGCCCAGGGATGGCAGGGCTATGGCCACAAAAGAGCTGTATCCCAGGGCTACCATGATCGGAGGAAGAATAGATACCGGAGTAGCTCCCAGAGCGGCCAGCATTGTCCCAAAACCAATATTGAGGATTAGGATCTGGGCTACCTGGTTTCCCGGAGCAATGGTCTTGATAAAAGCCACCACCCGGTCAATGGCGCCAGTTTCTTTCATGATCGTGATCTGCAGCAGCGAGGTAGCCACCATTATCGTGATCGGTAGGGAAGCCATCACGCCAGCCAGGCTGATCAATAAGGTGTTCAGCAGGGGAGTTTTGAAATAAAGCCAGACGATCAATAACGAGCCGATCCAGCCAGCTGCTCCAGCAATATCGGCCGGAGTCCTGCGCCAGACCAGCAGGGTGAGAATGATAATGATTGGCAGCAGAGAGAGGAGAATTGGGAGGGTGTTCATAGATGCTCCGATCCGAGCGCTACAGCAGATGAGGGTAATATTATTCTAATCTGGAACTGTTTTTCAAGAGGTAATTCCCATACAGGATCCCGGGAGGACATGGATCGCATCCCAGACGGGAATGGATTTTGTCACGGGGGGGCAGAGCCTCCTTGAGGAAATTATTGCCTTCAGCATCGGAATCAATTCTGAGCTGGGTGATATAGCCCAGGTAGACCTCGCAGGTTGCGCATTGCTCGTGCCGAAAAGCGTCTTCAGCTTTTTGGATCATCTCTTTGATTGTTGAAATGGATAGTGGTTGAGTCATGATCTTTATACCCGGCCGGCTCTGCGCAGTACCGTCAGCGCATCGACAGTCACCCACGGGTTCATTTTGCGCTTGCTGACGCCCCCCCAGTCTACGGGTGAATAGCCGCTGATATCTGGTTTTGTGGTCTGGTAAAAACGGTCCTCTGCCGCCCATCCGCCGCCCGGGAG
>CAYWXW010000362.1:0-1599 GCA_964462265.1 uncultured Porticoccaceae bacterium | reverse complement strand
ACCCTGAACGTTGAACCCTGAACCTGTGAACGGTTGCCGCTTTTTGTTAAACCTTATTTTCCAGTCATTACAGCAACCTGTTTAAAGTCGTTGCCCTTGACCTGAAAAAAGTAGGTTGCCCCACCTTCCAGGTCTCCTTTTTGGTCAAAGCTTACCGGAAAGCCCAAAATGCCATTGTAGCCTTTTATTTTATGTAAATATGCCACAACTTCTTGGCGGGAAATATCCCCGTCGGCAGCAGCCTGATCGATGGCTGTCAGCAAAATATTCATGGCCTCGTAGGCTGGTGGTCCAAAGCCGCTTAGACTGCCATATGTGGTTTCGTACTTCTTGACATATTCGGCGGCGGCGGGAATGGCATATATATCAGGCCCAAAATGATAAACATAGGAGCCGTCGGCTGCCCCTTCGGCTGCCTGAATATAGTCTTTTTTGTCCCGGGCACCTTCCGAGCCGAAAAAGATGGTATCAATTCCCAATTCTTTTGTCTGGCGCACCCCGATGGCATTATCCGGGGCGGTCGTGGCGATAAAGAATATGACATTCGGTTTAAAGGCTTTGACCTTGGTCAATACCGCTGAATAGTCCTTGGCACCGCCGACGATGGTCTCCTGTTTGATATCCGTTATTCCTAATTTTTTGAGACCTTTGATTGTCTCCTTGGATAAATTTTCGCTGTAGGCTACTTTTTCATTTATGATGGCCACCCGGCTGGCCCCGAGTCTTTTTTTAATAAACAGGGCGCAATTCCAACCATGGGCATCGTTGCGGGCATTAACTCTAAAAAAGTGTTTGTAACCTTGTTCGGTGAGATTGGGCTTGGAAGCCGCGGTGGTGATAGTGGCCAGATCAGCCGTACCATAAATTTTCAAGGTGGCCTGGGCAATGTGGCTCATGGGGGGGCCGACGACGCCATACATGAGTTCGTCGGCCACAAATTTATGGGCAACATTGACGCCCTGAGCCGGATCCATGGCATCATCCCCCATAATTTGTTCAATCTTGACACCTTGAATGCCCCCCTTGGCATTCCATTCATCGACGGCGATTTGGGCCGAGTTGTAAATTTCGGCACATGGGGCAGCAGCATCCCCGGTAAACGCGCCGGCATTACCGACATGAATGCCTTTTTTGACGTCGGCGCTGTATCCAAATCCCACGAAACACAATACTAAGAGTAATGCTACGATAATAGTGATCGGCTTTCTCATTTTGCCCTCCTTAAGTTCGGTTTTATGTGTTGGCCTGTGTCCTTTTTCCCCCTTCATAACTTTCAATTCCAATTCAAATATACCAGCAGCTGACTAAAGTCAATGACCGCAAGTAAAGGAACACCATAACAAATTGTTTCAAATCCAGATGGATATGGTGTATAAGAAACCCTTTACCATCACTATTAGTTGGGAAAAGGATAATTATGGCATGTATAAACTGAAGGTCACTGCGGAAAGAATTGACGGATATTGCAACCAGCCCATATTGGTGGGAGACAGTTTTATACTGGACGGCGGCAAGATTATGATTCCGGAGGGTAAGCACATTTGTATGTGGGCCCTGCAGAGCATGATGCCCATTTTTCCTCTGCTGCAGCGGGTTAAA
>CAYWXW010000361.1:0-1599 GCA_964462265.1 uncultured Porticoccaceae bacterium | reverse complement strand
TGCCTCCCTTGATTTTAGCAAGGCCCCATCCGCTCCCATTTCCTGACGTTCCTTACGGATTTTTTCATCCAGTTCCACATCAAACATAATGGTGTCCTTAGGGTCTGCCAAAATACCCTTATAATCTTTAATCCTATAAGGTACATTGGCGTACACAAAAATGTTCTGATTGAAATAGTTGGACAATTTACCTGGGTAGTGCGCCTCTAGAAACTCCAAAAGTTTTAAAAGATAAATGATTTGGTGATCCCCCCAGTATCCTATATAAGACCATGGATCATCAGGTTCTATGGTTTCCCAATCAAACCCGCCTTTCGTCACCCTGTAGGGGTTGTACCCGTCAAAGGTGGTGGCATTTACAAATTTGTAGATCATACCGTCCACAAACTCGGGGTAGGCCTGCGCCAGGGCTTCCCAGTTTTGAAAAATGTCGCGCCAGTTGCCTTCGTAGTCCAAAATTTTGGAGCCATCCTCTGCTACAGTATTAATATATAGTCTGGATCACCGTCTTCCCTTGCCCAATCCTGTAACTGGTTAACTTTAAAGGTGGTGGGATATCCAGATATTTTATCTTTTTTTGTTCGATATAAGGCCCTATTCGCCGATTTTAGATAATTTAAAAAATCTGACCGTTCAATGGTATAGTTATCATCAAAGATACCCCCGCGCATGATATTGAAGAGCGTATTGGAAAAATGTCGGGTATCCCTAAGCTTGTCCCTAGTAAATTGAAGTCCATCAGATGCCCCGTTCAATGCCACCAATTGCTCGGTTCCAAGAGCCACATCTGCCATGACCCTTTCATATAAAGCATCTCCTTCCTTAATCTCTTGAGTAAGCTTTGCGACAGCCACCATAGATTGATTTACCTCGGCCGCCAATAGCCAGTTCTTTTCGGAGTTCGGTGCAAGAACAACATCCGCACACATAAAATAAGCCCCTTTTTCCGCCTTTATATCTGTTTCTTGAATAACCTTTTCTCCTTTTTTAAAGGCTTCAACCTGAAGGGAAGAAACTAAGAATGTAGCATTTTCTAGACCCGTAGACCACACCGTAGTAGCCTTTAATGCCTCACTAGGTTCGGCCCTATCTACAATAATGGCACTGAGCGAGTAGATGCCCAGGCCTACTTCGGCCTCCAGTTCATTCCTCTTATAGGCATCCACTAAATTACTACTGGCATTTTGAAGTGCAGCATTTACCCCATAGGGCATAATATTTTGTATCCCGTCCAAAACCTTGAGGCTACAAGGATCTGGATTATGGTTACATAAAGTAGCTCTTTTTACAAAACCATAAATATCGCTGGAGTTCCAGTGATATCTATAGGTAAGTCCAAGGTCTTCATTGATTTCCTCAAAAACTATTTTGTTACCATATCGATTCTTATACAAGTTTCGGGATATGGCATAGATACCGTCATATTCCCTGGAGAAAGGTTCCCATAAAAAATTCTTGCCCTCGCGCTCAACCTGCATTAACGTCCTATTTCCCGTTAAGTGGGCCATTTCGGTAATCTTATCATCGGTATAGTAGGGAAACAAGGCGGATTCGGCATTGTGCCGGCCCGCGGTGAGGCCGCCGGTGCTCGAGATAAAG
>CAYWXW010000360.1:987-1608 GCA_964462265.1 uncultured Porticoccaceae bacterium | reverse complement strand
AGGTTCGGTAATGCGAAGATAATCAGGAGAGGCACAAAGCTTCGGTTGCCCAGAGCGACGACCAGATCGTCAAGCGATATGTGCGTCTTCCCACCTCCATCGAGCTCACGAAGAACACTCGACAGCTTTCGGTCGGGTCTGGCGTCGAAATCGGACATTTTGGAGGGCAAGGTGTTCATCCGCAGTCCGAGTTGTCCAAAATATCACCGGGGATCTGAGTGTTGCAAAGCCGCGCCGATTGGAAGTCTGTTCGCACCAGAATGGCCCCCTCGAACACGGACCCGCTCAGGTCTGCACCTTCAAACGTAACGTCTGTCAGCGTCGATCCGACAAAGCTGGCACCGCTGAGGTCCGTGCCGACGAAGCTCACATTCCTTAAAGTTGCTCCGTCGAAAATGGCGATATTCATGGCTGCACCGTCAAAGGTGACATTGCTCAATTGGGCAGACGCGAAATCGACGCCCATTAGTCTACGCTCGGAGAAATCCTGTTCATTAAATACACACCCCTCGCATTTGCCGCGCATTTTGACCGGGCCAGCACGATCCTGGACAAATTCAACGGCGTTGAGCTGAACAGCCCCGCTCTGGCTGCGGCGCGCTGTGCGCTTTTGCCGGGGCT
>CAYWXW010000360.1:0-977 GCA_964462265.1 uncultured Porticoccaceae bacterium | reverse complement strand
TTCACAGCCTTCGCATTTGCCGAGCATTTTGACGTCGGTAGCCCGGTCTAGGCCTTGGGCATTGACTGCGAACGCGGACACAACCGCCAAAGCCCCCGCGATTATTAGCCCGAGGATTGGGCGGTTTTTAATGTTCATGTGCGGTTCTTTCCTGCTGTGGTATGAAAAAGGGCAGCTGCGCGAAGGGCCAATTTGAAAAGCTGTTTATCCACCTGCGACCAGCCATGCTGTGTAGGCAGCATAGGCGCTTCTCAAGAACCCTGATGCGAATTGAAATCATCGAAGCGCATTTAACTGCCTCAAACCCGTTCTAAGCATTTTCCCATGCCAAGAGTGCCCTTCGCGGCCCCGTCGGCGCGGGGCTTAGTATGGCACCATTGAGCACTATTAAAGCAGCCATTCGATGCGCCAATCGCCGAGTTCAGCTAAGCAGGGCAATTCGGACTTCGGGCCGCTGGCCGTGCTCTGCGGGCAAGGAATGGTTGCTGACCATGCGCATCCAATTGGATGTCCTGTGGACGCTCTCTAGCTGTCGCTTCTGCAGTATAGTCCGGCCCGCAGAAACACGCCTGCGAGCCGTCAGGAGCGGCAATCTACATCATGCTGCCCATATCTGACATGCCGTTGCCACCTGCCTTGGTCGGTTTATTAGCAACCATCGCCTCTGTGGTGATCAACAGACCTGCGACTGATGCTGCATATTCCAGCGCAATCCGCACAACTTTTGTCGGGTCGATAACTCCAGCCTTCAACATGTCGCCATATTTGTCCAATTGCGCATCATAACCAAAGGACTTGCTGTCGCTCTCAATGATCTTCCCGACGACTACCGAACCGTCGACACCGGCGTTCTCGGCAATCTGGCGCAGTGGGGCCTGAATGGCCTTGCGAATGATCTTGATGCCAGCCGTTTGATCCTCGTTGTCACCTTTCAGCTTCGTCAGCACTTTGCCAGCATGCAAAAGTGCAGTGCCACC
>CAYWXW010000359.1:0-1617 GCA_964462265.1 uncultured Porticoccaceae bacterium | reverse complement strand
TGTGCGACCCTTATTGATTCAGCAACGACAAGGATGCCACTGATGGACATACTACAGGTTTACATGTACGGAATCTTGGCCGCAACGGCTCTTGCCCTGACCTGGTCCTTTGTTCTGGATAACAACAAGCCCCCGACAACCAGGGAATTCGGACTCAAGCTATTGGCGCGCTTTGCCTTTCTGGCCTTCATGTTTGGTGTAATTATCGGCTTTTTATATCTGGCCATCGGGCTGTTCCGCACCGCCGCATAGATGGGCAGGGACACGGTACCCTGGTGGGTATTTCCCTGGCATAATCGCATCTATAAAATCCTGAAGGCAGTGCCTAAACTAAAAGAATAGGCCAACCATATGTGATTTTTACTTTGGCTTGCAGCGCTCGCACTATCAGGGCTAGAATCCGCTTTTAGCAGCGGAGCTTTATTCTCTCAGGAGCTCATCGGCCCTGTTCTTGCGGCAAGGACAGGGCTAAACAGATACGTTTTAACTTCTAAGCTAACGGGTTTACTTGTGTATACCGAAAAAGTCATGGAGCATTTCAACAATCCGCGCAACATCGGCATCATTGCCGAACCAACGGTGCTGGTCCAGGTCGGTGAACCTTCCTGTGGCGACTCCCTGCTATTGTCGCTTAAAATCGAAAATGACCACATCACTGATATCAAGTACAAGATTTATGGCTGCGGTGCGGCCATTGCCACGGCGTCCGTCGCCAGTGAAATGGTGATGGGATTGCCTCTTGACGACGTCCTTAACACCATCACCGACCAGACGATTGCCGATGCTCTTGACGGGCTGCCACCGGAAAAAATGCACTGCTCCAATATGGCGGCCGGTGCCCTGCATGGGGCGATCCGCGAATATCGCAAGGCCATCGCCGCCAAACATCCTGATCCCGCTAACTGACGCTGTTGTCCACCTCATGGAGAATGAATATATGCTGGTTGTTCTGGCCCTCTGCGCCTATCTGTTCGGCGCCATCCCGACCGGGCTGCTGCTGACGCGCCGGTTCGGTAAAGAAGATATCCGCAAAGTCGGCAGTGGCAATATTGGCGCAACCAATGTTTACCGTGTCGCCGGGCGCAAAATGGGAATTGTCACGCTGATTGGCGATTGCCTTAAAGGTGTCATTCCAGTCGTACTTGCCCAGCAGGTATTTGACTTTTCTGGAACCTCTCTGGCGCTGGTGGCTCTGGCTGCCTTTATCGGACATTGCTTTCCGGTCTACCTGGGCTTTAAAGGAGGAAAAGGCGTTGCCACCGCCCTGGGGATTTTTCTGGTGCTCTCACCACTGGCAGTCCTGACGGTGCTGGTCGTCTTTGTTCTGTTTTTGTGGCGCTGGCGCTATATTTCCCTGGCATCCATCGCCGCCGCTACGGCTATCGTTCCGGCCGTTTTTCTGACCACCGGTTCATGGCCGATCTTTATTGTAACCCTGGTGATCGCGGCAATCGTTATCTGGCGCCACAAAGACAACATCAAGCGCCTGCTTAACGGCACTGAAAACCGCTTCAGCTTTTAATCATCATTCCATGCGCCGTTTTTTTCTCGTCATTTTTATTATCCTTATAATGATTGCCGGCGGCGCGATCATCAGCGGCTGGTGGTTGCTGACGA
>CAYWXW010000358.1:713-1622 GCA_964462265.1 uncultured Porticoccaceae bacterium | reverse complement strand
AAGTCCAACACTTTTCTACAAACCCTGCCGGGGAAGCATCATCTTCTCCGGCAGGGGAGGAGGTGTGACCTGGTGTTAATCCATCACAGGAGAATACCCATGAGTAACATTTCCAATGAACAATCCGCCGAAGCGTTTTTCGGTGAAGTTATTTCAACCTATACCCGTGCGCAGGCCATCGAGGACGGTGTGCTGATCGATGCGGGTTCCATGGCCAGTGAGGCCGGTTTCAAATGGCCTGTTGCGCTGACATCTGCAGTCTGGGCCGATTGTGTGGCCTGGACCGAGGATGACAGTGAACAGCAGGTGCATCAGGATCAGTCGGGGAGGCTGTGGGACGTCCTGTATATGGCGTCCCACGCCATACGCACAGCCAAAGATTCGGGTGACCGGCTGCTGTTCCAGCTGTATCGGGTAGCCCGTGACGGTCACTCGACCGAAGCGGTGCTGGTCACACTGAAGCTCATTGTCGGACCCGGTGATGCCGGTGAACCGGTCATCACTATCCTGCAGCCGCATGAGGACTGAAGCGTAGTACCCATGCTGTTCGATAAACCGATCAGGTCAACGACTTGAGTTCTTCGCCATACCCATCGGGGAGGTCATCTCCCCGGTGGGTGATGGTCTCCCCCTGTAACCAATCAGAAGGAGATCATCATGAAATATGTTATTCAATACACCTTGCCCTATGAGCACCGTGTCATGGTCGGCATCGAGGCCGACAATTCGAACGAAGCGGTCAGGAAGGCCGAGACTCTGTTCGACCAAGGCGACATCTGGCAGGACACGGCAACGGTGCCGTTATTGCTCGATGACTATGAAGAGACGGGCGATAGCCCGTTGCTGTTCACGGTCGAACAGACGTTGCGCGATGATGAACCATGGCCAACACCGGACGCAAGTGTGGTA
>CAYWXW010000358.1:0-703 GCA_964462265.1 uncultured Porticoccaceae bacterium | reverse complement strand
AAGAAGAGGATTGAAAATAGCCGGAATACTCCGGCATCTTACCCCTGGCCGCTTGGGTTAAAGCGGCATTCCATTCAGAGCTTAACTGTCCTGACTCGGCCTATTTAGGCGAATTTTCTGGCAGTCAGTCCATTGTTTCGTGAAGTGTGCAGCGGTAATCATGGAGATAATGCTCGCCAGCCTGGATTTGGGCGGGTATCTCGATTACACTAACAGCTGGGTGCCAACCTTACTTGCACACGAGTAAAAAAGGGCGTTTGAAAAATACAGTCATTGAGAATCTCTCTTTAAGGCCACGTCCTCGGGGAATTAAACGTGTGCGTCTAACCCGTACGGGCGTGTTATGGAGAAAGATTTGTCATGACTATCAAAGAACTTGCGTATTCTGCGCAACAAAACCTCGAATCTATTACCGCATGCTCATTCAAGCGAGCTCATATTTATGAGTTTCTTGCGGCATTGTTTGGTTTTAAATCTTATGCGGCACTTTGCTCTGATAGCGTTTTCACACAGCGTGAAAAGAGTAAGGTGATACCTGATGAATATCGGACGATATTCCAGCAACGGGTCGTAGAACTTGGGTATGATCCTAGTATCACTGATACTGCAGCATCTACGTTTATTTCCTTCGTTGAAGAGAAGCACATTGATGTCTTAGCGGTCACCGATTTGGTGGACGGACTGAGCGATGATGAAAGCTATA
>CAYWXW010000357.1:1170-1623 GCA_964462265.1 uncultured Porticoccaceae bacterium | reverse complement strand
TGAAATATTATGTCTTATTACATTAACACAGTTGTTGAAACCAGTTTTGATGATGCAGTGCTTAAAGTAACTGAACATTTAAAAAACGAAGGTTTTGGTGTTTTAACTGAAATAAATGTTCAGAAAACACTAAAGAATAAAATCGATGTTGATTTTCGACTTAACCGTGGTTTCACTACCGGTGCGATCGCGCTCCTCTTCGGCCTGCCAAAGCCCGAGAAACATTTTGCTCCAGTCGTTAAACGCGGCCGCCACCCCCAGCAGATAAAAGCTGGCAATGTCTGAGCGCCGTGGCTCACCGCTAATTTTGCCGTTTTTGTCAATGCGCTGGCCTTCGATCAGCCACTCGCCATCCTGATCGGTCTTCAGCTTGTCTTCCGGGGCAATCAAGCCCTCAAGGCAGAGCGGGCATTGCATTTTTACGCTTTCGGCGCGCTCCACCAGGTCGGGTGT
>CAYWXW010000357.1:0-1033 GCA_964462265.1 uncultured Porticoccaceae bacterium | reverse complement strand
TTCTTGTGCGACCCCGCGCCAAATCAAACGCCGAGCCATCGCCGTCAATGTCGGGGGCCATGCGGTCGTAATCGGTCAGCGCCACCCTGGCCGCAGGCTTGCCCGCCAACTTGTTTTTGGTGGGCCACAACAGGCTTAGCATCGAGCCATTTTTGTAAAACTTGGTGTGTACCCGGTCAGCCGTTTTGCCCGGCAACAGGCAGGCACCAATTTCTGGCGAATCAATATGGGTACGGCCTAAACGCCGTTCGCTAAAGTCCTGCGCGTCGTCCTGGCTTTTTTCATACACCAGCATGTCGGCGCCATCGACCTTGGCGGTGTAGGCTATCCAGTTAATCAGTGCTTCTGTTTTCGCCGACTGGGCACTGGTGGCAAAGCAGCAAGCGCCAAAACTGCGCGAGGTCAGCACGTCCATAATGTCGACCAAATACGGCACTCGCTCGTTCTGCCAGGGGCCTAACAGCCGGGAGCGGATTGAAACGCCGCACATTCGCTAACGGTTAGACGTTCAGGGGGCGATAAGTAGGCGGCCTGCTGGTGTATTAGCGGCTCAATCCTCTGGTAACTCATCGCCTATGTCGTTGTCCTGAATTTGCTGTGCCGAGGTTTTTAAGTTGTCCAGCACCAGGTCAATCTGCGCGTCCATGGCCTCGCGCTGGCGAACCGACAAACCCGCCTCGGCATCAATCACATCGCCGGCCACCAGCAAGCCCTCGCGCAAGGTGCGCAACAGGGCGGCAATGCCATATTCAACATGGTCGTAGTCGAGCAGCTGGCCACGCTCGGCCAACAGCCGGTCGTGCTCGCGGCTAGTTTGCACTTTGTTTTTTTGTGCCGACCAGTACGAGTTCATATCGGCTGGGCAGAGGGTGTCAGGGTTTATGTACTCGCCACCTTCGCCCTCACCCTCAACGCTAACTGTCGCCAAATACGGCGCCACCTCGCTAATCCGATATAAGGGGTTGCCCCGCCACTTGCCCGAGGGATTAATGTTCGCCTCGGTAATAGCGCGGCGTACCTTTTGCCGGCTGTG
>CAYWXW010000356.1:742-1626 GCA_964462265.1 uncultured Porticoccaceae bacterium | reverse complement strand
CCCGGGTTAATTTCCCTACATTACTTGATTTCTGCTGCAAAAGTGACTTCTAATATCATGTTATAAATATTTATGATGAGTTACTGGATATTAGAAATTTCGCACCTGACATTTAATATCCACTTATAAACCTATATAGTTTATTTACAGATATTATATCACTGTTATCCGACTAAATTCTGAAGTCGGCTATTTTTCTTCTGTATCGCCCATAAACAGGGCTTCGTTATTTTAATTCTCAGAGTGAGCCCCCTCATTTTCTTTCTTAAATTCCAATATCATCTGTAGCTTGTCTGGAGGAGATCCTCTGGCGATCTGGTAGCTGCGATTGGTACTTCTGAGCAGCTCATTCACATCCAGCATGCTGATCAGGTGCATCCTCACAAGGGCAGCAACTACTGAAAACGCTTTCTTGGTTTTGGCTTTCTTTTGAATAACTGTCATCAGCAACTGGGCAATCAAAGTGCACCAGACCTGGGTTTTGATTGCATTCTCATTCTCGCCGTAAAAGTAGTGTAACTGGAAGTTCTGTTTCATTTTCTTGAACAGCAACTCGATCCCCCAGCGCTTCTTATACAGGAAGGCTACCTCTTCAGCTGTAATATCAAAGCTGTTGGTTAGGAACTCGTAATATCGATTCTTCTCATCTTGGTAGCAAACCTTCCTCAGACGGAGCTTCCTGGTGATATTCATCTGCTTTTTCCCGCTATCATTCTCTGGGTGGTATTCCAACTCAATAAGTTCATCCCGCAACACCTTTGCCTGGCCTTTCTTACGATAATGCTTACGGTTCACTTCAATAACTGTGTAGACAGCGCTTTTCATTTGTCGGGTGACAAAGAATACCTGCTGGGTGCTCCACAATGCAAACTGATTGTAATTGT
>CAYWXW010000356.1:0-730 GCA_964462265.1 uncultured Porticoccaceae bacterium | reverse complement strand
ATACTGTGTGAAACCAGCTCCAGGCTCTTCAGAAAATGCTGGTCATGGACTTTAGCAGCAGTGATTTTAATAAACCGTCCAACCGATTGAACTGCATCGATCAGCATATGCACTTTCAAGCCTCCTTTCTTTTTCCCGTCACCCTTGGGATTACGACCCACGCCCTTGAGGATGTCACTGAACAGTCGGATGGTGGTAGAATCGATCAAAAGAACCTCTTTGAAGGTTAACCCGAAAGTCCGGCTGTCCGATAAAAAAGATTGGTACTTCTTCACCAAAGAGAAATATAAATCCTCGAAAAATCGGTTGTCCCGATTGCGTAATCCATCACATGCAGTACTCTTTGCTGGAGCACTTTTCAACCCTAGATGATTAAGTTTTCCTCCCAGAGCCCGCATCCCTTCACAGATCTCAGTCATTGAGTCACACCGGGAGAATATCCCGAACAGCATCGTGATCAAGTGCGTCCGACTCTTGAACGACTTGTAGTAATAGTCGCTGTTATGCGTCCTTACCAGACTCTCTATGTTCACTGCATTGACCAAATCTACTATCTGTTTGAAAATCGGCTGTCCGACAAACTTTAATTCCGTATTTTTACTCATGTTGTAAATGTTTCGCAAAAACAAAATTACAACATGAAGGGGAAACCTCCGGGGAGTACCCTTCTCTTTATATTTTTAGTCGGACACTACTGATTGGTAAATAGTAATCAGTAAATAGCAAATGG
>CAYWXW010000355.1:0-1627 GCA_964462265.1 uncultured Porticoccaceae bacterium | reverse complement strand
AGCTTCAGGATCATGGGCAAATACAAACTTTACAAGTGAGTTATCTGCTTCTGCTGCAAGAAACGAGATCAAAACTATTACATTTACTTCTGCTTCTATCTCTGCTAACTTAGATGGAAATGCAGTACGTTCATTCGTAGTATCTTCTGGATCTATCTTAGAATCTAGACAATTACCTGCATTTACAACTCAAGCTTCTACTGGAGATGTTACTTTCTTATTCACTGGATCTGCTGCTGAAATTAAAGACGGTAACACTTACTTAGTACACTACTCTAAGAAAACTGCTGATAACGCAAGAGGTGACTTCGAAGACGGAGCTGCATATTCTGATCAAGCAGGAGCTGCTGGACAGTCTATCAACATTCCAGAAATCGATGTTCAAATGAGATCTGAAACTATTGCTGCTAAAACAAGAAAGTTAAAAGCACAATGGACACCAGAATTCTCTCAGGATCTTAATGCGTTCCATTCAATCGACGCTGAAGCTGAATTAACTTCTATCTTAAGTGAGTACATCTCTTTAGAGATCGACTTAGAAATCTTAGATATGTTGATTGAAAACGCACCAACAACTGAAGTATGGTCTGCGAAAGTAGGAAACCAACTTAACGCTGGTGGAACTGGATTCGATTCTAACACAAACGGTGTATACTATACTCAAATGAGCTGGTTCCAAACTCTTGGAATTAAATTACAAAAAGTATCTAACATCATTCACCAAAGAACATTAAGAGGTGGAGCTAACTTTATGGTAGTTTCTCCAACTGTAGCAACTATCTTGGAATCAATTCCTGGATTCGCTGCTGATACTGATGGTGATGTAACTAAAGCTTCTTACGCTTTTGGTGTACAGAAAATCGGTGCTTTAAACAGCCGTTACAAAGTGTACAAGAACCCATATATGACTGAAAACACTATCTTATTAGGATTCAGAGGTAACCAATTCTTAGAATCAGGTGCTGTATATGCTCCATATGTACCACTTATCATGACTCCATTAGTGTACGATCCAAATACCTTCACTCCAAGAAAAGGTATCATGACACGTTACGCTAAGAAAATGGTAAGACCAGAATTCTACGGAAAAGTGTTCGTATCTGACTTAAACGTAATCTAATCTTAGGATTAAAAATTACCTTTATAAAATTAAGCCTCGCGAAAGCGGGGCTTTTTTTGTATATTTATATTCATGATAATAGAGGAAGTACCCTTTAGAGTTTTTATAGAACGAAACCCACACTTAAAGAATCGTCCTATAAACGAACAATCTTACCACTACCACGACTATATCTCCCAATGTCAAATGCAATTAAGATATATGATAGAATGTGGAGATGGTAAAGGAGATACTAACTTTATATTACAAGAAAACGATGACTTCTTACTTCAAGAAGACGGATATAGATTAATTTGGAAATTATAATATGGCTGATAAAAGAATAACTCAACTTAACCCATTATCTAACCCAGCAGGAGAAGATTTATTCGCGGTTGTAGATGTAGATGCACAAGAAACTAAAAAAACTACTTACGCTGATTTAACGGGTTCTTTAAGACAAGATATAGTTTCAACCTATGGTTTATTTAACCAAACAGGTTCTTCAACTCCTATAACAGGAAGTAC
>CAYWXW010000354.1:0-1628 GCA_964462265.1 uncultured Porticoccaceae bacterium | reverse complement strand
TGAGCCGCTGCCGGCGCCACAGAACGGTAGCCAGAGCTGCGGCTATGATCAGCACCCCGCCAAGCAGGGTGACCGGACCGATGGCGGACAACGGCAGTTCGCCGATGAGAGCAACCTTTGCGGTGATAATCGGCAGGGCAAAGGCCGTGCCTGCGGCGATCAGCAACAATGCGGCATAGCGCTGCAGGGAGCCGTTCTCCATGGTCATGGTGATGGCGCGGGCGGCAGCTGTGATGCGATCAATACTTTTCTGGAAGATAATATCAGCGTCGATCCCTGGAGACAGCTGTTCATAGAGAGTAAAAAGACGCTGTCGTACACTGTAGACGGCAATGCCGCCGACAAGAGCGATCAGGCTCATCAAGAAGGGTGCATTGAAACCGTGCCAGACGGCCAGGTTATACGCAGGCAGCGGTTCCCCCAGGACATCCGCCGAGGCAAGGGCTAAAAAGGGTGCCACCGTCAAAGTAGGGAAAACCCCGACCACCAGGCATTGGCCGACCAGAACCGCCACCGGCAAAATCATATACCGTGGTGCTTCGTGCGGCGGATATATGGGCAGGTTGACCGGTTCCCCGTTGAAAAAGACATCGTGGATAAAACGGGCCGAGTAGGCCACCGCCAAAATTCCGGCCAGGTTTGCTGCCACCGGCAGAAGCCAGGCCGCAGATCCCAGGGCAGTCAAATGCAGGGTTTCTGCAAAGAACATCTCTTTCGACATGAAACCGTTGAGCAGAGGCACACCGGCCATTGCCGCAGCGGCGACCATGGCCAGGGTTCCGGTAACCGGCATGTACTTCCATAAACCGTTGATGCGTCGCATGTCGCGGGTGCCGGTTTCATGGTCGATAATACCGGCGGCCATGAACAGCGAAGCTTTAAAGGTGGCATGATTGATGATATGAAAGACCCCGGCCACGGCGGCAAGAGGCGTATCGATGCCAAACAGCAGCACGATAAGACCGAGATGACTGATAGTCGAGTAGGCGAGCAGCCCTTTGATATCATGCTTAAAAAGGGCGATATAGGCACCGAAGAGCAGGGTGAACAGCCCGGTGCCACCCACGACAAAGAACCATAAGTCGGTACCGGAGAGGGCGGGAAACAATCGCGCCAGCAGGAAGACCCCGGCCTTGACCATGGTGGCGGAATGCAGATAGGCGCTGACCGGAGTCGGTGCGGCCATGGCTCGGGGCAGCCAGAAATGGAAGGGAAACTGCGCTGATTTGGTAAAAGCGCCAAGCAGGATAAGCAGCAGTGCCGGGGTATACAGGGCGTGGGCGCGGATACTGTCACCGGCGGCGTTTATAACCGAGATCTGGTAACTATGGGCTATATGTCCGAGTAGAAGGAAACCGGCAAGCATCGCCAAACCGCCACCGCCGGTTACCGTCAGGGCCATTTTTGCGCCTCGACGAGCCTCTGAGTTGCGATGGCGAAAACCGATAAGCAGAAACGAACTGAGAGAGGTTAATTCCCAGAAGATCAGCAGCTGCAGCAGGTGATCGGAGAGAACTATACCTACCATGGATCCCATGAACAACAGCAGCATGCCGTAAAACCGGCCGTGGGGATCATCTTTTGCCAGGTAGTAGTTGGCATAGAGTATGATCAAAAGGCCGATGCCG
>CAYWXW010000353.1:0-1635 GCA_964462265.1 uncultured Porticoccaceae bacterium | reverse complement strand
AGACGCCATCCAGTTTAAAACCGGATTGTCAGGGTGATGGAATCGCCCAGATGCAAGGGCGCCCTCAAGCTCGCGCATGGGAGGTGACATATTGGCAACGGTGTTTCGGTATTCCACTGCCTCTATCCCTTCCTCACGCACTGCCTGCGCTATCTGTGTGGCCTGCCACGGGTCATATACCACCTCGCGGACAGGGTGAGTGTCTGGCGTTGCCAGAATGTCCTGCTGTATCTCAGCGAATGATATTTCTGCACCGTCCATCAGGTTGATATGGCCACTTGCGGCCCAGCCGGCGTAGGTCTTGCCGTTCTTTGCTGTGTCCAGCGCATCTTCTGGTAGATAAAAGTGCGGGAAAGCGTAGTAATGACGCTTGCCGTCTATCTCTTTCCAGAAAAGCGAGCAACGGGAGGCAATATCCACCCTCACTGCCAAATCAAGCCCAAGGATGCCCTCGCACCCGGCGAAATCCTCAATCTTGAGGCTTGAATCGCCCGCCTTTGTCCATTGCTCCATGTTGAGCCACGCAGCTTTGGCGCCAACCCAGATATTGAAGTGCTTGGTTTTGACGGAGTTTTGCTTTACCGGCGAGCGTATCGCCTGGCCAACCTGCGCCTCCAGGTAGTCGCGACTTACCGAAACGCCCAGATTGGGGTTGGCTTTACCCCACATCAGCGGATCTTTGAAGTCATCGCCCTCATCAAGCCCGTAGATGACGGTGAATAACCGCTCGTCATCAAAGACTTTATTAAGGACTTTCTGAGCCTCAACCCGCTTCTCAAAGCAGGGACCAGCCATGTTTGAGCCTGCCGTGGTGATGACAAACATCAGCGGCTGCTCACGCGCACCCATACCTGTCTGCATAGTGTCGAACAGGTCCGGCTTATCGTGCTCGTGGAACTCGTCAACAATCGCGCAACTAGGGCTGGCACCATCACCAGGCGTACCAATCAGCGGCTCAAAGCGCGAATAATCCTCAAGCCGCAGCAGGTTTGAAGCATTCACCTCTACACCGTAGTGCGCCATTAGCGCAGGTGTCTTGAGTGCCATTAACCTCGCTGGCCTGAATACTTCCCATGCCTGCTTTTCAGTCGTGGCGCCGGAATAAACCTCTGCCCCGTATTCGCCGTCAGCAACCATGCAATACAAGCCAATGCCTGCAGCCAGTACCGACTTGCCGTTTTTGCGTGGTATCTCTAGATAAACCTCGCGAAACCGGCGGTGCCCTGTTTTCTTATTAGCCCAGCCGAATATGCAGCCAACAATAAACCGCTGCCACGGCTCCAGCTTGATTTTCTCAGCCCGTGCCGCCCACCTGCCCTTGGTATGCGGTAGCAGCTCGATAAAGTTAATTGCCTTGGTAGCTTTTACCTTATCGAAATAGTACGGGTAGTCAGCACCTCTATCCAGATCATCCAGATGCCGCTGGCAAGCTTTGACAACCCATTGGCAAGCCAGTGTCTTACCGCCAACCACCGATCTCGCGTAGTCATTAACTAAGCTCAGAGAAGGGGTTAACATCTTTCGGTTTCTCAATACTGAGCTTTGCCCGGTCGCTCGGGTTCATGCCGAACTGCCCAAGGAATGACTGCAGGCGTCCCAACTTGCCGGCCTGGAAGTCTGCCGGGTTACTTCTGA
>CAYWXW010000352.1:1236-1642 GCA_964462265.1 uncultured Porticoccaceae bacterium | reverse complement strand
GGTCCGTCTTGCCAAGAAGATAGAGGCAGGCGCCGGATTCATACAGACCCAGTGTATTTATAACCTGGAAAGATTTCAGATATGGCTGAACATGGCAGCGGACAGGGGGCTTACCGAGAAGGCCTTTATCCTTGGAGGCGTCACCCCCTTGAAATCTTCCGGCATGGCAAAATATATGAAAGAAAGGGTCTCCGGCATGGATGTTCCGGATGACATCATAAAAAGGATGGAAGGTGTCGCGAAAAATAGGCAGCGAGAAGAAACCACCAAGACAGAGTCAAAAAGATTCTTCTCAAAAAGAAGAAAAACCGCGAGCTAAAGCCCAACCTGTAAAAGAAAAACCTCAGGCCAGGGAAAACAAAAGACCGGATAACGATTATTGTTTTCTTGCTGCCAGCAATTATTC
>CAYWXW010000352.1:0-1226 GCA_964462265.1 uncultured Porticoccaceae bacterium | reverse complement strand
CCGGATGACATCATAAAAAGGATGGAAGGTGTCCCGAAAGATAAGCAGCGAGAAGAAGGCATTCGTATCTGTGTGGAGACGATTTTGAGACTAAAGGAAACGCCCGGCATCAGAGGTATCCATATAATGGCCATCGAATGGGAAGATGCGGTGGGAGAAATAGTGGAGAAAGCAGGGCTGCTGCCGAGGCCGGATTTTGCGTAAGGGAATTTAACATGTCGTCCAAATACGTGATACATACAAAGCCTGTTCCCCACCGATTTGAGCCCATTACAAAATCGGGAATCATTGCATGGGAGGAGGGGTGCCTCAAGTGCGCTGTCTGTGTGAAGAAAAAGTGTGTGTACGGCGTCTATGATCACAGGGCCCTTGATACCCGTCAGATGATTGATTCCATTGACAACCAGTGTATGAACTGTCTGAGGTGCGTGCAGGGTTGTCCAAAGGAACTCATTCATAAGTCGCTGAACCCCGAATTCAGGTCACTTGGCGATTCATACTGGAGCCCTGAAATCATTGCCAGGTTGTGGTATCAGGCAGAGACAGGCAAGATCCCGGTTTCCGGCTCAGGTTATCCGGGGCCTTTCAGCGGTCCCGGGTTTGATTCCATGTGGACGGACATGTCGGAGATTGTCCGGCCGACCCGGGACGGGATCCATGGGCGTGAATACATCAGCACGGCCATAGACATAGGAAGGACCCCGCCATATCTCAAATTTACCGAATCAGGCAATCTGAACGGGGAAAGTCCTTCTGTTGTGAATATTCCTCTCCCGATCATTCTGAGGGTTCCCGGTTTTGGCTCGTTATCCGATGAGACGCTGAAAGGCTGGGCCATGGCAGCCCGGCGACTCGGGACCTTGATCTCCCTTCCCGAAGGGAAAATGAATGAGGAGTTGAAGGATTTCGGCAAATGGCTGATGCCTGTAATTTCCCCGTATGGTCCAGGCCCGGCTAATGCCCCGGAGGGTGTTCGACTCGTGGACATCCCCTGGAGTGATGAGTGGAAGGAGGTTGCCAGGAATATAAAGGAAAAGGACCCCTCCCTTCTCATCTCGGTTAAAATACCGATGGCCGCGGGCATGGAGGAAAAGGCCCTCTCACTCGCACAAGGAGGTATTTCGATTATTCATCTTGAGGCCGGTCCGGACGGCCGGTTCCTGGATGACCCCACGCAATATATCAAAGATGGAATCCGTTGCGTGCATACAAGACTCGTTGGGGAG
>CAYWXW010000351.1:0-1642 GCA_964462265.1 uncultured Porticoccaceae bacterium | reverse complement strand
GATGCGTGCGCAGACCATCCAGGTAGGGGCGGCCAACGAGAACGGGGATGTGGAGCAGCGTCATCACCGGTTCAGGAGGGCGGTCGATCAGGCGTTGATGCTGCGGGGCTCTCGGCAGTTCGAGACGCGCAGCGAGTACGAGGGATTCCTGAAGGCGGTCAATGCGCAGTTGAACAGCGGGCGCGAGGTCCGGCGCCGTCATGAGATGGCAGTGCTCAGACCACTACCGTCGTACCGTTTGGAGAGTTGGAAACGGATTCGGGTCCGTGTGCGCAGCGGCAGTTTGATCACGGTGGGCCACAACGCCTATTCCGTCCCCAGTCGTTTGATCGGCGAGCGTGTGGATGTGCGGCTGTATGCCGAGTACCTGGAGGTTTGGTATGGCCAGCGGCTGGTGGAGTCGATGCCACGTTTGCGTGGCCGCGGCAAGCATCGGGTAGAGTACCGTCATATCATCGACTGGCTGGTGCGCAAGCCTGGGGCGTTTGAGAATTACCGGTATCGGGAAGAGATGTTTCCGACCAGCCGGTTTCGGATGTCCTACGATGCGCTCAAGCAGTTGTCACCGGCGCAGGCCGACCGTCACTATCTGGAGATTCTTCAGCTGGCGGCAAGGGAAGGTGAGGTCTGCGTGGACGATGTACTGCGGCTGTTGCTGGATCGGGGCCGGGCGATCACGCTCGATAGCGTCCGAGAGCAACTGAGCGACGCTGCTGACATTCCTGGGCCCACGGAGATCTTCATCGAGCCTGTCGATCTCACGGTCTTCGACGAGCTGTGCTGCGAGGCGGTGTTGGCATGAGGAATGTCAAGAAAGACCTGGAATCCCTGCTGAGGGAACTTCACCTGCCGACGGTGCGGGACAGCTACGAGGACCTTGCCCGCCAGGCCGAGCAGGAAGGGCAAAGCTACGAGCAGTTTCTGCTCGAGCTGGTCGAGATGGAAAGCCAGGCCAGACGAGGTCGCCGGCTGGAGCGGATGTTGCGGCAGTCAAAGCTGCCTGCAGAGAAGACGCTGGCCTCGTTTGATCTGAAGCGAATCCCGACCAAGGTCAGGCAGCAGGTCAAGACCCTGGTGGGCGGGTCCTTCCTCGATCGTAAGGAAAACGTCTTGGCATTCGGTAAACCCGGCACCGGGAAGACACACGTGCTGTGTGCCATCGGGCAGGAACTGGTCTTCAACGACCGCAAGGTCTATTTCGCCACTACCCAGCTCATGGTCCAGGAACTGCTCATTGCGAAACTTCTGAAGAAGCTGTCGCGTTTCGAGGCGTTGATCCTGGACGATCTGGGGTACGTGCAGCAGAGCCGTGAGGAGATGGAGGTCCTGTTCACCTTGCTGGCCGAGCGATACGAGCGGGGCAGCGTCATGATCACGTCCAACCTCCCATTCTCAAAGTGGGAGGCAATCTTCAAAGATCCGATGACCACGGCCGCTGCAATCGACCGCCTGGTTCATCACAGCGTGATCCTGGAACTGACCGTACCCAGCTATAGGGTAGAGCAGGCAAAGAAAAACCGAAACTGATTGTGAGATACGCGAAGAAAGACCGTAAACACCGAGGTAACTAACGACGGTTTCTAATTGTCGCCAACGGCGAGAAATGACTGACGTTGATCACCCCCTGAACCTACCTCAGGTG
>CAYWXW010000350.1:0-1643 GCA_964462265.1 uncultured Porticoccaceae bacterium | reverse complement strand
TGTTCCCTGTTCCCTGTTCCCTGTTCCCTCCCCTCACCATAAAACTTATTCAGCAGCCCCTAATTATTTTTCAGGAAAACCAGTCCACTGTATAGTTCAAAAGCAGAATCCCAGAGGCTTTCTTGACGGCGAAACAAGTCAATGTGAGCGGGTAAACGAGTCAGCATTTCTTTGTAATCGAGAGCCGTTTCAGCAAAATTGGTGAAATCTGACCAAACAGGGGTTTGAGGACGTTGGCGGTTGAGAAAATCCCGCAGCTTATTCCAGTTGATTCGATTGGTTGTATGGCTTAGGGAAGATGGGGATTTTCCCTGAGTTGGGTGGTTCTTGGGCTGGGGGGATAATTCAATTCCCTGCTGAAATTGATAATCGCGATCGCATAAACGCAGGATAGTTTTTCTCGTCGGTAAATGCAAGTCGCAAAACTGGGCGTAGTCTTGGGTTTGAGTCTTACGCTGTAATTTACCACGAGCGTCAACATCCACCACTTGTTCAAAAATAGGTAAGCGTCCTTCCACCAGTTGACTCACTTGGGACCATTGGAAGGGGAGAGAACCCAGTTGACCTTGATCATTTTCGCAGACAACGGTGGCTTCCTGAGAACTGACTTGGGAAAAATAATGAACCCTAAACACATTTAGGGATTGAATCTCCGCCAAAATTGCCCAAAAACAGGGAACTGAACCCTGCTTGAGGGACGACGCATAAAATTTTAATTCGCCAATGGGTCCAACTCGATACAACCGCCATCCCCGTGTCGGGAGTTGTAGGCGGGCGGTATAAGGATCGATTTGCATAATCTTCGCCAAGGTTTGGGCGGCGGTGGGTTTGGCTTCGGGTTCAATGGGTTCGAGGACTAAAATACCGAATTGAGTATTTTCGGGGTCAGCCGTGGCTTGGGCTAAGGCTTGGCGGCGTTTTTCCTGTTCCATGGCTTCTAAACGCTCCAATCCCTGACGCGCTTGGGTCATGACTTTAGGATGCGTGGTATTTTTAAGTAACTTGCGGTAAGCCGTTTCTGCGGCGTCTAGCTTACCTGTGGCTTCGTGTAAACGTCCGATATAGAGTCGCACCCACGGGTTATTAGGGTCTTCCTTGGCTAATTGTTTGAGTAATCGAGCCGCTGTGCGGTAGTCTTTTTGTTTAAAGGCATTAGTAACTTGGTCAAGCATGATTTTGTCATTTGTCATTTGTCATTTGTCATTTGTCATTCGTCATTTGTCATTTGTCATTTGTCATTTGTCATTCGTCATTCGTCATTTGTAAAAGATTGTCACTTTTGTGTCTCTAAACTAGCAGCAATTAACGAAAGAGCCATGAGAGGGGCGGTAACAGCGCGTAAAATTCTATGTCCGAGGGAAACGGGTTGAAATCCAGCCGCGATCGCTTGTTCGATTTCTGCGGGAGTCCAGCCACCTTCGGGTCCTGTAGCTATTGCAATAATAGGAAGGTTTGACCCTTCGCTGCGTTCATCTGGAACCTGGTTTTGAATGTAGGGGCGGGTTTTACTATTATCGCTGGTTGTCACCCTGATGTGGCTAAACCCGCCCCCATCTCCCAGACGTTCCACCTTCACGTCTCTACCATCTTCCCCATCTCCCTGATCAATAACCTCTAGCTTAGGTAAGCAATTTAACAGATGA
>CAYWXW010000349.1:536-1648 GCA_964462265.1 uncultured Porticoccaceae bacterium | reverse complement strand
TACCAAGGTCGATATGTCATTCGCGCGCGGGCTGCGTTCCATCCTGCGACAGGACCCGGACGTGGTGATGATCGGTGAGATCCGTGACCTGGAGACCGCATCCATCGCGGTACAGGCGAGTCTGACCGGTCACCTCGTGCTCTCTACCCTGCATACCAACACCGCTATCGGCGCGATAACGCGTCTGCGCGATATGGGCATCGAGCCTTTCCTGCTCGCGTCCAGTCTCATCGGAGTCATGGCGCAACGCCTGGTGCGTAACCTGTGCCCGCATTGCAAGAAACCACATGAGATCACCGCGGCAGAACGCGAATGGCTGGGCATGGATGAAGACGACACCACGGTGATCTACAGTGCTGACTCATGTAATGAATGTAATCACCTCGGTTATATCGGGCGTAGTGGCCTGTACGAGTTCGTGCCTATCGATCACACCCTGCACAGCATGATCCATGAAGGTGCCGGTGAACAGGAGATGGAAGATCATGCGCGTACCATCTCGCGCAGCCTGGGGCAGGACGGCAAGCGTCTCATCCTGCAGGGGCGGACCTCGCTGGAAGAAGTATTACGAGTAAGCAGAGACGACTAAAAAGCAGTGAAAAGTGAAAAGTGAAAAGTGAAAAACGTTTAAAATAAACAAAACCTGCCAATGAGCCACATCCCGTTGGCTGTCAGCACTGATTTATTATCGATTCCTGCCAGAAACACGCAGGAATGACGTGTCATTAACTGACTGATATCAGTCACCAGACATAATACGGTAAGACTACTGGTTATCAGCTTTTGTCATTTTTCACTATTCACTTTTCATTTTTCACCGGCTTTGCCACATCGTGTAAAATGCCTTTCTCGTGTATCGACTGAACCCCTAGATGTCATCCCAGTTCTTCTATTATTTCGCTGCCGGTGTTATCCCGGTGTTGTTGGCCATCACGCTGCATGAGGCAGCGCACGGCTGGGTGGCTTACAAGCTGGGCGATAACACGGCCAAGAGGCTGGGGCGCATCACGATGAACCCCATCAAGCATATCGACCTGGTAGGTACCATTATCGTACCGATAGCCATGGCGCTGCTTACGCCATTCCTGCTCGGCTGGGCGAAGCCCGTGCCG
>CAYWXW010000349.1:0-526 GCA_964462265.1 uncultured Porticoccaceae bacterium | reverse complement strand
TTTTCACTTTTCACTTTTCACTAAGCTACCGTGGCCGCATTTGATTACATCGCCCTGGATAGTACCGGCAAGGAACGTAAGGGTGTCATCGAGGGAGATACCGCACGGCAGGTGCGCCAGTTATTACGTGACCGTGAACTGACGCCACTGGAGATCAGCGAGAGCAGGAAATCATCGTCCCGGTCGTCGACCTCGAAAGGCAGCCTGCTCAACAAGCCGAAGTTCCTGCAACGTGGTATCAGCGCCACCGAGCTCGCGCTACTGACCCGACAGATGGCTACCCTGATCCAGGCGGCATTGCCGCTGGATGAGACCCTGTCCGCGGTCGCTAACCAGACCGAAAAGCCGCGCATACGCAGCATGTTATACGCGATCCGTTCACGCGTGCTGGAAGGTCATTCGCTGGCCATGGGGCTGTCTGATTACCCGAAAGTTTTTCCGGAGCTGTATCGCGCCACGGTCGATGCCGGTGAGCAGTCCGGCCACCTCGATACCGTGCTCGACAGGCTCGCCGAATATACCGAGA
>CAYWXW010000348.1:0-1650 GCA_964462265.1 uncultured Porticoccaceae bacterium | reverse complement strand
TTATTTATATAGTATTTAACGCTGTATTCGTCTCTCTTTCTTGATTTCAATGCTATATAAATGCTATACTAAGTAATCACATTTTTTGTAAAATAAGGAGGGAAAGAATGAGAAAACAAAAAGGTTCCAGTATAGTACTTGTAGGTCTATTGGCGTTTGCAGGTTTAACACAGGAGGCAAGTGCACTGCCTATGTTTACAGCACAGACAGGAATGGACTGTACGGGGTGCCATACACAAATTATGCCAAGACTTAACAAGTTTGGTAGAAAATTTGCTGCTTCCGGTATGACTATGAGTCAACAGGTTTCAGATATGAATGAAGAACATGCTACAGAACAGGGTAAAACTTCAGATATGGATCTTAATCCATCGATGTTGATTAAATCTAAGTATGCTAAAACATGGGATAAACCTGATGGGAAAGGTGTTGTAAAAGAGGATGATGATACGAATGATGGTGACTTTTCTCCAGTAAGGATGGCTACACTTTCAGTAGGTGGACGGGTTAATGAGAATGTAGGTGGTATGTTAAATCTAGGTTGGAGAAAAGAAGAAGATGCATCCATATCTGGAAGAGTAACTTATGCCAATGAGATAGAAGATGGGTACTGGGGTGTTACAGCTTATTCCACATCTACACTTGGACCATTTTCAGGAATGGAATTTTATAACACAGGTTTATACAAGCCTTTAAGAACATTTGATATGCACAAGTATAGTAATGCATCTATATCTGCAAAAGTAGGTTCAGGAGCTGCAACAGGGTTACAGGTTTATTATGACAAAGATAATCTTATAGGTGGTGGAGATCACTTTTTTATAACTGCCGGTATATATACACCTGGACAGGATAATGCAGATGTAGATATGAGCGAGAACATTTTACCATTTGCAAGAATAGCGTATGAACATCCTATAGGAGACTATAATGTAATGATAGGTGCCTTTATAATATCGGGTGGAGATAGTGTTTCGCCTACTGATAGACTTGGTATCGACAGAGAAACATACGGGATGGATATGCAGATAGAAGGTGACATAGTAGATAGAGAGGCTTCATTGACATTGACAAAGATTTTTAAAAATGAAGTTAAGTTTAGTGGTATAGATGCTCCAGAACTGGATAGTTCTGACAATATTGATAATGAATCGTTCTCGGTAGATGCTGCCTTGAGTGTGACTCCTTCGATTGTTGCAAAAATAGGATATATGACATTCGATGATAAGTTTGTGTATAGTAGTAGTGGTGGTGGTGGTGGTGCTGCAGATAAAATTGATGTAAAAGATCTTGATTATGCTATTAATCTAGGTGTAGATTATGGATTTACTGTAACAGATACACCTATCAAACTTGCAGTAGAATATGCATGGATGAATCCGGAATTAGACAGGGTGAAAAATTATGAGAGTTTTATGGTGACATTGACTTTACCACTTTAGGTTAGAGGTTATAAGTCATAATTTATAATAGAATTTGATATTATCACCTGAACGGGTGATGTTAAATAATTATAATTATATTATAATACAATATGTAGCTTTTTGTTACAAAATATTCAAAGGAAGAGAAATGAAAAAATTGTCTACCAAGAAAAGCAGCCGCAGCGGCTTTACGCTGATCGAGCTGCTGGTGGTGATCGCCATCATC
>CAYWXW010000347.1:0-1654 GCA_964462265.1 uncultured Porticoccaceae bacterium | reverse complement strand
CCATAAATCGTTATATCTTCACCTTTTAGCGCCTGTACGATGAAGTTAGAAACAACACGTCCATCATCAGCATGCATCTTCGGGCCATAAGTATTGAAGATACGGGCAATCTTTATATTTAAACCATGCTGTCTGCGATAATCTAAAAATAAGGTCTCTGCGCAACGCTTCCCTTCGTCATAGCATGAGCGAATGCCGATCGGGTTGACGCGGCCCCAGTAGGATTCAATTTGTGGATGTATCTCTGGGTCACCGTATACTTCGCTTGTAGATGCCTGCATTATTTTCGCGCCGGTTCGCTTTGCCAGGCCCAGCATGTTGATCGCGCCATGGACACAGGTTTTTGTTGTTTGCACAGGGTCATGCTGATAGTGTATCGGTGAAGCAGGGCATGCCAGATTATAGATCTCATCAATCTCGATATAAAGTGGAATGGTGACGTCGTGACGTATTACTTCAAAGTGGGGATTAGCCATCATGTGAATAATATTTTCTTTATTGCCAGTAAAGAAGTTGTCCAGACAGATGACGTCATTTCCTTCATTTAGCAGTCTCTCACAAAGGTGTGAGCCGAGAAAGCCGGCGCCACCGGTGATTAATATACGTTTGTTATTCATAAGATGCCTGTCACTTCGGTTATTTTTTATTCTTGTTGGTGCGTCCAATGCCTGAGTAGCTGATTCCCAACTCTGTCATTTGCTCTGGATCGTATTGATTGCGTCCGTCAAAAATAACGGGTTCATTGAGCTTCTCTTTGATGTAGTTAAAATCAGGATTTCTAAACTGTTTCCAGTCTGTCGCAAGTATTAAAGCATCAGTTGAGTCCAGTGCCATATACTGATCATCAAGAATCATAACGCGACCATCATCAAGCCACTCATCAGGTATATCAATGGTGGCAGTTTCTTTAGCTACCGGATCGTATGCCTTAACTTTTGCGCCGGCATTAACCAGATCACTGATTATCTGAAGTGACGGTGCTTCACGCATATCATCTGTACCTGGTTTGAAGGCAAGCCCCCATAGGCAGAATGTCTTGCCAGAGATGTCACCACCGTAATAGTCATTGATTTTAACGAACATGCGTTCTTTCTGTCGCTGGTTGCGGCTCTCTACCGCATCGAGCACGCTAGATGGCACCCCATTTTCAACGGCCATGCGCACCAGTGCTTTAACATCTTTGGGGAAGCAGGAGCCGCCATAGCCGCAGCCAGGATAGATAAAGTAATACCCGATGCGGGCATCGGAGCCCATACCCAGTCGAACCTGTTCGACATCTACGTCAAGTTTCTCACACAATTCAGCGACCTCGTTCATGAAAGATATCTTGGTGGCCAGCATCGCATTGGATGCATATTTGGTCATTTCAGCATCACGTATTCCCATGGTAAGTATACGCTGATGGCTGGTCATGAACGGATGGTAAAGATCCTGCATCATCTTGGTGGCACGTTCCGTGTCAGCGCCTATGACTACACGGTCAGGGCGCATGAAGTCCTGTATAGCTGCACCTTCTTTAAGAAACTCAGGATTACTGACGACATCAAAACTGATGCTATCGTCACGTTTGGCCAGTTCATTGTCGATGACATCAGTTACTTTGTCGGCCGTACCCACGGGGACGGGAGATTTGTCGATAACGACATTGTATTCC
>CAYWXW010000346.1:0-1656 GCA_964462265.1 uncultured Porticoccaceae bacterium | reverse complement strand
ATGGGATTCGTTTTGGCTGGCGCACATGTATCGGTTGGGCATACTGCCTGAGGGACACATTTACCCGAAAGAGCATCGAGCGGTCAGAGACCTTCTGCGACGCAGACTTTTATTTGTTCGCCATAGTACGGCTCATATTTTGAGTCTGCAAAGTATGATCAGTCGGAATCTTGGTTTTAAGTTGTCCAACAATGAGATCAAAAAGTTGAAGCCAGAAGATATTGACGACTTGTTTGATTGCCCTAATTTGGTGTTTATGGCGAACAACAGTCTAGCCGCAATTAAATTTTTAAAGAAGATAAGTTTAGACATTGAAAAGAAAGTAAAATCTCAGGTCAAGATGCGTGAAGAGTTTTTGATGTTACTTACTATTCCTGGAATTGGCAATATATTGGGGCTAACCATCAGCCTGGAAGTTGGGGATATCGGACGGTTTCCTGCAGCAGGCGATTACTCTTCTTATTGTCGCTGTGTGGAAAGTAAAAGAGTTTCCAACGGTAAGAAAAAAGGTGAGAACAACAAGAAAAATGGCAACAAATACTTGGCCTGGGCGTATGTGGAGGCGGCCAATTTTGCCAGAAGATATTGCGTGAAAGCGCAAAGTTTTTATCAGAGCAAAGAAGCGAAAACGAAACCTGTCGTTGCGATCAAGGCATTAAGTAACAAGCTATCCAAAGCCTCTTATTACATCATGCGCGATCAGGTTGCATTTGACGAAGAGAAGTTATTTGGTTAATCAGTTTGGCTGCGGCAGTGAACCGGAATAGGGGTTGGCTTTAAACCACCAGATGTGATTGGCATCTGCCGCAGCCAACTCATCAATAAATTGTCACTTCGTTACCGGTGACAAAATAGTTAAAAGAAAAGCATATAAAGCCAAATGAAAGAATTCAACCAAAAACATATTTGACACGCGACGAAGTGTTGTCACAAGTACTACTTACATGACAACATTAAGAAATTACTTCTTGATCAAGCAAGTACTTCTTGATTGAAATTCCGAAGCAGTTAAGAAGCCAAAAGGTAGGTGTCTGATGCGATAAGAATTGATGTGCAGCAGTAAACCGGTAAAGGGGTTGGTATTTAACCACCAGATGTGATTGGCTGCTGCTGCATCCATTAATAACCAGCCAGTGATTGTTTTAGATCCTGATTCGCCTATGCCGTGAGTCCACAAGGGGTTGGCTAATAACCACAAGATTTGTAACCCATCCAATTGAACACGGCATGGCACCGATAAATTTCTGGGGTCCAAGAGGACCAGGGGCCGTGTTTTGATGCCTTGCGCTTAAAGCACAATCGCCTTGAACCCGATGGGTGACTGATGCGGGTCAGAAAATACTGACCGTGAACCTATAATACTGAAATAACGGGTGCGAAACGGTTAAAAAAACGAGATCGAGCTGAGGATGCTATAAGGTTGATAGATTCCTAAAAAGCCGGAAATTTAGCTTAAGTATCAAGAGTCGAATAGATCATTACCTGTGTTTAAAAATCAGTTTATGAGTCGGGCTTTTTACGAATCTATCAACTGTCAATCAAAAAAAAATAGATTTTTTTGAATGAGGGGGTGTTTTTTCTCTTGACAAGCCCTTAAATGGGTGACCACGCAATACCGTTACGGGCCTTTGATGCAAATTCCGTTTTAATTAAAAA
>CAYWXW010000345.1:0-1701 GCA_964462265.1 uncultured Porticoccaceae bacterium | reverse complement strand
CTTATAAAGACCTAAAAATATGACCCAGATCAAGATGTCAATTCATTGACGTATTCGGTCAATTATTCTCTCTAAAAAATCGCTAGTTTTACTATCGAACATGCAGATAAAACAATTTTATTTCGTTGAAAAATAAACGTTTAAAGAATGATTAATAAAATTGACGATTATCAATGTTTTTGACTTCTGTATGCCATAAAGTTGATTTATAAATAATGCGGATTGATATGATTTGCATGAATTTTTCTGAAATGACAGGTAATAAGTTACCTGTAAAGATTTGTTGTCCGAGGAGGGAAATGTTGTGATTAAACTACAATTTAAAATCAAGCCATTAACGGTGGCTATAACAAGTGCAATTTTATTTGCATCTTTGGCAACATATGCTGAAGGTCCGCAAGATGGAACCGGTGGTGGAACCGGTGGTGGAGATGACACTACTGTTATAACCAATCCAGTTACTGAACCGAATGCCAAACGAATTAAAGAGGGCTATCCTCTGGGCAACATGGCACAGTGGTTAGCTACTCCAGATGATTATGCGCTGAACCCGGTCAACATCCGTGCTGGTAAACACCCGGATCGTTCAGATCCTAATGACGGTCCTTATGACGTGGTTTACATCTTCCCTGATGAGGCATCAGCTAATGCCTGGTGGGATCCTACCAATCCTGCCACGCCAAACCCGCCTGATGAGATTCCGGCTTCTGCTGTTGCTTTCATCCACTGGGAACTGGATAACGCCAGCGGTTCATTCCCGGGCGTGATGTCGTATTCAGATATCGATGGCTTTAAATCCAAGAACTGTATCATGGCGGCGGGTGACAGGATTCCCATACCTGGTGTTAAGGACGGTATCGTAAAAGACTGTAGCAACCCACAGGGCTCATCCAAGCGTTTCAAGATGAATATTTTGCAGCCAAATGAGCATGTAGACCTGGTCTATAATGTTGAAACAGCTGAACTCGTCTATACCAATTATGATGCAGATGCTGGTGAAGGTCTGCCGACATACGACGGTGTCGAGGAATCTGGTCGTATCTACCGTATCCTGCAGAAATTCCATAATGCCAGTGGCATGGATGCAGTAGATTTAAACGGTACACCTGTGCCACGTGATGGTACACGCCTTGCTGGCTTTACTGTGGCGCTGGGTACCGGCGTCGGTTCTGCATTTACTGAAGTTCCACAGAGTACCACTAATGGTTTGCAGCCAGACAAATCGCTCGGTTTCGAACTGCGACCCTGTATGGCGGACCACTTCTTCGATGTGAAACGTGATCGCCCTGGTACGGGTACCAATCCTTGCTCAGATACGTTCGATAACAACGTTACAGCTGATTGGCCACTCGGTCAGCCTCTTCCACAGGAGATCTGGCTGGAAGAAGAATATTCGACCTTCTCACCAAAGATGTACTCGTTTAATACTGATAAACGTACCACACCTGTCGGTGGCTGGTGGGACAAGAAACCTGGAGGTATCTATCCGCCAGCAACTCAGACGCTGGGATTACTGGATAGTGGTACAGCTTCGAGCTTTAGTTATTACCCGCCTACCAACCTAGACAGGGTAGATACCGGTGAAGCTAACGCTACGGTATATACTGGCGCGACAACCGGTAACTATTTCATGATTACTGAAGATCAGGCAGAGAATCATGAAAATGCTGTAATTCTTGATCCGTTATTTGATTCTGCCAT
>CAYWXW010000344.1:0-1706 GCA_964462265.1 uncultured Porticoccaceae bacterium | reverse complement strand
CGTAAAAAGCTGTATGATGGCATATTTCTGTGCCTCGGTGCCATAACCTTTATTGCGCATGTCCGGTTCGGAAATTTTCAGTGCCATAACCGCACAGCCTTTTCTCTCCGACCTTAGCCAGTAATGCAAGGTCCCTATGGGTTTATCCTCTTTTAATTCGATAAGAAAGACTCGATTTTCCTCGTTCCAGTAAGCGCCGGAAACAATCTGTCCAAGCCCTAAGCGCGCATCAATGCGCTCCGGGGTAAGGTATTGTCCGTGGGCCGTTTCACTATGACTCCAGGCGACCAAAAGAGGCAGATCGCTCTCGACAATGCGCCGAAGGCTCAAGCGTGGAGTCAATATTTTATCACCGAAAATCATAGCGTTGCTTCCATCCCCGGTCAAGGCGGCAGTCGCTCCTGCCGGGGACTGTCAAAGGTTAAAGATTCTGCACCGCCTCCTGCAGGCTTTTATTCGAGCTGACCAGCCGATCAAGGGCACTGACCGTCTCGGAGAGCGACTGATTGACGATACCGATGGACTGCTGATTCTCTTTTGAGGAGACGGTAACATTCTCGATCTCCGTCATAACCTTTTGTCCACTGCTGCAGAGGTCCTTTGATTTGCGGCTGAGGTTTTCCACTGACTGGGAAATGGTCACAATGCCCTTGGAAATGGTTTCCATCGAGTCGAGCGCGGTGTTGATTACGATATCGGAAATATCAATCGCCGATTTGGAACTGTTTTCGGCAAGCTTACGCACTTCATCGGCAACAACGGCAAAACCGCGCCCGGCATCACCCGCCCTGGCCGCTTCAATCGCCGCATTAAAAGCAAGCAGGTTGGTTTTCGAGGCGATATCCTTAATGATATCAACAAATCCGGAGATTTTTTCCAGCTGATTTACCAGACCGCCGACCATCTCATTATTTATCTGCATGGTGCTATTGATCTCGACCAGTTTCTGTTCGGCATTTTTTCCGGCCGCCTTGCCCGTCTCCGCCTCTTTGGACAGATCTGCCGCCAGTTCATTGGATTCGGACGACAAATTGAGCATCATCGTGGAGCCGGCTACCATTTCCTGGACCATCTGCAGAGACTCCTCGAGTGCTTTTGCCTCTTCGTCGATGAGAACATTCATCTCATCAACCTTGAGGTTGGCCTGTACCATCTGCTGCTTCGATTCATTGACCAGACTGTCAACATCACCTACCGCCGCACCGATGAGCTTTTCGACTGCTTTCTCGGCAGTGACGTCGGTAATATACTCCAGGGCGCCTTTAATATTGCCCTTGGCATCTTTGATCGGCGAGCCGGTATATTTGATCGGCATAACTTTGCCATTGGGATTGGCGGTCGCCTGGGCATGGACAACGGTATCGGTGCGCATCGCCTGTCCGCAGGCACATTTGTCCGTCCGGCAATGATCGGTCTTAAACAAATCGTAGCATTTCCTGCCGATTGCTTCATCCGGTGTCGACCCGAGGACCGCGGCCCCGGCCGGGTTCATAAAGGTAATGGTATAATCGGTGTCGATGGACATGATCGGCGTCGGGATGGTATTGAGGTTTTCTATCTTTTCATCGGCCGCCTGTTTCTGCTTCGCCTCTTCGGTCACATCGACGATATATTCGAGCGCTCCTTTAATATTACCCTTGGCATCCTTGATCGGCGAGCCGGTGTATTTGATCGGAATAATAACCCCATCGGCCGGCCGGGCAATG
>CAYWXW010000343.1:394-1708 GCA_964462265.1 uncultured Porticoccaceae bacterium | reverse complement strand
TGGAGACCGTCCTGTCTACCTGGAGGACGTGGCCGACTTAGTGGATGGTCCTGAGGAACCTGATCAATACCTGTTCCTTGGTTTGGGACCTGCTTCAAAGGAAAAGGAGAAAATCGGGGAAAAAATCGGCAGTTTTGTTTTCCCAGCCGTAACCCTTACCATTGCCAAACTCAAAGGCGCTAATGCTATAGCCGTGGCAGAAAGGGTTCTTCGCCGGGTGGAAGAAAACCGGGGACTGATCATACCGGAAAACATTCATATGACGGTAACGCGTCACTATGGTGAAACCGCCAAAGAAAAATCCGATGAACTCCTCTATCATATGTTCATCGCTGTTTTCTCGGTGACCCTCCTCATATGGCTTGTCCTCGGGCGCCGGGAGTCAGGCATTGTGGCCCTGGCCATTCCCGTGACACTGGCCCTGACACTTGCTGTTTTTTATCTATATGGCTATACGTTAAACCGCATCACCCTGTTTGCACTTATCTTCTCCATAGGTATCTTGGTCGATGATGGAATCGTGGTTGTCGAAAACATAGTTCGACACTTTCGCCTTCCTGAAAACAGGGAACGGCCGGCTTTACAGATAGCTGTTGATGCCGTGGACGAGGTTGGGAACCCCACCATCCTCGCAACCCTTACCGTCATAGCCGCAATCCTTCCCATGGCCTTTGTCGGCGGACTCATGGGGCCTTACATGCGACCCATTCCCGTTGGGGCTTCAGCGGCCATGGTTTTTTCCCTCCTTATCGCCTTTATTGTCACGCCCTGGGCATCTCTTCGTCTTTTGAAACAAAAAGAGGGTTCTGTCGATAAGAAACACGGCAAGAAAGAAGATTGGAGCATCAGGTCCTACAGGTATATGATGACACCACTGATCGAATCTCCTTTCTGGCGATGGGTTTTTCTAATCGGTTTGACCGTCCTCCTTTTAGCGTCGTGCTCACTTGTTGCGCTGGGATGGGTGAAGGTCAAGATGCTGCCCTTTGACAACAAGAGTGAATTTCAGGTGATTATTGATATGCCGGAATCCGCTACCCTGGAAGACACGTCGGCGGTTGCCTTACAGATGGGAGATTATCTGAAAACAGTAAACGAGGTGAATGATTATGAGATCTACGTGGGGACTGCCGCACCATTTAACTTTAACGGCCTGGTGCGCCATTACTATTTGCGTCAGGGGCCCAATGTGGCGGATATCCAGGTGAATCTTGTAAACAAGCACCTTCGAAAAGAACAAAGCCATGATATTGTCAGGCGGGTGCGCCCTGAACTCAAGCGTATTGCAGACATTTATGGTGCTCGAATGAAGGT
>CAYWXW010000343.1:0-384 GCA_964462265.1 uncultured Porticoccaceae bacterium | reverse complement strand
CCCGGACCACCGGTTCTTTCAACACTTGTTGCAGAGATCTACGGACCGGACTATGAGCGACAGCGGCAAATTGCTCAAGAGGTTGTCAAGATTTTTGAAAAGACGCCAGGGGTGGTGGATACGGATTGGTTCATGGAAGACAAACAGATCAGATTGAATCTTCTGGTGGATAAAGAAAAGGCGGCCCTGCACGGCATTACTGCGGCACAGATTGATGAGACCCTTGAGATTGCCCTGAAAGGGATTCAGGTCGGCTTGCTCCATCAGCCCTTATTGCGCCCGCAGTGCCACAGCCAGTGTTTTGACCGCCTGAATGTTGCGCGGCCCCGGCGTGGCTTCGACGTATTCCAGCACCACAAAACGATCATTGCGGACCGCCGAGAT
>CAYWXW010000342.1:1256-1719 GCA_964462265.1 uncultured Porticoccaceae bacterium | reverse complement strand
CAGAGTGACGCAAGTCGTTGGATTTACAGAAAAATGAAAATCATCATGAGCTACCAAAGATTTTGCATTATCGGACTCGTACTTGTTTGCGGCCTGATGGCTCCATCTATTTTGTCCAACTACCCAAACTATCGGAAAACCGTGCCTGATTACTTTGGCTCCCCGACAGACCAAGCCGCACGGACACAGAAAATAGAGCAGCTCGATGTCATTGAGGAGGTCAAGGAGCAAGCAAGGAAGTACGTTGATTATGCTTACGACCAGGAGCGCAGAATTAAAAGGCTGCATGAGAATGTAAAAGGCGGGTGGGTTTACTTTTCCTTCGTCTGGATCGGCCTGTGTTTGTTTTTTCTTTTCGGTTATCGGAGTGCTAGAAAACAAAAGGAATCCAACCAGAGCACACACTCTATCACCGGCTCCGCCGGCTCAGAGTGATGCTGGTCGTTCGGGCATACATGATGAA
>CAYWXW010000342.1:0-1246 GCA_964462265.1 uncultured Porticoccaceae bacterium | reverse complement strand
CATCATTAGAAAAAACAGCCAACCAATCAAGAGACCCTACGTGATGACCCGCACGGTCAAAGTTGAACCACAAGGCACGAGGGTCCTTTCGGACGTTCGACAGCATAAAAAATGAAAGAAGAAAAAGACAATCCACAAGAAAATCAACAGCTCTCTGAAGAGCCATCTGTTAGCCGTGAAAAAAAGCGTGCTATCGAGAAGGTCTGGAGAGTCATCGCCATTCTGATCTGGAGCATTGTGTTGGCTCCTCTGATGATCAAAGTAGAAGAAGATGCTGGTCTTGATTCACTGTCCATGCCAATGATAATAATTCTTCTTTTTGTAATGGGAGTTGGTTTTAGTTTTCTCAGTAAGATCACTTTTTCAGAAAGTCGATACACCCTTCTATTGAACTTTGGGTTGGCATTCTTTTTTGTAATCATCTGGATTATTGCTAGAGCAACTATGATTGCAAAATGTGGAATATAAAGTCGAACAAACGCCTGCACTCTATCGCTGGCTCCGCATCGGACCGCTGATTCGAGTTCGTCAGACAGGAGGAAGAAATATATGAATGATAGCAACCCGCATCTAAAAGCAGCATTTCTCGAAACTGTCGAGAATCAATTGGCAGACAACGATCCACCGGAAACCAGACAAACACTGAACCGTTTAATAGAACAAGGGATTTCGGAAGAAGATGCCAAGCTCTATATCGCCCAGGCAGTTTGCGTGGAAGTGTTCGATGTTATGAAGCATCAAAAGGAATTCAACCAGAAGAGATACCTGAAGAATTTAAAACGTCTGCCTAAAGAACCCTGGCAATAAACCGGCCCCAAACCGTGCCATACAGGCTCCGCCGCCCTCGACACTCAATTTTCGAGGAGGAGGAGCTTTTTTTGCAGTCTGTGCAGGGCTATTGTGTCCGCAGAAAAATCCACCACTCACTCCGGCCCAGAAACCTCCCGGTCAGAGGGTGGTGTTCGATGAGGTCGGCCTGAGCTGTGTGTCCCCGGGGCGGCATATACCCCCGGGGATCACCTCCGTGCCAGCGGAATGCAAGCACTCCTCTGTCGAGAGCGATGGCTTTCATCACGCGGCCTTTCGGATTTCTTCAACCTCCCGTGCCCAGTCCTCCGTACACCGTGTCGGCATCACCACCAGCGTCGTCTGATCGTTCTGTACAACGGCAGGGCTGAGTCCGGGTCCCTGTTTTTGAATGTACAGGGTGGCGGGTTCATCCTCTGCGAGTTCAATCAGTGCCGGA
>CAYWXW010000341.1:0-1731 GCA_964462265.1 uncultured Porticoccaceae bacterium | reverse complement strand
ACTGTCAAGTTGACAAGCGGACTCAAAGGCGTGCGATAATCAGGGCATGAAAAAGACCAATATTTATGCTGGATATCGCTATCCCTCCCAAATAATCAGTCACGCTGTGTGGCTTTATCATAGATTTACACTTAGCTTTCGTGACATCGAAGAATTGCTGTCAGCAAGAGGCATTACCGTCAGTTACGAAACTGTCAGAAATTGGTGTGATAAATTCGGGCAAAGGTATTGCAGTCAAATTAGGAAGAACCGAGGGCAATTAGGTGATATCTGGTATCTTGATGAGGTATTTATCAAGATCAACGGTGTTCTGCATTATCTTTGGCGGGCAGTCGATCAGGACGATCAGGATGGTGATGAAATTGACATTCTGGTTCAAAAACGTAAAGACAAGAAAGCAGCGATCCGATTCTTCCGAAAGTTACTCAAAGGCCAGCAAGCCGCGCCAATCAAGATAGTCACCGATAAATTGCGCAGTTATTCAGCAGCAAAGAAAGAGCTGATACCTGATGTAGAACACGCCACCCAGCAATACGAAAATAACCGATGCGAGTTATCTCATCAACCTGGTCGGCAACAGGAGAGGCAGATGAGGAAACCCTCTATGTCAGCATAGTTGTCGCGCCATCTGATTTACCCCTAACCAAGAGAGAGGGCGATTGGATTGACGCATGAAACGTTACTCACCAGCAATGAAACAGAGCATTATTCAAAAGATGATGCCGCCCATGAATACACCGATCAGCCAGTTGATGATTGAAACCGGCATCTCTGATGTAACCTTGTATACTTGGCGTAAACAAGCCAGAGCGAAGGGGTTAGTGGTGCCGGGAGATGGAAAGAATGCGAAGAATTGGTCTTCGGAAGATAAGTTTGCTGTGGTGCTGGAAACGGTAACCTTGAATGAAGCAGAGTTGGCCAAGTATTGTCGTGAGAAGGGTTTGTATGCTGACCAGATTGCTGAATGGAAAGCTACTTGCCTGAAAGCTAATGCCACCAGGCCCGCTCTGTTAGCCTAGTTGTCCAGTTGGCGATTCAGCCAAATTTAATCCCTGAGCGGGTGGAATGAGAGTTTGTATGCCCCGTTATTCCGATGAACGTAAGGCGGCTGTACTGAAGAAGTTATTGCCACCGATCAATCGCTCTGTGCCGTCTGTTTCTACAGAGGAAGGCATTTCTGATGTGACCCTGTATAGTTGGTTAAAACAGTGCCGACAACAAGGAGTACCTGTGCCAGGCAATCGTAATACCGCTGATGATTGGTCCCCCGAATCTAAGCTGGCTGTCGTGATCGAAACAGCCAGTCTTTCCGAAGCTGAACTGAGTCACTATTGCCGAGAAAAAGGCTTATATGCAGAGCAGGTTCAACGCTGGAAAGCCGCTTGCCTTCAGGGCGCATCACAGCAAAAAGGCCAAGATCAGGCGACCCAAAAGCAGCAGCGTCAGGATAAGAAAACCATTAAACGGTTGCAGGCCGAAGTACGCCGTAAAGATCGTGTGCTGGCTGAAACGACATCATTACTGGTGCTATCAAAAAAGCTCGAAGCCTTGTATGGAACAGATCCGGACAACGAGGACAGCTAACCTCGTTGAGCGATCGTACAAGGCTTTTAGAGTGCTTTGATGAAGCCGTTACCACGGGAGCTTCTCGTTACCAGGCGGCTCAGGTGATGGGTATCAACCAACGAACATTGAGGCGTTGGCGCACAGAAGACGGCGCGATCACGCAGG
>CAYWXW010000340.1:910-1733 GCA_964462265.1 uncultured Porticoccaceae bacterium | reverse complement strand
TAAAAGCATTGTTATCGGGAAAATAGAAAAACAGCTTTCTTCATCCGATGGATACAGGGAAACCATTGATACCCTGTTTGAATTTGAGCAGACACAGAACAGTCTTATTAGTTCCGGCGAGTTTTCAGAGGATGACTTTTCGATTCCCCAAATCGACGGTTCAGAACCAATCGATTTCAAAAAAATACAAGACTTTGCGGAAGATGCAGGCATAGAGAATTTCAAGGATATCAGCCTGCAAGCCTCTCATTTTCTTTTAAAACGAAGGAAAGATATCCCGAAATTTCTTAAGGCCTGCGAAGAAATAAACCTTCATTCGGGTGAAGATTTTGACTTTGAAACAACCCTGACTGAAATCCCGAAGTCTTTTGTCGATCTAATCGAGACATGCGCAAAATTGTTTAAAAAAGATATACCCATTTCCGCCCTTCAGTACGGCGATATCCCCGGTGCATTTTTTAAAAAACTGTTCAGGAAATCCCCGGATAAAAAGGACCTGGAACAACTGATCAAATCCTTAAAAAGCCTGAAACACGCCCGGATTACAGAAGAAATAGCGCGTTTAAAAAACGTGCCTGTGAGTGAACTCACTTTGGATATGGTCTTTGATGGGATTTCAGCGCTTAGAACGGCCATATCTTTGAAGAAGCACCGGGACATCATCGACGAATACCGTGAAACCAGTGGAAACAAAGAAAAAAGTGTTTCCGAGGTTTACGATACTCTTGATGGTGTGAGGCAAGCGCTTCAAAAGGTAGATGTAAATCTTTTCAATTCCATTGTAAGACTTTTCAAGAACTATGGGCCAATCCTTAATAAACTT
>CAYWXW010000340.1:0-900 GCA_964462265.1 uncultured Porticoccaceae bacterium | reverse complement strand
GGCAAGATGCTGAGCACTCTCTCGAGACTCAACCATCTTACGGGTATTGAAGCCGATATCTGGAAATGGATTCAACAGCACTATCTGCTCTCCCAAAAAGCGACCCTTGATACATTGAACAGGGAAGAGCTCGATACCTTTTATACGCTCAGGCAGAAACAGGTTGAATACATAAACGACCTTCGCTTGAAGAATCTCAACAATTTCTTGGGGGATGTCGGCAGAATCAAGGCCTCATTTAATGGTGGAAAAAGGCTTACGAGCGAACAGGCCCGAGTGCTTCTGGAAAACGTATCCGGGCTTATTGCCGAACCCGATATGATATCCCGGTATTTCCCCATGGATGAAGACCTGATTGATCTTCTTGTTATCGATGAGGCGTCACAGGTCTCTATTGCCGAGTCAATCTCCCTTATCCTGCGTGCAAAACAGGTCGTTGTTTTTGGCGATGAATACCAGTACGGCGCGGTTGGCGCAATTAACGTGAATTCAAAGTATTCGGCAGGTTATTTCAGGGACATCATTAATGCTTATCAGGATGATTACAATGTATCGGCAACAGATCAGGAGGAGGGTGAACTGATTCATGAAGTTTCCAAAGAAATAAAAGAGGATGAGCAGGAAATTGAACACGTGTTGCGACCCATGGAAGACAACGCCGGCGAGATCCTATGGCTCAAAACATTCAATATCCGAACATCAACCTTAAGTTTTGCCAAGGCCATTGCAAATTACACCACTTCCCTTCGTGAGCATTATCGGAGTTTTTCTGAAATTATTGATTATTCAAATGAGTTTTTCTACAAACCTGCCCAACTGGATCTCAGCGTTAACCGTATCCGCACCAAACCCATAGGCGAGGTCTTGCAGTTTATCC
This sequence comes from uncultured Porticoccaceae bacterium, assembly GCA_964462265.1. GTDB lineage: Bacteria > Pseudomonadota > Gammaproteobacteria > Pseudomonadales > Porticoccaceae > Reddybacter. The sequence goes on along the minus strand of CAYWXW010000340.1, from coordinate 23 downwards.
CCGTGGAAACAAGAGGCAATTCC
>CAYWXW010000339.1:941-1739 GCA_964462265.1 uncultured Porticoccaceae bacterium | reverse complement strand
CGCCCCGCCCCACCGCGCCGCTAAACATGCTCGCATCCGTCCTTCAAGCCCTGGGTGAATTTCTCAGCGGTTTCTGGCCGCTGGTGGTGGGTATCTTCAGCACCCTGCTGGCGCTGGTGGCCTCCCTGAACGCGGTGCTGCACAAACGCGATGAACGGGCCACCATCGGCTGGGTGGGGCTGATCTGGCTGGTGCCCATCCTGGGGCCGGTGCTGTACGTGCTGCTCGGCATCAACCGGATCCAGCGCCGCGCCACCGAGCTTCGCCAGGACTGGCCCCGGCTGCACCCCATCAATACCACCGCCGACGGCACACCGGCCCCCGCCGCGGCACTGCCCGAACTGGATCGGCGGATGGGCACCTTGGTGCGGGTGGTGGAGCATGTCACCAGTCGTCCGCTCACCACCGGCAACCGGGTCACGCCGCTCAGAAACGGCGACGAGGCCTACCCGGCCATGCTGGCCGCCATCCATGAAGCCCGCACCAGTCTGGCGCTGTCCACCTATATCTTCGACAACGATCCGGCGGGTCATCGTTTCGTGGAGGAGCTGGGCGCCGCCCATGAACGCGGGGTGCGGGTACGGGTGCTGGTGGATGGTATCGGCGTCCGCTATTCCTGGCCGCCCATCCGCAGGCTGTTGCAGGAACGGAACATTCCCTGCGCGTATTTTCTGAGTTCGCTCTGGCCCTGGCGGATGCCGTACATGAATCTTCGCACCCATCGTAAGATCCTGGTGGCGGATGGTCGGGTGGGCTTCACCGGCGGGCTGAACATCCGCCACGGTAATTCCCTGCGGG
>CAYWXW010000339.1:0-858 GCA_964462265.1 uncultured Porticoccaceae bacterium | reverse complement strand
AACTGCGCTGGACCATGCTCGGCGGACTCAGTCAGGCCCGGCAGTCGGTACGGATCGTGACGCCCTACTTCCTGCCCGACCAGACCCTGATCACCGCCCTGCGGCTGGCGGCCATGCGTGGCGTCACGGTGGATATCCTGCTGCCCGAGCGCAACAATCTGCCGCTGGTGCAGTGGGCCTGCTGGGCCGGGCTCTGGCAGGTGCTGGCCTATGGCTGTCGGGTGTTTCTGACCCCGCCCCCCTTCGATCACTCCAAGGTCATGCTGGTGGACGGTGCCTGGGCCTTCATCGGTTCGGCCAACTGGGATCCCCGAAGCCTCCGGCTGAATTTCGAGTTCAATGTCGAGTGCTACGACGAGGGACTGGTGACGGCACTGGACAGGATCATCAACACGAAACTGCGGGCATCCCGTCCCCTGTCACTGGCGGAGGTGGACAGTCGCTCCCTGCCGGTGAAACTGCGCGATGGCGTCGCCCGGCTGTTCTCGCCCTATCTCTAGGACGCGTTTCAGGCGCCCAGTTGCTGGTATTCCTCCACCTGGGTGCCGGTCAGCCCGTAGCGGCGTTGTCGCCTGGCATAGGCATTCAACGCCTCGTCGAAGCAATCGGCATCGTAATCGGGCCAGTAGGTATCGGTGAAGAACAACTCGGTATAGGCCATCTGCCAGAGCAGAAAATTACTGATCCGCTGCTCACCGCCGGTGCGGATGAATAGATCCGGTTCCGGTAGATCCGCCAGGCAGAGCCGCGCCTGCAGATGCTCGAACTGCACCGCCTCGGGCGCCATCTCGCCAGCCTGCACCGCCTCGGCGAGTTGACGGGTGGCCTGGACGATATCCCAGCGCCCACTGTAGTTGG
>CAYWXW010000338.1:0-1774 GCA_964462265.1 uncultured Porticoccaceae bacterium | reverse complement strand
AATCTGCGTTACCGGAAGTGTGACAACTATGAATCAAAAAGCAATTACATAGCCTGAAACCGACGAAATGGTACAATTCCAATTGTCTATTGTCTATCAAGAGAGTTCGGCAGGGCCTTCGACGAAGGCGCGGATTTCATCGCGTACCAGGCGATAGCAGTTACGTTGCTCTTTAAGGTTGGCTCCTTTCGCTGTCAGTTCTTTTGCCATCGCAGGTGGGGCGGGGAAGCCGACATACAGCTTTTTTGAAATTGCCGGCTGTGCTGCCACGCACTGATTCTTTTTTTGAGCTGATTTCCGACTGGTATGCGCTGCATATATCAGGCTGGGAAAAATGGATGGACGATGAAATAGATGCCGAGCAGACCGATCATTGTCCCCGCCAGACGCCGGAATACCCGGCCGCCCTGCTGCCAGCTGCTGCTCACAAGCAGACGCTTGACCATGGCTGTCGAACTGCCGGCAACCACTATGGGAAGGCAGTGCCCGATGGCGAAAAGAAGGATAAAGGTCACGCCGGTGAAGACCTTGGCCTGCACGGAGACGATGGCAAGGATCGGGGCGATGAAACCAAAGGTGCAGGAGCCGGACAGCACCCCGTAGGCAAGACCGAGAACAAAGGCTCCGGATAGACCTTTCAGGGTTAACCTGGCCATGAGGCCACCGGACATCGAGCATTTTGCCACCCCAAGCATGTCAAGGGCCACCCAGAGCAGCAGCAGGCCGATGACAATGGTCCAATACGGCCCGACATCACCGAGCATGCGTCCGAGCAGCGAGCAGACGACGCCGATAACGGCAATGGTGATAAACAATCCGGTGGTAAAAACAACAGCATAGAGGCTTGCCTTACGTCCTTCGACCAGATGATTCTGGCCGCCGACATAGCCGATAATAAGTGGAATGGAGGCCAGATGGCAGGGGCTGAACAGCACGCTGACCATACCCCAGAGAAAACAGCCGAGGGCCCCCAGCAGGAGACCCTGGCCCATCCATGAATTGATGGTGAGAAAGGCCTGATCCATGAAATTATTTGACTCCCAATTTTTCAAGTTCGGCAACTATCGACGCTTTGTCCATGAATCCTTCGTGCCTGGCCACTTCTTTGCCCTCGGCATTGTAGAAAATCTGCGTAGGAATAGCCCGGATACCGTATTTTCGGGCGGCTTGTGGATTCACCCAGACATCAATAAAGACAATGGCTGCCCGATCCTGGTATTCCTTCTCCAGTTCTTCCATTATCGGCGCCATCATTTTGCAGGGGATGCAACTTTTAGCGCCGAGATCAACCATGGTCACCTTACCGGGAACGGGAGCCTCCGGTATTCCCAGGACATCAGCGGCAGTGGATCCTGCCACGGTAAGCAGCAGGATCGAACCTGAAAAAATAATGGTTCTGGCTATTGTTTTGAAATAAGATATTTTCACGTATCCCCCCTGTTATAAAAAATAAAATTTTGCCTTGCTCGGGCAATAAAAAAGGCCGCAACCAGAAAGAGCAGGACGTGTTTTTGGGTATACTACTTGACCACGTGGAAGACCTCCAGTACGCAGTTGTCGGAACGGGCCGTGCCGGTATGGAGAAAATAGCAGCCGATAAAAATCGTGACGATCGACAGCAGGTATTTGTAATCAGTTTTCCAATTCATCGAATCCTTTCTTGCAGATTTGGTAAAACAACCAAGCGTGAAAGTCAAGATATAATCTCAGGAAGCTGTATGAATAAGGAACAGATTTTAAATCAACCATCTTGTCAGATTATTAAGGATGCTGT
>CAYWXW010000337.1:0-1778 GCA_964462265.1 uncultured Porticoccaceae bacterium | reverse complement strand
CTTGAAAGATATTGTTGTAGTAACCTGACAATATCTTCCAATACGTAAAGTTAGAATTCTGTTATCTCGAGATAAAAAGAATCCTCTACACTTTATGAAATTATTTAAATACTGTAAGGTCTTACAGTAATTATTTTAAATAATTTAAAGATTATAGAAATAATCTTTTATCATTATCAATACAATTATTTACTGTAAAGATCTTTATAGTAAATAATTAATATTAAGATAATGATATGTAGTTATTGAATAATAACTACTAGTCTTAACATTTAGAATGTTAAGACTCTATAAATTACTCAGTGATTACTGAATAATTTATACTTGCAGTATTTGTTAATAGATTTACTAACAAATACTGCAATATGTAGCAAAACATCTTATGTTGTGCTACTTAACTTTACAAAGTTTCTAGATTTCTAAAGATCTTTAACGAAATCTAAAAGATTTTGTAAACTTCGAATAAGTTTAAATGGTCAGATACTTGACAGTCTGACATTCTAAACTGATTCTGTCACTGAGTGCCAAAAATGACTCGTGTTGATCATTTTTTGCTAAATGAACTTTGTTCATAGTTTGACATATTTGTCAAATAAAGAGTTTAATATTTTTGGTGTTTTGAACATAGTTCCGGAAATTTTCCGAAATTTGACAAAATCCCATTAAGGATTTTTGCTAACAGTTTTAGCAAATCTCACAATTTGGTGTTTCACAACTAGACCATTTTGGTGGCAAATGTCTTTTGGTGGATTTTTAATGTGAACCATTTTGAGACCAATCTCACACTGCGGAAGTGGATTTTGATCAAATTTGAGGTGTGGCATTTTTGTCAACAGATGTCTGGTTTTCTGCTCAGACCCTCAGCAACAACTTGTGACCAGCAAGTTATTTTTGAAGATTTGAAGCTTTTACCAAACATGTGTGAACAAGAATCTCACAAGTCACTCAAATACACTCGCGATTATTGGAAAATCGAAAAGTTGACTGTAAAAATTCCTATTGGCGATTTTTCGGCAAAAGGGATTTTTGAGTGTGGAAGTTGAAAATCTGCCAAAATCGGAAAAACAGACAATAACGGCCTTATCCGATGTGCGGCAACCGATGAAGACAAAATCGGCAGAGATCTCCTGATCAAGTTCGACGGCTGTTACCATGGCCACGCCGATTCCCTACTGGTCAAAGCCGGGAGTGGTGCGGCGACATTCGGCGTGCCGACTTCCCCCGGTGTTCCGGCTGATTTTGCCAAGTATACCCTGACTGCCACCTATAACGATCTGACAGAAGTCCAGCAGATGGTGGCGGCCAACAAGGGAGAGATCGCCTGCATTATCCTCGAGCCGATTGCCGGTAATATGGGTTGCGTACCGCCGCGCGCGGGTTTTCTTGAAGGCTTGCGCACGCTCTGCGATACGGAAGGCATCCTGCTGATCATGGATGAAGTCATGACCGGTTTCCGGGTAGCTTATGGAGGCGCCCAGGAACGCTATGGTGTGCGCGGTGACCTGGTCTGTCTCGGCAAAATCATCGGCGGCGGACTGCCCGTCGGTGCTTTCGGTGGCCGGCGCGACATAATGGATTCTCTTTCGCCGCTGGGGGGCGTCTATCAGGCCGGGACCCTGTCGGGTAACCCGCTGGCCATGAGCGCAGGTATCGCCACCCTCAAACTGCTGCAGGCAGAAGGTTTTTATGAGCAGATTGAAGAGAAGACTGCTTATCTCGAAAAGGGGTTGCAGCAGGTGTGTGCTGCTCAGCCGGTAGCTACCCGCTGGCAACGGGTT
>CAYWXW010000336.1:0-1779 GCA_964462265.1 uncultured Porticoccaceae bacterium | reverse complement strand
CTAAGTCAACAGTTACATTCGATTGATTCTGTATAGTAGCTGTTAACACACCATCAGATGTATTAAAGCTTAAATCAGTTAAAAAGTCGTTAGTGTTACTTACGATATCAATCCAAGCAGATCCATTCCAATACTTAGCAATATTGTCGTCCGTGTCAAAGTAAATATGACCTGAACTTGGTGACGGTATATTAGCCGTGTTGTGCAGCTTTACGTTCTGTATCTCATTGTTATTGAGAGTAATGTTATTTAAAAAAGGTATTGCCATGTGTCTAGTTTATGTATGCCTTACCTGATTCTCCAGAGGCAAATGTTATTGTTAAATTATTTTCGTCTATGTATGTTACATCCCCATAACCCTTCTGTCCAGTAGACAGAACCATTGTAGCTGATGGAAACTTATTTAAGTTATGCTGCACGTTCCAAGTAGCAGATGCTATAGACTGGTTATGTACATAGCTCTTATCAGCAGCAACATCAAGCTGAATCACTGATAGGAAGTAAAACTTATCCTCCTCTATGCTACCGTTACCATGAATAAAATCAAGTACAACGTCATAGAAGTCAACGTTATCTATCCTTTGTGTGTAAGACTTAAACTTGAAAAAACCGTGAAAATCAGGATTATCAGACCTATGTAAAAGTATTACAGCTTCATCAATACCAGATAAAAAGTTGGTAACAGTCTTGCCGTTTGAAGTGTTCTTATGAAATATAAGGTTAGATATACTAGAAAAAGGAACAGTTGCTCCAATCTCATTCTCGAATGAGAAGCTACCTATAGCCCTATCATCTCCAACATCAACGGTGTCGTACTTAAAACTTAGAGAGTTAGATAGCTCTATCCTTCTAGCCTGATTGTAGTAATTAGCTAAGTTAGACGCTGAGAAGTTCTTCGTTCTATTGAACGAGTTTCCATCAGTACCTATCCACTTATCACTACCAGTGATATTGTCATCTAGTATGTATGATTTTATCTTTGTCATCTAATCATCTTTTTTACGAACAGCACTACCAAAGAAGTAACCGAATATACTAAGTACTATTCCCTCACATATACCTATCAGATGTATCCAAACCTCCTTATTATTTTCTGGAACCTCTAAGTATACTATAGCATATATAATAAAAGCAAATGCTAACAACCCAACAACACCTGTAAGATTAAACATAAAATCAAACTGACCCGTCTTCGCTTTCTCTACCTCTCTTTTTCTTGCTGAATCCCTGTCCGCTATCTCAAGCTCATATAGCTCTTTTAGCTCGTTATGTAAACTTTCTCTCTCCTCTGGAGTGATAGTATCATCTGCATCTATAACGTTCTTTAAAACGCCTAAAACACCGTTATCTGGAAGTACGTTTCCAATTAATCCTGGAATCTTCTTCAGCAAAAACTCCCCTACCTTTGTTTCTTTGAATGGTTTCTTATTTTTCATTTGTTTACTTTCTATAGTCCCACCTAGCCTTTTTACCTCTTATGTCGAAATGTGTAAAAGTATTGTAAATACCTAAACCTCCTTCAGGTATCTCTTTATTTTCAATCAACACCTCTATCAGATTAGCTGTTTGTTCAGGTATCTGACCCTTAATGACGATATCTGCCGCTTTTCCTTTAGGATGCTGCGAAGAATCATTTGAACCTATAGTACGATTATGAGACAAACACCTGTACGAACTGTTAACTTTTATAGGTTTCTTTATCTTATCCCTTAACGTCTGTAAAGATAATGCTAATTCCTTTACATTCTCAAGTACGTTATCAGGCATCTCACAACCACA
>CAYWXW010000335.1:0-1782 GCA_964462265.1 uncultured Porticoccaceae bacterium | reverse complement strand
AATGGGAGATCTTGGATCGTTCAATTCTCAATGGTTGATTCCGAACTTTTTCTTCGGTCAGTAATAATAAAAATGATTTATCTGTTCGGGCGCTCATGGCCGACAGTTGCCGGTCAGGTGATGTGACTGGTTTTCATAGCCTGGTCGTCTCTTGTCGACCCTGACTGCCTGGTCAGAATAATTTTTAATCTTCCGCAAATGAACGCGAATAAACGCAAATACAAACAATATTTGCTAACGATCGTCATACCAGTCCATAACGCTGTTGAGCGGGATGGGTATCATGTTTGGTTCATGCTTAGCTGTATGGCAAGATCATTCGCTATCGTTCAGGAAGACAATCACTATCTAACTAAAGTTTTTAATTACCGTTTATTCGCGTTCATTTTCGGAAAAAATGTTCTTACTTAAAATCTGTTCATGGCCGGATGCAGTCGGTCGTGTGATTGAACCAGGCTTGATGGTATGAGCTTATCTTGTCGACCCAAAAGACATATTCATATGATCGAGCCTTATTACACATATTTCAGGTGTCAGATCAAATATAAATGGATAATTGATTTCATCGCGAAACCGAATATGCCGAGGCTCAATGCAAAAAATATCACAAACATGCCATATTTCCCGGCATTGGAATCTTTGCTGAGTCTATAAAGGATGAATAGCATGAAAAGGATCAGGAAAGAACAGCAGACAATTAGTGAGACTTGTTCAAACTGCTGAATCGTAATGGTAGGCATGTCGTGCACATCCTGGGATCGTTAGTTACGCAATCATGCGTTAAATATATTGAAAAATAAATTCGGAATAACGTATCTAATAGTTCGAATATTTCGAAGAAAGAAGGGCATGGAAACTCAGAGGTTACGCCTAATAGACCAATCGAAGTCATGCTTTTGGCCGTAAGCAGTGGGTCGAGTAATTCAGTCAGGCTTCAGGGTCTGGGAGTCTCTTGCCGACCCTTATCGGACGTTCGAGTAATACCTTACTTTTCGTGGACTAAGGGTTCCCCAAAGGTGATTAGACATGCTGCACTGTGCCTGAACAAGGAAGTTTGGGACGCTTTAGCCAATCTTTTCTAGTTGATATATATCAATAGCTCACCTTTGGTGATGCTTCAGAATGAGACTTATCTAAAAAAAGCTGTCCTACTATATGGCGATAAGAAATTCACTTTCTAGATGGGTAATTCGAGTAACAGGCATATGTCTCGTATATATGATTGTTGCAGCTCCAAGCTGTACCTGGCTCGAAACACCTGTTGATTATTATGTGCCATATGAGGAATATGAATCCGTTGATACGCAGCCACTTTCAAAAATGATTGATGTTTCAAGTTTAATCTTTCGCGGGAAAGTGCTATATGGTTCTGGTTATAGAACGTGGTTCGTATTACAAGATATTATTAAACAACCAGGTTCATTAAAAATTGGTGATGAATACACAATTGACCAAGAGCAGGGGAAATATTACTTACTTCCATATTCGTTCCGTAAGAACGAGGAATATGTTGTGTTTTTGAGTGGTGCAAAATCAGATACAAACGTAAGCGCCGTACCGTTTTTGCAAAAACGATGGTTTCCCCAGGCAGTTTTCATTATCAATAGAGATAACAGTATTATTTCTGTATCTAATGGGAGACCAGTCACTGAACTAGCTGAAGCAGATTTCAGTGATGAAGGTTATATGTTATGTGCTCCAGTGCTATTAAATGCGATAACCGGAAAGCCTGAGCATATTGAGTTAGGACGTTTTACTGAATCTGTTCGAAAGAGTATCAAC
>CAYWXW010000334.1:1185-1790 GCA_964462265.1 uncultured Porticoccaceae bacterium | reverse complement strand
TGAAAAGTACACCTACGGGCTTGATCAACTAAAAGAGCATGTTAAAAACATGACCCCTGAATGGGCTTATGGAATTACGACTATCAAACCTGATGTAATTCGTGAAACCGCCCGTACCATGGCTGATGCAGCTCCTTCAGTCATTGTTCATCCGGGTCGACATGTGGTTTGGTATGGTGATGATACACAACGCGAACGTGCCATGGCCATATTAAATGCTTTATTGGGAGCCTGGGGCCGAAGAGGAGGTTTTTATTTTAAAGAAAAGTTAAGTTTACCTAAATACCCGCATCCGCCATACCCTCACCCGGAATGGTCGTGGGAAACCCTGGGCGAGAAATACCCTCTGGCCGGAATGGGTATAACCAACGAAATAATCAAAGCAACAATTCCGGAAGAAGCAGAGCATCATGAAGTAAAAGCATGGTTCGTAGCTGGAACAAATTTGATCAAGACCATTCCAAATAAAGAATTGGTGTTTAAAGCGCTGGCTGCTGCTGAATTTGTCGTAGTAGCAGATACCATGCCCATGGATATTGTTTCTTATGCAGATGTGGTTCTTCCCGAATGTACCTATCTTGAAAGATACGACGGAATAAGATCAG
>CAYWXW010000334.1:0-1175 GCA_964462265.1 uncultured Porticoccaceae bacterium | reverse complement strand
AGTTGAACCAAAATACGACTCCAAACCCATGTGGTGGATTGCCAAACAAATAGGTGAGCGTTTAGGATTGGGTGAGTATTTCAATTACGAAGATTTTTCTGAAGTACTGGATTGGCAATTACAGAAAATTGGAACATCGTTGGAAGAGATGCAACAAGTGGGTGTTAAGACGTATGAAAGGGAAACAGGTTCTCCTTATCTTTCTGATGGAGAGGATTACACCTTTAACACAAACACCGGCAAAATCGAACTTTATTCAACGGAGTTGGCAGCACTGGGATTTGATCCCATGCCAAAATATACGGCTCACCCCGAACCACCTGCGAATTTTTACAGGCTCATATACGGGCGTGCTCCCATGCATACATTCAGCCGTACTGCCAATAATCCAAACCTAACAGACCTGAAAAAGGAAAATTCTGTTTGGGTTAATCCTAAAGTGGCCAAACTTTGGGATATTGTAGCTGGGCAATATGTTTGGTTAAAGAACCAGGATGGTGCTGTTTCTTCATTCCCGATAAAAGTGCGCGTTACGGAAAGAATCCGCTGGGACTCGGTATATATGGTGCATGGATTTGGCCATACCAATAAAAAACTGAGTCGGGCGTATGGGAAAGGAGCCAGTGACACCGAAATGATTACCAATGTTATGGTTGACCCCATTATGGGAGGGACCGGAATGAGAGGAAATTTTGTAACATTTCTTACTGAAAACCCAGGAAAGGAGGTTGAATCATGAGATATGCAATGGTAGTAGATACGAAAAAATGTGTAGGCTGCAGCGACTGTGTAATCGCTTGTCAAACTGAAAACAATGTACCCATTGGGTATTGCCGCGACTGGATTGTTGAAACCGTGGATGGCACATACCCCGATGTCGAAATTGAGCTTCGCTCAGAGCGATGCAATCATTGTGATAATTCACCCTGTGTACGCTGCTGCCCTACCGGTGCCAGCCACATCGTGGAGGGTGGTATCGTTATGGTAACAGCCAATGAATGTATAGGATGTGGTGCCTGCATTCAGTCCTGTCCATACGATGCCAGGTATTCGCATCCTGAAGGTTATGTTGACAAATGTACATTTTGTCATCATCTGGTGGAAAAAGGCGATAGTTACTATAAAACCGGGCGTTGCGGCGGCGGGAACGAGTAACGAGAAACGCCAGTCGCGCA
>CAYWXW010000333.1:0-1791 GCA_964462265.1 uncultured Porticoccaceae bacterium | reverse complement strand
ATTGGTACCGGCTCGCAAATATTGCGCGACCTCGGCATCCATAAAATGCGCCTGCTCAGCTCACCCATGCGCTACAGCGCCATTTCAGGCTTTGATCTCGAAATTACTGAATTTATTCCCTTTAAAAAATAACGCGTCAATCAGGTAAATTTTATGCAAACAATCAACACCATCGAAGGCGACTTCGTTACTGTCGCCGGAAACTATGCCCTGGTTGTGGGCCGCTTTAACAGCTTTGTCGTTGAAAGCCTACTTGAAGGTGCCATCGACACCCTCAAGCGCCACGGCATTAAAAATGAGCAAATTGAAATCATCCGCGTACCCGGCGCTTTTGAACTTCCTCTGGCAGTAAAAAAAGTGGCTGACAAGGGTAAATACGATGCCATTATCGCCCTGGGCGCTGTGATCCGTGGTGGCACCCCTCACTTTGAATACGTGGCTGGCGAGTGTGTAAAAGGCATTGCCCAGGTTGCTTTGGACAGCGCGATTCCTGTTTCTTTTGGCGTGCTGACTGTAGACACCATCGAGCAGGCCATCGAGCGCTCTGGCACCAAAGCCGGCAACAAAGGCGGGGAAGCCGCCCTCAGCGCAATGGAAATGGTCAGCCTAATTAAGAGTATCGATGCCCTGTGAACGATACCCCTAACCCGGCTCCAGCAGACAAACCCCGCCCGGCAGCACGACGCAAAGCGCGACGTTTTGCCTTGCAGGCCCTTTATCAATGGCACATTGCCGGGGGGAATCTCAGCAAGATCGAAACGCAGTTCCGTAACGAAAATGCCATGCATAAAGTGGATTTACCCTTTTTCCACGAACTGCTGCACGAGATTCCTGCAAACGTGGCGACCCTTGACCAGCTTTTAGAGCCGCTACTAGACAGAAAAAAATCGGAGCTGGGCGTTGTGGAGCTTAGTGCCCTGCGCATCGGCGCTTACGAGCTATGCCATCGTATCGACATTCCTTACCGCGTGTGCATCAATGAAGGCGTTGAGCTGGCCAAGGTATTCGGCGCAGAAGACAGCTACCGCTTCGTTAATGGCGTGCTCGACAAACTGGCCCGGCAAGTCCGCGACGTCGAGATAAAAGGCTAACTATCGGGAAAAAGCATGGCTGTCGAAGAATTTTCACTGATTGAGCGATACTTCCAAAGCAGCCAGGGCTCCCGCAAAATATCCGGCCTGGATCTCGGCATCGGTGATGACGCAGCCATTCTTAGCCCACCCTCTGGCAAGCGCCTTTGCGTTGCTGTAGACACCCTAGTTGCGGGCATTCATTTCCCAGAAGATACCCATGCCTTCGATATCGGCCACAAAGCGCTTGCGGTAAACCTTAGCGACCTTGCTGCAATGGGTGCCTCACCCTACGCGTTCACCCTTGCCCTCACACTTCCCGACACCAATGAATCCTGGTTACAGGGTTTTAGTGAGGGGCTATTTACCCTCGCCGATAAACACCAAATAGCCCTGATTGGCGGAGACACCACCCACGGCCCGCTGACCATCTCAGTGCAGGTGCTAGGCCTGCTTCCCCACAAGCAAGCCTTATTACGCAGTGGCGCCAAGGTTGGGGATGATATTTATGTGTCCGGCAACATTGGTGACGCCGGTCTTGGGCTGCAAATACAGCAGGGCAAGCTGGCATCCTCAGCGGAGAGCACTCACCAACAATACCTGCTTTCGCGCTTAAATCGCCCTAGCCCGCGCCTTGCACTAGGGCAAGCGCTACTTGGTTTAGCTAACGCCGCCATCGATGTTTCCGATGGTTTACTGGTGGATTTAAAACATATTCTCG
>CAYWXW010000332.1:601-1803 GCA_964462265.1 uncultured Porticoccaceae bacterium | reverse complement strand
TGCTCCGGAGATTGGTACGGCTCTGCCGATCTCTGAAAAACGACTGAAGGAGCAATGGCAGCAGGTGGAGGAGAGTTGTCGGCGGGTGGAGTGAGAGGAATCCTGAGCTTGACGCCCGAATATCAGATCCAATCAGGAATCTTTTCCTGATTGGTCAAATTTTTCTTATAAGGTGCAATCATGAAGATTACCTTTGTCTACAATGCCGATAGCGGCAAAATAAACACCCTGCTTGATATAGGCCATAAGATTCTTCGTCCTGACACCTATTCCTGCAACCTCTGCTCCTTGACGCATGGAGTGTTCAGCGAGAAGGAGGAATGGCGGCAGTACAGAGAAACAACGCAGCATGAACTGGAGTTTCTCCATAAAGATGAGTTTGAGGAGAAGTACGGAAAGGAAACGGGATACACCTATCCAGTCGCACTCAAGGCCAATGATGATGCGAGCTTTGAGGTGCTGCTGGCAACAGAGGAGATTAATGCCCTGTCCGGTATTGAAGAGCTGGTGAGTAAGCTGCCTACAGCATAATAAACTGCATGCATAATCTATGCAGTTGTCTCTTTGTAAACGGGAAAACCGAACGGAGTTTTTTTGGGATTCTTAAAGGCTGGGGCTGGTAGGTGGTGCAGAGGAGCGGGCAAGGACATCCCGAAGGAAAGAAGACTTTCCTTCGGGATTTTTTTTTGAAAAGGATTAAATTGTTACATGTTTTTTCTGTCGTTAACCAAGCTGTCCACTACTGAAGGATCAGCCAGGGTGGAGGTGTCACCGAAGTTGTCAAAATCGTCGGCTGCAATCTTACGCAGAATACGGCGCATGATCTTACCAGAACGAGTCTTCGGCAGACCCGGTGCCCACATGATCACCTCCGGGGTGGCGATGGGTCCGATCTCAGTCCGGACATGCTTGCGCAGTTCGGCGATCAGTTCGTCTGTCTCAGTAGCCGAAGCCATCAGAGTGACATAGGCGAAAATGGTTTGGCCTTTGACTGGATGGGGCATGCCGACAACAGCAGCCTCGGCCACGGCGGGATGGGAAACCAATGCGGATTCGATCTCGGCAGTCCCCAGACGATGACCGGATACGTTGATGACATCGTCCAGACGACCCATGATCCAGAAACAGCCGTCCTCATCTTTACGCGCACCGTCTTCCGGGTCGTAGGTGTCTTTGTAGCGGCTGAAATAGGTCTTTTTGAA
>CAYWXW010000332.1:0-591 GCA_964462265.1 uncultured Porticoccaceae bacterium | reverse complement strand
AAACTCCGCGTAACATTCCCGGCCACGGTTTACGGATAACCAGATGGCCGCCCTCATTGGGTGCAGCTTCGTTGCCGTCTTCGTCGTAGATTGCCGCATCAATACCGGGTAGCGGATAGGTGGCTGAACCGGGCTTAAGGGTGGTGGCGTAGGGCAACGGTGAAATCATGATACCGCCGGTCTCAGTCTGCCACCAGGTGTCCACGATAGGCAGCTTTTCTTTGCCGATATTAACATGGTACCACATCCACGCTTCAGGATTGATGGGCTCACCCACAGAACCGAGAACACGTAGGCTGGACAGGTCGTAGCGCTGTACAGGCTCTTCGCCGTCCCTCATCAAAGCACGGATAACAGTCGGTGCGGTGTAGAAGATGTTCACTCTGAATTTCTCGACAATCTTCCAGAAACGATCCGGTCCTGGGTAGGAGGGAACACCCTCGAACATAAGTGAAGTAGCACCCAGGCCCAGCGGTCCGTAGAGAATATAGGAATGACCGGTGATCCAGCCGATATCAGCGGTACACCAGTAAACATCGTCGTCTTTGAGGTCAAAAACCCACTGGCAGGTATGCATGGCATAGGTCAGGT
>CAYWXW010000331.1:0-1816 GCA_964462265.1 uncultured Porticoccaceae bacterium | reverse complement strand
AAGAAGGGGAATTCGAACGGCTCGGCGGCGCAAAAACCGTCAAGGTCGATGTCCGCATGCTCGCCGCAACTCACAAGAACCTGGAACAGATGGCCGAAGAAGGAAGCTTTAGGCAGGATCTTTTCTTCCGCCTTAGTGTTGTTCCGCTGCACCTGCCCCCTTTGCGGGAACGCCCGATGGACATACCGACTCTGGCAGAGCATTTTCTTAAGCGGTACTGCGACAAGAACCGCAAAGACATCCGCAGCTTTGAATCGGAAGCGCTGGAAGCCCTGCTGGCCTATGCCTGGCCGGGAAACATCCGGGAGCTGGAAAATGCCATCGAACGAGCAGTGATTCTCTGCCTGGAAGAACAGATTTCACTTCATCACCTGCCTGTGCAGGTTCGTCAGTCCTATGCGGACAACAGCGAACGTCCCTTTGCCATCCGTCCCGGACTGACCCTGAAAGAGATGGAGAAAGAGCTGATTCTTTCCACCCTGCGGCAGACCGATAACAACCGCACCCGTGCCGCCGAAATCCTCGGCATCACCCGCCAGACTCTGCAGAACAAACTCAAGGAATACGGCCTGACCTGAAGCTGTCAAAACTTTTGACAATGGTCAGGTTTCGGCCGGCAAAAACAGTAAAAATATTTACCGCCCCCATCCATCTCCAAAAGCAACAGCTCTGCATTTACAACAACTTACAGTTTTGGCACCGGCATTGCTCTTTATTTAGGTAACAATCACACAAAGGAGCGCATCATGCTGAAAACTATTCTGTTACTTATCGTTCTGGCGGGAGGCCTGTTCCTGCTGTCTGGCTGTGGTTCTTGGGGACATTGGGGTGGACATGGTCATGGTCACTACTCATCAAACACTGATAACGCGCACTCCCACTACCGTGGTTGCGGACATTCGAGATACTAGGAGGACAAAATATGTTTTGTGGTCCAGGTTCCGCATGGAGCGGATGGCACATGGGCGGTTGGTTTATGCCGGGCTTCTTTATGGTGATCTTTGTTGCAGTCATCATCTGGCTGATTTTCAGACGGCAGCCAACACCAGCGCCTCATGGTCTTAGTTGCCCGAAATGCTCAGGGGCAATTCACGCAACCTACTTCCGTTGTCCGCATTGTGGCGACACCCTGAAACACAATTGTCCGAACTGCAGCCGGATCATCGAACACGACTGGTCATACTGTCCTTACTGCAACGAGAGCCAGTCAACTAATGCTGAATCAACCGGTTCTAGTTAAATCCCATATCAACACTAAAGGAGCAAGATTATGATCAACACAACAGCGAAACAAAAAATCCTCATTTTTACTCTGGTTGTCGGATTTCTAGCTGTCGCTTCGACCAGTTTTGCCTGCTGGAATTGCCGCGGCGAGTATAGCTCGGGTTCGGCCTATTCAAGCACGAATCTAACCACCGAAGAGCAACAACAATTGGATGCAGTGAAAGAAAAGTATTCTGGGCAACTGGATGAGCTACAAGCCTCCCTCAACAGTAAGACTGAAGAATATCGCTCTGCCAGTGCAAACGACAGCACCACAATTGGCGCTTTGCGGAATCTGGAAACAGAAATTGTCGATCTGGAGAAGCAGTACTGGGCCTTGTTGAACAAAGCTAACAAAGAAGCTGGCGGCTTTATTGCTGGTGGAAATGGCGCATGGTTCCGCTGTGGCTACAATGGCTGTGACCATCAAAACCACTGGGGCAGGATGGGCCAAGGTCGCCACATGGGATCGGGACACATGAGCCGCATGGCTGGCAACATGGGTGGTTGCTGGCGTAATTAGTAACCAAGGAATGATTCAATTTTAGAAGCG
>CAYWXW010000330.1:0-1823 GCA_964462265.1 uncultured Porticoccaceae bacterium | reverse complement strand
CCAATTATTCCTCATTCTGATACTCCTTTGTCGCTGGATAACCGGCGGTGAGCAGCGACATAAATAAATGTCAAGTTTGCACGGCCTTTACGTAAAACCGCATAGTTTTTCCCGTCTGGTTCATCCCGTTGTTATCTTAGATTTGAATCCACGCTTTGGTTTTTTTAGCATAAATTTTTCTCCACTTGGCAATAGGAACAAAAGTTTCCGCGGAATCATCATCGAACACAATCCAACCGCCACATGCGTTTGATAGTATACCCTAACGTTGCATAAAATTTCATTTTTTGAAGATAATTTTAATCAAGCTTCATTTTGTACTGCATCGAGAAAATGCAAAAGATTTTTTCGAACGGCACGGTTTGCACTCATGGTTAGTGTAAGTTCTCCTTGCGGCCGCGTGAGACGTCCAGCGCGTTGAATAATGCGATGCCTGAGAGTGTCCAAAGTTTTAAATTTCCATGCTGCAGGCCGTTTAGGCCGCGCGCGATGAGCAGCCGGCGCGGATATCATTTGCAATTCCCTAGACAGGTTGTGAGCCATCATTGAGCAAAGCGTATATACTTGGTTGCCGATCAACCGACGTGTAGGGATGACATTGAGACCACAATCGCCTTTTGCATCGCCGAAGATAGCCTCTTGGGAACCACGCCCATTGTGGAACAGTACCACGGCTTTGGCTGATTCGTTTTTGTTGGTTACGATAACTTTATAGTCATAATTAAAATCTCGCGGTTCAAAGAGATCCAACTGTATTGGGCCCTTGCGTTGTTTACGAGTTTTGCGCCGTGTAAAGATGAATCGGTAGGTCGTATCCCATGATTTGGGTTTCCAATTGCTCTCAAAGTATGACCATTCTTTGTCAATGCGTCGCCAGCGTTTGCGTTGCTCGATGATACCTTTGAGCTCGGTAAGCCTTTCAAATGGAACCGAGGCGGTAAACATTACATGGTTGGCATCGAAAATCGGAAGAACTTTTTTGCTGAAAAAAGCCGAATCCATGCGTGACTCAAATGTGGTGCCATTGAGTTTATGGCGTAGTTCTTCAAAACAGCGCATCATGAATTCATCGGCGCCATTGGAGTCGTGGACATTACCAGGGCGGTGAAGAACGTCAAAGAACTGACCAGTTTGTGCTACCGTGCAAAATAGTGGGTAGTAACTGCGAGCACCTTTCTTGGCCTTATTGAAGCCGACAGCGGTGCCTTCGGCATGTCCCTTAGTTGAGAGCACCGAACCGTCAAAATCGAAGGTCAAGCGGGGTAGCCGTTCCCGTATAAGCCCCTCGATAACAATGCAGCGAGCCAGTTGTCTATGCTCATCGACATCCTCAGATTCCATCTGTGACAGAGCACGGGAAATAGTGGAAACATCTGGAAGCTTTCGTAATCCTAATAGCCGCAGAACTATGGGATCGTCACGATAGTAGTCAACCTCGCGTAAGCGGCGAAAGCCAAGCAAAAGATGAACAATCAGTAGCAATACGATGACATGATGCCCGAAGATAGGTGATGCCTTTGCGTGGCTGTAACACTTCTTTAAGCGTTGCTTCAAGTTCATGCGCTTAAATAGCCCTTGAAATATCAACAAACCAGAAAAAGAAGTTAACTTTTGATCTTCAAAACGAATAGTCGGAATTTTGTGGTATTTTGCTTGAATTTGTGCTTTACTGGATTTCACTTGCGGTGGCCTCCTGAATAGGGTTTGCTTTTCTTCTTCTATTTCATTTAAAGCACTATTCATGGGGTTCCGCAAGTATTTTCTTTTAAAATACTTCAGTTTTTATGCAACTGGAGGGTTAACTGTGGCTTTATAACATCCTG
>CAYWXW010000329.1:0-1824 GCA_964462265.1 uncultured Porticoccaceae bacterium | reverse complement strand
AAGCGCCACCCGTGGGACGCCATACCCCCTTCGACGGGCTGTTGATCCTCCCCGTGGGGATCTTCGCCCTGGCGTTTTTTCTGATTCCCATGGGACGCCTCGTGGTGATCGGCGCCACCGGCGAGGACGGGCTCGGTGCTTACCTGAGTGTTCTCACCAACCCCCGCCACGGCCAGACCATGCTGGCGACCCTGCTGCTGTCGGGTGCGGTGACCCTCGCCACGCTCATCATCAGCACCACGGCAGGCCTGTTCCTGGTGCGCCACCGCTTCCCCGGACGGAATCTGCTGATCGCCATGCTGACCTTTCCGCTGGCCTTCCCCGGGGTGGTGGTGGGCTTCATGGTGATCATCCTGGCCGGACGGCAGGGGCTTATCAACATGGCCAGCCGGGCGCTATTCGACACCCGGCTGGTGTTCGCCTACTCCATGGCGGGGCTGTTCGCGGGGTATCTCTACTTCTCCATTCCCCGGGTGCTGCTCACCGTGATGGCCGGTATCGAGAAGCTGGATCCGGCGCTGGACGAGGCGGCCCGCTCGCTGGGCGCCTCGCCCTGGCAGGTGCTGCGCGATGTCACCCTGCCGGCGCTGCGCCCGGCGCTGATCGCCTCCGGGGCGGTGGCGTTCGCCACCGCCATGGGCGCCTTCGGGACGGCCTTCACGCTGGCCACCGATATCGACGTGCTGCCCATGGTGATCTACACCGAGTTCACCCTCCAGGCGAATTTCGCGGTGGCGGGGGCGCTGTCCATCGTGCTGGGACTGATCACCTGGGCGGTGCTCACCGTGGCCCGGCAGTTCGCCGGCACCAGCGTGGCGGCGGCGGGCTGAACCCGTGCGCTTCTGGCTGCAATTCGCCTTCACCGCGCTGGTGGCGGCCTTTTTGATGGTGCCGGCGGTGATGTCCATGCTGGCCGGGGTGACGGTGAACTACTTCCGCGGGCTCGGCTCGGGACTGACGCTACGCTGGGTGGGGGAGGTGCTGGATCTGTATCTGGACACGGTGTTCCTGTCTTTGTGGATCGCCGTGGCGACGCTCATCGTGACCATCCTCATGGGCGTGCCGGCGGCCTGGTATCTGGTGCGCCATCCCTCGCGCCTCGGGCGGGTGTTCGAGGAACTCATCACCCTGCCGGTGGCGGTGCCGGGGCTGGCCATCGCGCTGGCGCTGATCACCGTGTACGGCGGCATCCGCGAGTTCCGCGCTTCCTGGCTGTTCATCATGGTGGGGCATGTGCTCTACACCCTGCCCTTCATGCTGCGCTCGGTGATGGCGGTGTTGCAGGCCATGGACGCCCGCACGTTGGAAGAGGGCGCGGCGTCGCTGGGCGCGGGGCCGCTGCGGCGGTTTCTGGATGTGATCGTGCCCAACGCCCGGCCCGGGATCCTGGCGGGAAGTCTCATGGTGGTGACCCTGTCGCTGGGTGAGTTCAACCTCACCTGGATGCTCCACACGCCGCTGACCAAGACCCTGCCGGTGGGGCTCGCCGACAGCTACGCCTCCATGCGGCTGGAGGTGGCCTCGGCCTACACGCTGGTGTTCTTCGTGCTGATCATTCCCTTGCTGGTGGCCATCCAGCTCATCGGCCGCGGCCCGCGCCTGAATCCCGGGGACGAGCCATGAGCGGCAACGGCAACGGCAACGGCACCGCCATCCACATCCGCGCCTGTGGCAAGACCTTCGGCGACGGCACCCGGCCGCGGGTGAAGCCACCAGAGCAGCGCCAAAGCCGGCAACGCGAACACCGTGGAGGTCGGGGCCCAGACGACCGTCAACCTGCGCTTGGGACGGCATTGGGATCACGGCCCCGTGCGGGTCGAGGGC
>CAYWXW010000328.1:1105-1825 GCA_964462265.1 uncultured Porticoccaceae bacterium | reverse complement strand
TTCACTAAACTCACTATTATTTAATACATCATCTACTTCGATATAGTATTCGTTGTTATCTTTTAGTATCATAGTTTTCCTCCTTTTTAAAAATAAGCCCTACAACTCTTTCAAATCATAGGGCTATATTATCTATCTAAATCTACTAATCTGCTACCCACACTGCGTACAATGTGTCATCGCCTGTAATTAAATCTTCGGCACCGACTACTGATGTACCCTCAGCATCATATGCCCAACCTGTCTGTGTAAAATCAGTATACACTGGTTCAGGGATAGAACCGTACGACAAGAACGCTGTACCAATAACTGCATCGTTGACAACTATGTCTGCCTCACTGGCTGCGATATTTCCACCGTTAAGGTTGAAGGTTAGGCTAGCTAACCCCTTCCGTTATCTACTTGGATTAGTGTAGCTCTTACTGCGCCATAGTTATACGCATATCTTGCTTGAATTGCTGAATCGCCAATAAATGTTCCTGAACCATCAAGACTTTGTAATCTTGGTTCAATCTTCCAATTATCTTTAAATGCGAATGCTCTTTTTTGCATTGCTACGATATTTGCAGTAGTCAATAATGTAGTTGAATATACATCAAATCCTGCTACTCTACCAATCCAACCATCCATTAAAATTCTATCTCCACGGTCTGTGTTAAGAATTAATTTAGATGCTGTATCTAATAACAATGCTTCACGTTCAGGGTCTACAATTAAACT
>CAYWXW010000328.1:0-934 GCA_964462265.1 uncultured Porticoccaceae bacterium | reverse complement strand
GTAACCATCTAATAATTCATTTACTGCAATTTCTTTCAAGTTTGCTAATGCTACATAAGCGCTACCATCATTTGTTTTTGAAACTCCTGTACCCGGTGTATATGTTGCAACTGTTGCTAATGCATTTTCTGTTCCCAACACAAAGTCGGGATTCGCACCAAGTAGCTTTCTTGTGGTATCGCTCCAGCAATTATTCTCTTCAACAAAAAGAGTTAAATATGGTGTAGTATTGTATGCTCCAATTGAAACGGTAAAGTTATTCCAATCTAAGGAATCGATTAGTTTTGCGCCGCCATAGTCCCAAAAATAGGTTGCATCTTTTGTGGCATTCCCGGTGTACAATACTTCTCGCGAATATCCTTTACATTCATCATCAGGGTCATCCACAAAAATAAAATCCGAAGTAGGTGTTGGTTGGAACTGTACTAAAAATGTATCTCCGGTAGTGCAGCCATCACTGGTTTCCAGCAAATAGTAAATTTCATATTCGCCCCAGCCTGGAGCTGTAATTTTTGCATTTTGGTGCGATTCTTCTGAAAATGTTAATCTTGGTTCCGAACTCCAGGTATAACTCCCATCGTAATTCCAAACCGATTCCGGGGCACCCGATATTTTAACCGATAGATCTGTATTCAATTCTCCGCAAACCAGTTTATCTCCTTCAATTTCAATGTTTGGAACAGGGTAAACTACTAAATTCATTGTGTCGCTGGCAGTACAACTGTATTCATCGTAAACGGTAACCCGGTATTCATCACTTATGTTGGAGGCCGTGTAAAATTGGCTTGTTGAAAGCGTGTCGTTATTGCTGTTTTGCCAAAGGTATTTTTCAAAACCATCTCCTGCATTTAAAGGAACAGAAAAGGGATAACAACCTTTAGCAGAATTAACAACTAAGTCAACTTCAGGATGACTAACATAAACATAAATTGAG
>CAYWXW010000327.1:0-1826 GCA_964462265.1 uncultured Porticoccaceae bacterium | reverse complement strand
TCTGCAACTTATCCTTCATTGGATAGCGTTTTGCAACTGAGCGAAACCGGGCGATATAGGAATTACCCACCGCAGCACTCAATCCATAGCGACGGTAGGCCTCCTCGTACAGGCCGGATGAGATCAGGATCTGCTCACAGGCCTGGTCGATCACGGAATCAGGCTCGTTCAGTCCCCGTGAGGCTTCGGCATACTGGACCGCCTCCGCCTTCCTACCCATGGCCAGGAGTGCTTCTACGCCATAGCGACGGTAATGCCACGACGGGTACCGTGGCAGTTCCAACAAATCGAGCAACTCACCGTAGCGCCCTGTCGCCAACAGACAGGAGAGGCAAGCTGTCGCGCCGTGAAAATAGCTGCCCGGATTCGGATCTGACCAACAGGATCGCAACGTGGATACCAATTCATCCGCCCAGCGGCCGGCGACTTTCGTTGGGCCACAGATCTCACCCCACCGATCACCCACCGGGCTGAGGTAGTCAACGCCATCATCCGCCATGGCCTGCCAAAGACGATCAAGCCATTTATCACGTGTCTTCCCGTCGGCGGGCGCATTGACGAGGATCGGTATCAATGCATCCAGCGCCTTGTTGACTGCTGATCCCAGCGCGCCGCTGGAGCTATCGACATGCTCCAGCGCCGGCCAGATCTTTTCCATCAAACGGACAGCACCCTCTGCGCCAACCAGGGGATCTTTCTTTGCGACTTTCTTGATTTCGGAGACAGCTTCGCGAAGACGCTGGCACGCCAGCCTTGATGCCTTCCAGCTATAAGCGCCAGTCCGGAATCGTGCTGGAAAGGACCACTTATGTGCGCTACGAGCCATTGCCCTCAAACTCAGGCAGCAATGGGCTTGGCTTTCTCAATCCGTGCTCGCCGCTTTGGTGTATTTAGCGCTTTCCACAGCTCGTTGCGCTGCTGCAGATTCAACCAGAAATCAGCGGTATTCCCGAATACGGTCGCCAGCATCAATGCCGTATCAGCCGTGATTGCACGACGGTTGGTACACAACTCATTCACGGTTTTTCGACTGACTCCCATCGCTTCTGCCAGTTGACCCTGCGTCAGCGCCATGGGCACGAGAAACTCCTCGGTAATCATCTCACCGACACTGACGGGTTGTCGTTTTGTGATATTCATAGCCTGCCTCACCGATAATCGTGGTTATCCAGATAGATGTCCTGGGCCTCACCACGTTCGCCTGACCAGGTAAACACCAATCGCCATTGCTTGTTAACGCGAATCGAATGCTTCCCGGCCAAATTTCCTCTCAACTTTTCAAAATGATTGCTCGGAGGCGACCGCAAGTCGAGATCACAGGTCGCGTCATCGATTAACTGCAGCTTTCGGAACAGTCGGTCTTCGACCTCAGCGGGTATCTTCTTGCTGGTTTTATCTTCCAGATAAAAATCCCTTAGCCAGCGGTCCCGAAAACTCTGAATCAATAGCAATCTCCTTCTTTATGGGAAACTGTAACGTACCTGGTTACTTTCTGCAAGTAATCGACGTGGTGAGTGTAGACACCGGCTTAGCGGGAAAGCCCGACCTTCTCGACGAGAAGAACTACGAATACTAGTTATTTTTCAGCAATTTATACAATCGTTATGCTACCAACAGTTTCAGAAAAACAGTACTGATTTTCTGAAACACTGTGCTGGAAATGCCGGTTTCGGATTGCTCAGGAGCGCCCTCAGTTCAGGTTCCCTGATACCATGCCAAGCTTAATTTTCATCTCATGGTATCGATGCTTTCTGCCTTGCTACACGCAATAAATACCATGAAAAATACCATGCTCAGAAAATCCTTCAAAATGCTCGGAAAAATAG
>CAYWXW010000326.1:0-1833 GCA_964462265.1 uncultured Porticoccaceae bacterium | reverse complement strand
CAAAGGCCAACAAATAACAATCCCGATAAGGCCTGCCAAAACAATAGTGGGTTAGCTTCGAGCAATGCATCACCCTGGCCTTTTTTATATTTTGGGTTGGGCTTTTGAAGCTCATGCAAAAATTCAGAAACATCTTCGTAGCGGCTCTCTGGGCTAAAGCGCAGGCCTTTTTTGACCGCGCCATCTATCCAGATGGGTATTAAGGGATTGATGTCGTAACAGGGAATATATTTGGTTTTCAAATAGGCCTTTGATGTGCGGCACTCTTCAAGCTTGCCAGCAAAGGGAGGCTCGCCAGTCAGCATTTCATAAACAATAACAGCCAGTGAGAAAATATCAGATTGCACGGTGCTTTTAGCGTTAATAACCACTTCTGGCGACGAATAAGCGGCGGTACCCAGTATGCCTTCGTACTCAAGGGGTGTGGCAATTTCGGCAATACCCTGAATAAAACAGGAGCCGAAATCAATAATTTTAACCTGCCCATTGCGATCAATAAGAATATTACCGGGCTTAAGATCCTGATGCAGGGTTTCACGATTATGAAAGGCTCTTATACCCTTTACAATTTGCTGCACCAATAAAATAACATCTTGCACGGCAGGTTTTGGGTTTTCTTTTATCCATCGCTCCAGGGTGATGCCATCGACATATTCGGTGAGATAGTACAAACACGATTTTGATTTACCGCCATCGATAACCCTGGCAACGTGGGGATTGTTGATGCGACTGCCTATCCAGCTTTCCATCACAAAGCGGTCAATATAGGCCAGGTCATCGTCAAAATTAACCGAGGGGGTTTTCATGCAATAGCGCTGATCGGTGTCGACGTCACAGACCAGGTACACCTGACTGCGACTGCTGGCGTGTAATTCACGCTCGACACGATAGCCGTCCAGAAGCATGCCTGGCTCGAGGGGTGGCGGGAAAGGCAGCTCCGACAGCTTGCGACTCACATCATCAATACTTTGTTTGGGGAAGCTATCAACACGCAAAATCTGGCAGCTTAAATTATCGCGGCTGCTATTTTCGAGGGCGATTTCCACCAGCTTGGCACAACAGGCATCGAACGTTTGTTCAGATGGTTCACCAACGAGCGTGCCTAGCACTGAACGCAAGTCCCGGTCTTTAACAAAATCGTGGATACCGTCGGTACTGAGAAAAAAGATATCGCCAATTTCCAGATCAAAACTGCGATAGTCGACATCGAGTTTTACATCCAGACCCATGGCCCGCGCCAAATAAGACTGCTCCTCGCTAATAAAAGTGGTGTGGTCGCGGGTCAATTGCTCGAGATCATTGTCGCGTAAGCGGTAAATACGAGAATCGCCAACATGAAAAATATGCGCTGTCTGCGACTTGAAAATAACGCTACTAAAGGTGCTGACATAGCCTTTTTGAGCGTCAGTAAAACTTCGCCCCTGACCGAACAGCCAGCGATTTAGAGCGGTAAGTACCTGAGTGGTGGATTTTTTTACACCCCAGCTATCGGGTGTGGAGTAATAGTCGGAGAGGAAATTATGGACGCAGGTTTCACTGGCTTCCTTGCCCGCCTCTGCGGCACTGACACCATCGGCAATCACCGCCACCGCACCCTTATTAGTCAATGTCAGCCCCTGGGGAATGCGGATGCCAATAGCATCTTCATTTTGGGGCTTAACACCGGCCACCGAGTGCTGGGCTACGGTGAAGCTTAAGTGTGCTAGCGACTGCTCTGACATTTGACCTCGTGAGATTCTACAGGTGAGTTTTTGCTCTTGTTGAGTTAGTGCACTTCATTCAACTGCACTGTACCAGCGGGTATCATTTCAACCATTGTACCTTGGGCCCGTG
>CAYWXW010000325.1:0-1846 GCA_964462265.1 uncultured Porticoccaceae bacterium | reverse complement strand
CGTAAAAATTTTCGATTTCCGATGGATGCGTCAAAAGCTTCATGTCGGAGGCGTAAGATTGTTTTATTATTTCGGGTGTATATGGCACTTCGTGATGATAGAAAAATTGTAACAAAGAACCAGATAAGCGTCGATTTCGGCTGAAGAGTTTTTACAACGCCATCAACTATAATAATTAATTTATAATCTGAAGAACGTCCCCATTATTCCCCATCACCCACACTTCAAATTCCGCTGCAGTGTTGATTTCAGTAGCGCCTTGCAAAAGAC
This sequence comes from uncultured Porticoccaceae bacterium, assembly GCA_964462265.1. Classification (GTDB taxonomy): domain Bacteria; phylum Pseudomonadota; class Gammaproteobacteria; order Pseudomonadales; family Porticoccaceae; genus Reddybacter. The sequence goes on along the minus strand of CAYWXW010000325.1, from coordinate 1,576 downwards.
ATGGTATATAGTTGCCCCTTTGTGTCTACAGGCTTTTTTGATTTCATCACTCCCTTCCAGAAGGTTCTTTCATGTCACCCGCCAAAAGGCAGTTATTGTCGTCCGTTAGCTGGAATCTACTGCTCATTACAGTTGGATCACTACTCTATGGTATCGGGGTTAAAGCCATCGTCGTCCCCCAGAACTTTATCACCGGCGGTATTACCGGTGTCAGTCTCTTGTGCTATTACACAACCAACATCCTGTCACCGGGTATCTGGTACTTCATTATTAACACCCCTCTGTTCCTTCTCGGCTGGAAACTGGTGAGCAGGCGCTTTTTTCTCTACAGCCTTTACGGAATGGTTATGAGTTCCATGTGGTTTGAATTGATCACATTTACCATTCCTCTGCATGACCCGTTCCTTGTCATGCTTGCAGGCGGTACCGTCGTCGGTGCCGGTGCCGGAATTGTTTTTCATTCTCTGGGCTCGCTGGGTGGCAACGATATTATAGCTATCGTCCTGCACCAGAAATTCAACATCCGCATGGGGACCTTCTTTTTTGCTTTTAATCTGATTCTTTTCGCCTTCAGCTTTGGTGCCCTGAATTTAGAGATGGTCCTTTATTCCCTCGCCATGAGCTTCGTCTCCTCCTTTGTCCTGGAACATGTACTGATGATGTTCAACCAACGGAAGATGGTTTTGATTATCTCAGAGGCCCACGAAGCCATTGCCTGGGATATCAATCAAACGCTGCGCAGGGGCGTCACATATCTGGAAGGCAAGGGCGCCTATTCCGGCCGTGAAAAAAAGATAATTTTGACCGTAGTGCATAATTATCAATTGAAACGACTCGAATCACTAGCTTTACACCATGACCCATCCGCCTTCATGATCACGGAGAATACCTTTAATGTGCTGGGCAAGGGCTTTTCAAAACAAAAGGTCTATTGAGGGAAGACGGGCCGCTTCGCCGTTCTCTGCTGTGATTTCAAGGGACGTATGCACCTTTTTTCAGGTGCCTCCGCGCCAGGAGGATAAATACTCCTTCTGGTCCTCCGTCAGGCTGTCGATGTCTATTTGCATGGCCTTTAGTTTCATGCGGGCAATTTCCCGATCAATTTCATCAGGAACAGGATAGACCTTATTCTCCAGGGGTTCTTTGCTGTTGCAGATAAAGCTGCAACAAAGGGCCTGATTGGCAAAGCTCATGTCCATAACTGCGGCGGGATGTCCTTCGGCCGCTGCCAGATTAACTAAACGGCCTTCGGCGAGCAAGCGGATAGTGCGGCCCGATTGTAATTGATATTCATCAATATATTGTCTGATTCGCTGCTTTTTGGGTGCTAATCTCTCCAGGGCGGGAATATTGATCTCGACATTGAAGTGTCCGGCATTGGCAACGATGCAACCATCCTTCATTACTTCAAAATGAGCTTGGTCGACGACATTTCTATCGCCGGTGGCGGTAATGATGAAATCCGAAACAACCGCCGCTTCCAGCATCGACATAACCCGATAACCGTCCATAACCGCTTCCAATGCTCGGAGCGGATCAACTTCCGTGATAATCACCTGAGCGCCATGACCCTTGG
>CAYWXW010000324.1:1100-1848 GCA_964462265.1 uncultured Porticoccaceae bacterium | reverse complement strand
TGAGACCGGACAACACCACACTAGCATTCAATCAATCAAAAGACGGTTTGTTTTTCTTTGACACGATGGGGCAACCCAATTCGGTCGTTTCAGGATCTATGTTAGTCAACACAGTAACTGAAAATAAAGAAAAATACACTAATCATGATGTGAATAACGCTATGGGTGTGCGCGCGCTGCAGATCAAAATTGGACGCCCGAGTACTCGAGACCTGATTCGGATCGTGAAACACAATCTACTACCAAATAACCCGTACACCGTGGACGATATATACGCAGCAGACGATATCCTTGGGCCTGATCTTGGATCCCTGAAGGGTAAGACGACTCGGCAACCCCCTCCTCGAGTCGCCGACAATATGACGCCACTCCCGTGCCAAATCCAGGACCGATACCGGTCGGTCACACTATGCGCCGATGTGATGTTTGTCAACAAAATTGCATTCTTAATGACAACGTCGCGCAACATACACTTTGGAACAGCCGAGATGATGGAAAATCAATCAGATAAGACGTTACTTGCAAGTGTGCAACGCGTTCAAAGCATATACAAGTCTCGCGGTTTCCACGTGAATCTACTTTTGGCTGACGGCCAGTTTGCTTCCCTCCGTGGACAACTCGCAGACATCAACATCACTCTCAACGACACCGGGGCCGACGAGCACGTCGGCGACATCGAACGATACATCCGCACGGTGAAGGAGCGAACCAGGTGTGTCTACAACACACTACCATTCAACAAGATTCC
>CAYWXW010000324.1:0-1090 GCA_964462265.1 uncultured Porticoccaceae bacterium | reverse complement strand
ATACAACAGCGTATACTGGTTAAACGCATTCCCTCACAAACTTGGGATATCACAGACACAAAGTCCACGTCAAATCATCACCGGGCAAACAATTGACTTCCTTCGACACTGCAAATACGAGTTCGGGGAATACGTACAAACGCACGAAGAACACGACAACAGCATGGACAGTCGGACGGTCGGAGCCATAGCATTACGCCCCACCGGAAACCGACAGGGAAACTATTACTTTTTCAGCCTGAAAACCGGTCGCGTGCTCAACCGTACGCACGCAACCCAACTACCAATGCCAAACAAAGTAATCGACCGAGTACACGCCATGGCACGGCGCATGCCCACCGGTATGTATTTCGCTGATGGAGAGGGTGGTCTAGGCAAAGACGACGACGATGATGATGACCCCGACTACGATCCAAATGATGATCCCGACTACGACCCAGACGAAGATGGCAACCCAGGGGATGATGCTGACGATGACGATGATGACGACCCTGATTACGACCCAGATGATGACGAGAACTACGGCGACGTGGCCCTGGATGAGGACAGCGCCAGCGGTAACGGCGGTGATGGCGAAAACGAGGAAGAAGAATATCGTCAAAATCAGGAGCGTGAGAACGATCGACAACGCCGTCAACACCACGAACGCGAGGAAGCCCAACACAACCGTGAAAATCAGGAGCGTAGAGAACAGGAGCGCCAAGATCATGACGGCGAGAACGAGGATGAGGGTGACGACGAACCTCCCGGACTCCGAGTCAACGACGACAGCAGCTGCGCAGGAAGTGAATCTGATAACGGAGATGATGACTACAACATCTACGATGACATGGATGACCCGGAGGCAGTTGACTACGATTCCGAGATCGAGGGCCTTCTAGGGGACCTCACAATCGACGCAGGGGAGGTGATTGCACGGGACAGTGCGGCAGCCAACGCAGCAGCACGCGCGGAAGCCCAAGAGCGTCTGAACCGCGCAATGGACGAGAAGTACGGAGCGCGATCAGGAGCGCACAACCTTCGATCTCGGCGGAGACGCGGAAACCCAAAATACGACAACACCACAGAAGAGGACACTGGACACACATTT
>CAYWXW010000323.1:572-1858 GCA_964462265.1 uncultured Porticoccaceae bacterium | reverse complement strand
GCAAATATTTTGAAAACACTTCGCCGATTGATGCCGGCTTTATAGCGCGTATCCCCCAGTCGAATGCCAAGGATATTGATCTGGCTGTAGAGAAAGCCTGGGAAGCAGCGGCGACGTTTAGCAAGACCTCACCCGCCGAGCGCAGCATGCTGATGTTCCGTATTGCCGATCGTATGGAAGAAAATATTGAAAAGCTGGCGATGGCAGAAACCTGTGATAACGGTAAAGGCATGCGCGAGACGCTGGGTGCTGACTTACCTTTATCTATCGATCAGTTTCGCTACTTCGGTGGCTGTATTCGCACCGAAGCGGGTAGCGTGACCAATATTGATGCCGATACGGTGTCGATGGAAGTACACGAGCCATTGGGTGTGGTTGCTCAAATTATTCCCTGGAACTTTCCTATTTTGATGGCCGCCTGGAAAATAGCCCCGGCACTGGCTGCCGGCAATTGCATTGTTATCAAGCCTGCCGAACAGACACCGGCGTCATTACTGGTGCTGATGGAAATTATTGGCGACCTGCTGCCACCCGGCACGCTCAATGTGGTGAATGGTTTTGGCGCCGAGTGTGGCAAGCCCCTGGCCTCCCACCCCGATGTTAAGAAAGTGGCCTTTACCGGCGAGACCAGCACCGGCCGTTTGATTATGCAATACGCGGCTGAAAACATCGTTCCCGTGACCACGGAGCTGGGTGGAAAGTCGCCCAACATCTTCTTTGAAAGTGTCATGGATGAGGATGACGAGTTCCTCGATAAGGCCATCGAAGGTTTGGTGCTGTTTGCCCTCAATCAGGGCCAGGTCTGCACCTGCCCATCCAGGGCCTTAATTCAGGAAAGCATTTACGACAAATTTATGGAAAAGTGCCTGGCGCGTATTGAGGCCATTACCATGGGCGACCCCTATGAACTGACCACCATGATGGGTGCGCAGGCCTCGAATGATCAGTATGAAAAGATCATGAGCTATATCGATATCGGCAAGCAGGAAGGTGCTGAGCTGCTCATCGGTGGTGGTGTGCATGAGAACGCACAGTACCCCAATGGCTACTACATTCAGCCAACAGTCTTTAAAGGCAACAATAAGATGCGCATCTTCCAGGAGGAGATCTTCGGGCCGGTACTGGCCGTCACTACCTTTAAAGATGAAGATGAAGCGCTGGAAATTGCCAACGATACTCAGTTCGGTCTGGGTTCGGGTGTCTGGTCTCGCGATATGCACCAGGTGCATAAAATGAGCAGTGGCATTCAGGCCGGTCGCGTGTGGGTCAACTGCTATCACGTTTAC
>CAYWXW010000323.1:0-562 GCA_964462265.1 uncultured Porticoccaceae bacterium | reverse complement strand
CAGGCATCGACATTGTATCCTTTCCAGCGGCGGCAAAGACAGCCTCTTGAGCTTTGGATTGATCAATGAAATCGGTCGCGAAGTCCATCCGGTTTTTGTCAACGAGTCCGGGCGGCACTGGTTCACGGCCCTGAATGCCTACCGTCACTTCCGCGACCGCGTCCCGAACACCGGACGCGTGTGGGTCAACTGCTATCACGTTTACCCTGCGGGCGCTTCCTTTGGCGGCTACAAGAACTCGGGTATTGGCCGAGAAAATCACGCGATGATGTTGAACGGTTATCGCCACACTAAAAACGTGTTGATTTCCTATAACAAAAATAAGCTGGGCTTTTTCTAAGAAGCTCTTAAGCACGGCTCGGCAATATGCCGGGCCGAATTGTAGAAAAGCAGGAGGCTTACCATGCCCGTTGAGCGAGTGAGTGTGACCGAGGCTGCGGCCGAGGTGATCGACCGTTTGCGTAGCGAGCACGGTGAGCTGATGTTTCACCAATCAGGTGGCTGCTGTGATGGCAGCTCGCCGATGTGTTATCCATTAGGAGAGTTTAAGGTAGGCGGTCAA
>CAYWXW010000322.1:0-1859 GCA_964462265.1 uncultured Porticoccaceae bacterium | reverse complement strand
CCGGTGGCGGCCCGGCTGGCCACGCCCGCGAATCTCGCCGACGAGACCCTGCTCACCAACGTGGGCCACTACGACGGCTGGCCCCAGTGGCTACGGGGGGTGGGTTGCGTGGATCTGCTGGCGGCGCACACGGTGCAACTGGACAGTTCCCTGACCGCCTACGAACTGGCCGCCAGCGGCATGGGGGTGGCGCTGGGGCGCAGTAGCCTGGCGGCGGGGATGCTGGCAAGCGGCCGGCTGGCGCGGGCCTTCCAAACGGTGGTGGAGAGCGAGGAGGGTTTCTGTCTGGTGTATCCCCGGGAGCGGCGCCTGCGCCCGGCGGCGCTGGCTTTCCGGGAATGGTTGCTGGCCGAATGTCGGGCGCCGGGATGCGAGGATGGAATTTCCCGGTAGTTGGCCGGGGATCGCCGCTGGCCACATCATAATCGGCCTTACCCGCTGACCAGCGCCCCGCATCACTGCTTGGCGCAAGTCGCTATACGTAGGTACAAGATTTTGTTGCTTACATTCGTCCATCATGGCCGCATACGCTTGATTGAGGTATACCAGCATGATCACGCCAATTTCTACCGCAACACCGGCAAGGGCAATAAAACCTACGCCTACCGCCACTGAAAAATTAAAGCCTTGCAAATAAATAAGCCATAAACTGCCCACTAATGCCAACGGCAACGTGCCCATGATCATGGCAACCTGTGCGGCGCTTTTAAAATTCAAATACAGCAAAATAATAATGATGGCAAGTGTCACAGGCACCACAAATTTAAGTTGCTGCTCTGCCCTTAGCATATATTCATATTGTCCCGACCAATTAATTGAATAGGCGTTGGGTAATACTAACGCGGCATCTACCGCGGCTTGGGCGTTTTTCACATACGTGCCTACGTCCACACCTTCAATGTCGATATAGACCCAACCATTAGGACGGGCATTTTCGCTTTTTATTCCAGGCGGGCCGTCGGTAATCTGTATGCTCGCCACATCGGCTAAAGTAATGAACTGACCTTGGGGCGTGACAATAGGCAACGCTGCTAATGCCTCTGGTGAGTCTCGATAGGCTTGCGGATAGCGCATATTCACTGGATACCTTTCTAAGCCTTCAACCGATTGCGTGACATTCATTCCGCCCACAGCACTGGATATAATTTGCTGAACGTCGGCCACCGTCATTCCATATCGGGCAGCGTTCGTGCGGTTGATATCAATGTTAATGTAGCGTCCACCTGCAACACGCTCAGCATAAACAGAGGCGGTGCCTGGCACATCGCGCAAGATGTCTTCGAGTTGACGGCCAATTTGTTCAATCTCAGCAAAGTCCTGCCCCGCGATTTTAATGCCTACAGGGGTTTTTATACCCGTTGCGAGCATATCAATGCGGGTTTTAATGGGCATCACCCATGCGTTAGTGAGCCCAGGGAAATTCACCAATGCATCGAGTTCTTTGATGATACTGTCGCTAGTCACTCCCTCTCGCCACTCGTCTTGAGGTTTGAGCTGAATAAAGCTTTCTATCATAGTTAGCGGCGCAGGATCAGTCGCGGTTTCTGCGCGGCCCATTTTGCCGAATACGCTTTCTACCTCTGGTACGGTGTAAATCAGCTTGTTGGTTTGCTGTAAAATTTCGCGCGCCTTGCCTACCGATACCCCTGCATAGGTGGTGGGCATATACATTAAATCTCCCTCATCGAGCTCAGGCATAAATTCGTTGCCGATTTGTCGCATTGGCCAAAGGCTGAGCAGCAAAACGCCCAGTGCTGCCAATAGGGTAACTTTTGGAAAGCGCAATACGCCACTAAGCAAAGGCAAATACACAAACGCTAAGCCTCGATTTAGCGGGTTTTTATGCTCAGCGGTCACTT
>CAYWXW010000321.1:1427-1862 GCA_964462265.1 uncultured Porticoccaceae bacterium | reverse complement strand
CCACCCCGTATTCCACTCGCACCAGTCCTTCGCATCGGTCGACTTCTCCACGACGTCGTACCTGAAGGAGGTGGCGCGTGCCCGCACCTTCGGTTTCATGCGTGACATCGAAATGCTGCGCGAACGCAACCTGGTGCTGGGCGGCAGCATGGACAATGCCGTGGTGCTCGACGACTACCGCGTATTGAACGAGGACGGCCTGCGCTACGAGGACGAGTTCGTCAAGCACAAGGTGCTGGACGCGATCGGCGACCTGTACCTGCTCGGTCACCCCCTGATCGGTGCGTTCTCCGGCTACAAGTCGGGCCACGAACTGAACAACCTGCTGCTGCGCGAACTGCTGGAACAGCCGTCGGCCTGGGAAGAAGTCACCTTCGACGATTCCGAAGCCATCCCGGTCTCCTACGCACACCCCGCACAAGCAGTAGCATAAGC
>CAYWXW010000321.1:0-1417 GCA_964462265.1 uncultured Porticoccaceae bacterium | reverse complement strand
AAAATTCGTGGGAGCGGCTTCAGCCGCGATAAAGAACGGGCCGCAAAGGCCCGTTTTTCAATTCCAGGGAACAACAATCGCGGCTAAAGCCGCTCCCACCGGTTTTTGATCGATCCAAAAAAGGGGCCGGATACATTTTTCGGCTTTAAATGTATCCGGCCCCTTTTTATTTCGGTTTCGAAATGGCCCTGTATCCCTTTATTTGCAACAAATCCCGCCAGTTCACGATAATGGTACCGGATCCAATTTTTCGCATTAAATGGATCCGGTACCTTTTATTGGAAATAACAATCGCGGCTAAAGCCGCTCCCACCGGTTTTTGATCTGAGTTATGTACCGGCCTCCCCGATAACGACAAATTAACCCGGTTCTGGTATTATCCGCCGTCCGCGTGTCCTGACAGGACGTCAGGGTACGTTAATCCTCTTTGTCGTCCCGCATGTGGGACATGGCATCGAGGGCTTGCCGCGCAGCGGGGGAAAGAGGCCTTTTTTGGCGAATTTTTTCGGGCTGTTCGACAAGCGGGGCAACGCGGACTTCGATTGATTCAATTTCCGTGTAGCCGGCCTGGTGCAGCGATCCGAGGAGATTCGGGACCTGCATACGGAGCAGGGTGGCCCAGGATGCGGACGGGGCAACCAGGAGAAGTGTTTTATCCCTGGTGGTCGCGACCTGGAAATTGGCCGCCAGCGCCGGGTCCATGAACCCAGAGAGCAGGTGTTGCAGTTGCATCAGGAAACTGCCGCGTTTTAACAACCTGCCCAGGGAAGAGCCGTGGTTTGAAAGAACATCGGCAACCCGGAGTGACTTTTTGCCGGACTGAGAATAACGAGTCATATATGAAGCGTACTTCAGCCACATCGCTGATTGCCAGTACTGAACGCACTGAACACGCGTCCTGGTTGGTCAAAAACAGAAACCTGCTGCTTACAGCAGGTTTTGTGCTGTTCAGCGGCCTGATGTTTGTACTCGGCCGCAATACGGCACCACCTCCCGAAAATGCCCTGCAGGCGCTTGCCGCGCTGGAGTTGGATTTGCAGGCCCAGCAGCGGGAAGTCGACAGCCTGCGCTTCAACAACGAAAACAACGTCAACGCGCTGGCCGTACGCCTGGCGGAACTGCAGGCGGCTTCCACGCGTCTCGATGCGCTGGGTGAGCGCCTGGCGCAGATGGGCCAGCTGTCGCTGGACGAGTTTGATTTCAGCGAACCGGCGCCGATGGGTGGTTCCGGTGACCTCGATACGCTCGGCCCCAGCAGTGAAATTGATCTCAGGGTTTCCATCGTCGCGCTCAGCGACCGGTTGAGACGCCAGGCGACGCAGCTCGATGCTTTGCAGTCCCTGATGGTCAATCGCCAACTGGAACGCGACCTGACCCCCACGGGCTGGCCGGTACGCAAGGGCTGGATATCATCCCG
>CAYWXW010000320.1:499-1883 GCA_964462265.1 uncultured Porticoccaceae bacterium | reverse complement strand
CATTGATCACCGATCGGCGGCAATCGGGCGCGCAATAGGAAATATCTCCCTTCATTATGTAGAGATTTATTGCAGCCTTGCCGGGTAATCGCTAGCATTGCCTGTAACGCGACTGACTGTGATCCTCCATGCCCCCCAGAAACTCACAACGGCGTCAGCAAATCCTGGAAGCGCTAGCCCAGATGCTGGAAGCAAACCCGGGCGATCGCATAACCACCGCGGGGCTGGCACGCCAGGTCGGTGTATCCGAGGCCGCGCTCTACAGACACTTTCCCAGCAAATCAAAAATGTTCGAAGGTCTTATCGAATTTATCGAGGACACGCTGTTCAGTCGCATCAAGATCATTCTCAATGAGGAGCCCACCGCGGCCCTGCGCTGCGAGAAGATGCTGCTGCTGTTGTTGGCCTTTACCGACCGCAACCCGGGCATCACCCGTATCCTCACCGGTGACGCGCTGGCGGGAGAAACCGAACGCCTGCACCATCGGGTGGCGCAGCTGTTTGATCGCTTCGAGACTCAACTGAAGCAGGTAATCCGGGAGGCGGAAATGCGCGAGGGGCTGCGTCCCGTCATACCCCTGCCTGCAGCGGCTAATCTACTTATGGCCTCTGCAGAGGGGCGTATATCGCAGTATGTGCGCAGCGGTTTCCAGCGCTCGCCAACGGCCGATTGGGCGCAACAGTGGGAGTTATTGATGTACGGTTTTTTCCGGGAGGCTATAGCGCATCCCCTGCCGGGGCAGGCCCGGCCGGGCGAAACCAACTCCCTGGTTGGCTAGCGGCGAGGGTCGGACCGCTTCTCCTTGTCGCGTTCTTCTCGCTGCTTGGCCAGCATGGTCTTGCGCAACTCAACGACTTCCAGGAGCATCCTGAACCGATCCTTGTCGCGCTGGTAAGCCTGCTCGACCTCCTCGATCTCCTGGGCGCGCTCATTGATTGAGCGGTCCGTGGTCTCTATCTCAGCCTGAATGTCCTCTATCGCGACCAGCCGGGCAACGTCTACCTCCTGCCCGCGGCGCTCCAGGTCCGCGGCCTGGGCCTGGTAATTCTCCACCTGCTGCTTCAGGGAGCGTTTATTGCTCTTGAGAATACTCATGCGAATACGCAAGTCTCGCAGGGCCCGCTCCTCGGCCGCCTCGATATCGGCTATCGTGCTGTAACGCAACAACAGCGACTCGTCCCACTCCTTGAGGCGCTCCTGCTCGGCCCTGGCGGCCTCTTCCAGCTCCTGCTGGGCATTGAGTACTTTCTTTTCCTCTTCGGTCAGTTGGCGCGGCACCACCTCAAGTACCACGCCTTCCATGTTCAGCACCTCGTAGCCCTGTGCTACATACTTGGCCGGGACCTGGTAGTCCACGACCACGTTGCCCTCGTCATTGGTGTA
>CAYWXW010000320.1:0-489 GCA_964462265.1 uncultured Porticoccaceae bacterium | reverse complement strand
GGAAAGTATCTGGTTTTCATCGTTGTAATATAGAGGCTGGGGGTGTTCCGAACAAGTCAGACGCCATACCTGCCGCGGTAGGCCTTCATGGCCTCCAGCACGGAGGCGGGCCCCACATCTGCGTCCTCAAGGTAGGCGATTATGTGTTCCATGTCGATTATGCTCAGCACAGGCACACCGTACTCTTCTTCTACCTCCTGAATGGCAGAGCGTTCGCCCTCACCACGCTCCTGGCGATTGAGGCCAACCGCGACCCCGGCCAGGCGCGCGCCCGCTGCCTCAATCATTGCAATGACTTCGCGCACCGCTGTGCCGGCGGTGATGACATCGTCGATCACCAGCACCCGCCCCCGCAGCGGGGCTCCTACCAACACCCCACCCTCGCCATGGCTCTTGGCCTCCTTACGGTTGTAGGCAAAAGGCACATTGATATCGTGATTGTCGGCCAGCGCGATGGCAGTGGCGGTCGCCAGGGGAATGCCCTTGTAG
>CAYWXW010000319.1:663-1894 GCA_964462265.1 uncultured Porticoccaceae bacterium | reverse complement strand
GTTGAACAATTTCTATTGCTATGTCCAAGGGCTCGATCTCAGTCCCGCCGGAAGGGATGGAGGATTGCAGAAAAGCGTGGCCGTGAGCAAGTCGCATCATATGGTTCTTCTCTTCGGTGCTGATCACGCCGTTGTCGGTTTTGATGTATTTCATTTTTTGCTCCTTAAGCAAAGCACCCCCGGCCAGTTGGCCAGAGGCTTAGTAGAACTTGTAGGTTATAGGGAATTTGGAATTAGTCGAACCCCAATTCTTTGATGGATTCTTCTGCAGTTTGGTTTTTTGTAGTGTTATTCTTTTGAAACTCGTCCTTCAGCTTAAAAAAGTCCCGAACCTTGACCGTCACTGGAATCGGAACCCCCCACCCCATGATCACCGCTTCCTGTTTAGGAGCCAGGCGTGCCAACTGTTCGGATAATCCTCGATCGGAAATGCCGGCCAGTGTGCCGCGGATATCACTGTTGTCCCCCAGCCATCCCGAAATGCGGGTTCCCATCTGGGACATCACATCAGGATCAATTTCGCTGGGACGCTGATCGATCACGCCAAGCGTAACGCCAAACTTACGCATCTCCCTGGCCAGAATACCAAACGTGGTCTGACGGGCAACTTCGGAATTGAGAAGTTTGTGAGCTTCTTCCAACCAGATGGTTAATGGAGTTGGTGCCTGGGGACGTTTTCCACTTCTGAACTCATTGGTCATTTCCACCCATCGGGAGCGGATCAGCCGGGACAGGATATTAGAAACCAGGATCAGGTCCATATCCGTCTCGTAGCGACCGAAATTGACGATCACTGTTTTTCCGTTTTCCAGGCTGTCGATCATGTTGGTTACAGCTTTATTCTGGTGGATATATCCTTTTTTTGCTACTGGCTGCAGTTTGGACCAAGTCGATCTGACACTGGCCGGATGCAGATGATTGATGTGGGCAAAATAAGCTAGAGATCCAGGAAGCGGCTTTTTGTGTTCGTCTTCAATCTTGTGCGGATTGAGACCGGTAAAGCTCTTGAACCAGCGATCTCCGAAATGAGCTACCGCACCTTGAAGAACCAGGTATCCATTTTCGGTCAGATTCAGTAGCGAGGACATATTGAGAATGTCCTGAGTTGTGATTGTCTGGGGCGAGATCTCCAGATGGTAATCTGGCTGCCGATCGCCATTAGATCCTGAACCCAGCGTGACCAGACGAACCTGAGATGGAAACATGTCCTTGAGAACGGTGTATTCACCAT
>CAYWXW010000319.1:0-653 GCA_964462265.1 uncultured Porticoccaceae bacterium | reverse complement strand
GTTCCCCCCTATTCCATGTTGGATCGATCCAGCTATCAGCACTTTGACTGTGTAGCTTTTTCCAGTGCCAGTTGCTCCCAGAACGCATAGTGGGCGCTGGTTTAATTTTTCAAGGTTGATTGGAAGGCTGTGCCCCCCTCCCATATATCCCAATACCAAGTTCGGGGGTGTGGACGGACCAAAAAGCATATCGATATCCTTCTGGCCGGCCTGGTGCACTTCGCTTCCTAACGATGGAAGCTGTTTTACGGGTTGTGGTTCGCCGGATGCCGCAGACATGCGCTTGAGATGGATCGCCGCTTCGGGTTGGAACCTGGTACCCGTCAGTTCCATTGCTGCGAGCTCAACCGGTACCTGGGGATGCGACAACCCGGTGATGGTCCCCCAATATTTCCGATCACCTTCACGAATGACCACAAAACTTCCCAGATCCGTCATTTTTGAAAGCGTGGCAGTCAAACTCTCAATCGAACCTCCGGTGATTTTTCCGATCATGCCGACCTCCCAGGATATTCCACATGGCAAACAAAACCTCGCTTACGCAAGGCGTAAAGAAAAGCTTGGACTGTAGAAAAAGAACGGGTTTCCTTCTTGAGTATTTTCTTTTTATTGATCAGGACATATATTTTGAACATGATTTTTCTCCTTTATTG
>CAYWXW010000318.1:0-1914 GCA_964462265.1 uncultured Porticoccaceae bacterium | reverse complement strand
TGAATTATGAATGGTGAATTATGAATGGTGAATTATGAATTATGAATGGTGAATGGTGAATTATGAATTATGAATTATGAATGAATGGTGAATGAGTGAATTATGGCAATGATGGTTTTTTTTGATTGTTTATAACAATCGAGTTATCCAAAAAATGGTTTGATAAAATCAAATGATTGTGTTTATTAATTAAAAATAAATATTTAAATGCTTCTAATCATTCATAATTCATAATTCACCATTCACAATTCACCATTCACAATTCACCATTCACCATTCACCATTCATAATTCTTAATGAGTAATTCACCATTAAGTATTCTAGTTGTTGTAACCGTTGCGGTGTGCCAATATCTAGCCATTGTCCCTGGTAATGTTCACCAGTGACTTTTTTCTCTAACATAGCGTTACGCAATAAGGGAACGATGGAAAAACGGCCTGGCCGACAATTTTTAAATAAGTCATGATGATAAATGCCTATCCCACTAAAGGTTAACCGTGGAGTTTTTTGAGAATCAATTTGTAGTTCTTGGAGGTGGAAATCGCCTGGTAGATTATGTGGTGGATTGTTTACTAAAATTAAATGTGCTAATCCTGATAATGGTTGCTCACGTAGTTGGTGAAAAGGATAATCGGTCCAAATATCACCGTTGACGACTAAAAATGGGCTATTTCCTAATAATGGCAAAGCGTGAAGGATGCCACCGCCCGTTTCTAAGGCTTGACTGCCTTCATAAGAATAATGGAGTCGTATTCCATAATGTTGTCCGTCACCTAATGTTTCGACTATTTGCTCTCCTAAATAGGCTAAATTGATCACAATATCGGTAAAACCAGCAGCGACTAGGGAATGGATATGATATTCAATTAAACATTGTCCGGCCACTTTCAATAATGGTTTTGGGGTGGTATCGGTCAAGGGACGCATTCTTTCTCCACGTCCGGCTGCCAATATCATGGCTCGCATCTGTTAGCCTCCATCGCTTGATAGGCAGGTAGGACTCGCTGACTAACCCACTCTTGCAGAAACGCTAGTTTTGGATCATGACCACTGTTTTCCACAATATATTTTAAAGTACGTGGAATATCTTTTAGGTAACCCGGTTTACCATCGCGACGATATAAGCGGGCAAATATTCCACTGGCTTTGAGATGACGTTGAATACCCATGAGATCAAACCAGTTGAGAAAAGTGGCAAAGTCGATTTCGGTTTTTTTGATTAGCCCAGCTGCTTGCGCTTGTGAATAATATTGTTTGATCCAGGTTGTCACTTGTTGAGGAGACCAACTGATATAACAATCTCGTAATAAAGAGACGAGATCGTAAGTGATGGGTCCTTTAACGGCATCTTGGAAGTCTAAAATGCCTGGGTTATTGGTGGGTACTACCATTAAATTGCGTGAATGGTAATCACGGTGGACAAAGACTTGCGGTTGTGACAAGGCTTGTTCAGTTAAATAAGCAAAACATGCTTTAAATTCATAGTGTTCTTCAACTGACAAGGAGAGATTTAAATGGGTTTTTAACAACCAATCCGTAAATAAATTCATTTCTTGGTAAAGTCGCTGTGAATCATATAAAGGTAGCCCTTGGAATGAGGTACGAGTTTGCATGATTATCAAGGCAGTGATGGCATCGGCATAAAGTGAGTCAGCTTGTTTTGGAGTCAGTGCGGGTAAGTATAATTGATCACCTAAGTCTGATAATAATAAAAAACCGCTGGTTAAATCACTGGCGATAATCTGTGGTACATTGAGTCCATTTGATTGTAATCGTTGGGCAATCTCAATAAATGGTACACAGTTTTCTTTAACTCGATTGTGTTCTTCTTCATCTTGCTCTAATAGTTTGATCGATAGAAAGCGCGGAGCAACAATATTTGTTAAGGCTTTGTTTTTTTCGATCTGAATCTCC
>CAYWXW010000317.1:0-1919 GCA_964462265.1 uncultured Porticoccaceae bacterium | reverse complement strand
GGGGCGCGCTTTATACCACAATCAAGGAGCCATTAGAAGAACTGGCGATAATATACGGCCTAATTCAGACCCCGGCCATGCACCCATTAAGGCACTAACCAGGGCGCGCAGAAATTAAGACGCCCCGAGCGTGGAATCCCCCATTAAGGCCAACAAAATTGGTTACAATGTAGCGCTTATTCACTGCCGCTGCCTGAGCCCATGTCCGTTACCATCAAAACACCTGAAGAAATCGAAAAAATGCGCATTGCCGGCAAGCTGGCGGCCGATGTTCTGGAGATGATTGCTCCCCACGTGCAGGCAGGCATCAGCACCCTTGAGCTCGACACTATCTGCCATGACTTTATGGTCGATGTGCAACAGGCCATCCCTGCCTGTCTCAATTACCGGGGCTTTCCCAAATCGATCTGCACCTCGGTGAATCAGGTGATTTGTCACGGCATCCCCGCCGCCAACAAAGTGCTGAAAAATGGCGATATCGTCAACCTCGACATTACGGTGATTAAAGACGGTTATTTTGGCGACACCAGCATGATGTTCTGCATTGGTAAAACGCCGAGTCACGCAGAGCGATTGATCAAAGTTGCCCAGGAATGCCTTTACTTGGGCATAGAACAGGTCAAACCCGGCAATCGCCTGGGCGATATCGGCCATGTGGTGCAAAAGCACGCCGAGAGTAATCACTACTCCGTCGTCCGCGAGTACTGCGGCCACGGCATTGGCAGTGAATTTCACGAAGAGCCCCAGGTACTGCACTACGGTAAAGCCGGTACCGGGCTGGTGCTTGAAGAAGGCATGACCTTCACCATCGAACCCATGGTCAATGCCGGCAAGCAACACACCAAGCTGAAGGCCGATGGCTGGACGGTGGAAACCCGCGATGGCCGCCTGTCGGCACAGTGGGAGCACACTTTATTGGTCACAGCGACGGGCGTCGATGTACTGACGGCTCGCCCTGGTGAGTCTTTTTAAACGGAAAGCGTTTTATACCTTGCGACTTACTCTTGCGACTTACCAATGACGCCATTGCAAAGCGGCACAGGTTTAAGCCCTCACTGGCCGCGTTAAGAACCACAGCGACCTTCGAGAAACACAACAATAGAAACACCAGCGACAAACTATGAATCCAGCCACCGAAGCCCTGCCCATGCCCCTGTTTTTTGACGAGAAGCGCTTTCTCGCCAATCTCAACTCGGGCGATGCACAAACGGTTTTTCGCGATGCCATCCGCGCCGCAGACACCTTTCTCAACAACCGTTTTGAGCAGGGCGAAGACACCGAAGCCCTGGTGCATGAACGCGCTGCTTTTATTGACCGTATTCTGCTGCACGCCTGGCAGCGCTTTAGCTGGGACAAGAATATTAGCCTGCTCGCAGTGGGCGGCTATGGCCGTGGCGAACTCCATCCCCACTCTGACATCGACCTGCTCCTATTAAGTAAGCGTAAAAACCATAAGCCCTATAAAGCCAGCATTGAAAGCTTCCTGACTTTCCTCTGGGATATTCAACTCAATATTGGCCACAGCGTGCGCTCCCTGTCCCATTGCGTTGAAGAGGCAAAAGCCGACATCACCGTCGCCACTAATTTAATGGAGTCTCGCACCCTCGCGGGCAATGCCGAACTACGCCTGCAAATGGAAGAACGTACCGGGCCGGCTAACATTTGGCCTGCCGAAGACTTCTTTCGCGCCAAGTACGAAGAACAAAATCAGCGCCACGAAAAACACGGTAATACTGAGTACAACCTCGAACCGAATATTAAAGAGGCGCCGGGTGGGCTCAGAGACATTCAAACCATTGGCTGGGTGTCCAAGCGCCACTTTCACAAACGCACTCTCGCCGAACTGGCCAACACCCACTTTCTCGCCGCCGAGGAGTACGAGCTACTGCGCAAAGGCCAGGCCTTTTTGTGGCGGGTGC
>CAYWXW010000316.1:0-1929 GCA_964462265.1 uncultured Porticoccaceae bacterium | reverse complement strand
GGTGTACAAATGGCAGGTTAGCGAGGTTTTTCGCCTGCTCCAGGGTATCCTGGTCGATATCATCCAACCACAGTTTTATCGGCTTTTTCTCCGTCTCGATTATTTTTATCATGGCAGCTGTCTCCCTTGATTTCGCTTATCTCTCTTACGTCAGGGTTTTTTTGAAGCGTCCGATGGCGATGGTCAGAAAAGTGACCGACAGCACGATCTGGGCCAGGATTGCCGGCCAGAGGGCGGAAATGCCGACATCTTTCATGACTATGCCGCGCAGGATGTCGAGATACCAGCGCATCGGGTTGAGAAAAGTGGCGTAGCGCACTGGATCGGGCATATTGCTGATCGGAAACATGAAACCGCTGAGCATGACCGAGGGCATGAGGATGAGAAAACTGGTGAGCAGGGCCTGCTGTTGGGTGGCGGCGCTGCCGCTGATGATTAGGGCAATGCCCATGTTGCCGGCGAGATAGATGCCGGTCAGGCCGTAGAGAAGCGCCAGGCTGCCCCGCACCTCGACGCCGAAGACGACAAAGGCGACGACGAGCATCACCGACATGGAAATGTAGCCGGTGATCATGTAGGGAATGGTCTTGCCGAGGATGAATTCGATGCCGCGGATCGGCGTGACCATCACCTGCTCGATGGTGCCGATCTCCTTTTCGCGGACGATGCCGATGCTGGTCAGCAGCAGGCTGAAGATATACAGCATGGTGGCAATGAGCGAGGGAACATAATAAAACCGGCTCTCCTGGTTGACGTTATACCAGGCGCGGCTCACCGTTTCGATCTGCATCGGGGAGAGGGTGATGCCTTTTCTGCCAAGCCGTTTTTCTAGCATGGCATCATTATAATCATTGATGATGAATCCGGCATAGCCAAGGACGATGGACGTGCTGTTGCTGTCGGTGCCGTCGGTGAGAAGCTGCACCTGCGCCGTCTGCTCGGTGCGGATGTCCCTGGAAAATCCCGCCGGGATATGCAGCACCGCCCGGACCTCGCTGCGATCGAGCAGCGGCGTGATCTCCTGTTGCGACAACAGGGTCGCACTAATGCGGAAGTAGTTGCCGGCGGTAAAGGCGCTGATCAGTTCTCTTGAAGCCGGGGTCTTGTCCATGTCCAGCACGGCCATGCGGATATTGGTCACATCGGTGGTTAAGGCAAAGGCCATGATGGTCATCTGGATTACCGGCATGCCGAAAATAACCACCCGCATCCGCGGATCGCGGAGCATCTGCAGAAATTCCTTCATGAGCATGCGCAAAAGTCGCTGCAGCATCGCCTACTCCAGTTTAAAGGAAAAATTGCGGTTGGCCACAACGATCATCAAGACCGCGTAAAAAACTAAAAGCAAAGCGTCCAGCCAGAGGATCTCCAGACCGATACCTTTCAGGTAGATGCCGCGCAAAATGGCGATGAAGTAGCGGGCTGGAACGATATAGGTGAGAAACTGCAGGGGCAGGGGCATGTTTTCAATGGCAAAGACGAAGCCGCTCAAGATCAGCGTAGGCAGGAAACCGGCAATGATGGCCAGTTGATTGGCCAGCACCTGGGATTTGAGTTTGATACTCAGCGTCATGCCGAAAAACAGGGCGCCGGTGAGAAAGACAGCCGAAAGAGCAAAAAGCAGACCGGCGTTGCCGACGATCGGCACGGCGAAAATCCATTTGCCGATAAGCACGGCCATGGCCACATCGATCATGCCGATACAGAAGTAGGGCAGGACCTTACCGAAAATCAGCTCGGGGCCGCGCAGTGGGGTACTGATCAACTGTTCCATGGTCCCTGTCTCCCATTCCTTGGCCACCGTGGTGCTGGTGAGCAGGGCGGCGACGACGATCATGACCAGGGCGATGATGCCGGGAATAAGCACGTTCTGGCTGCGCAGGCCGGGGTTATACCAGGCGCGCTGGACCAGTTCGAGCGGCTGCTTCA
>CAYWXW010000315.1:0-1935 GCA_964462265.1 uncultured Porticoccaceae bacterium | reverse complement strand
CGGCAGAGAAGGACATACTCACCGTTCTGATCATCAACTCACCGACCGCCTATTACTACGACAGGGATGATCAGCTGGCCGGGCCCGAGTACGAGATGACACAGTCATTCGCTGCATATCTTGGTGTCGAGGTCGAATACAAGGCTTATGATTCTACTTTCCAGGTCATCGATGCGCTGCGTAACGGTGAGGGTGATATCGCCGCCGCCGGGCTCACCATCAACGATAGCCGTAAACAGCACTTCGATTTCGGGCCTGCCTATCAGACGCTGGAAGAGAAACTGGTGTGTCGACGCGATGGCAAGAGCATATCCTCGATCGAAGACATGCAGGGTGTCGAGATCGTGGTCTCTGCCGACAGCAGTTATACCGATACGCTGAAACAGATCCCCGGGATCGACTGGCAAGCTGATACCGAGCGCAATACGCAGTCCCTGCTGGAGGCTGTTGCCGAGCGGGAACTGGATTGTACGGTCAGTGATACCACCCTGTTCAACATCGAGCGTCGTTACCATACAGAACTTGCCGGCAAGTATACCCTCGCTGATGACGTCAAGCTGGGCTGGATGCTGGAAAAGGGTAATGATGGCCTGCGCCAGTCTATCGAAGAGTGGTTTGCCGAATACAGCAAGGCAGACCTCGAACAGATGCTGGACCGATACTACGGTTATGTCGAGATCTTCGATTATGTCGATACCCATAAATTCCTGCAGCGGGTCGATACACGCCTGAAGCAATACAAGGCGATGTTCATCGATGCCGCACAAAAGAACGATATCGATCCTGTTTTACTCGCGGCACAGAGCTACCAGGAATCACACTGGAACCGCAAGGCGAAGAGTCCGACCGGTGTCAGGGGTATGATGATGCTGACCCAGCCGGTGGCGAAGTCGCTGGGCGTGAAGAGTCGGCTGGATGCAAAGGAGAATATCTACGCCGGTGCGAAGTTCCTGGCGAAGATGAAGAAGATGGTCGAGCATGTACCGGAACCTGACAGGAGCTGGCTTGGTCTGGCCGCGTACAATGTCGGGCGGGGGCATTTCCGGGATGCGCAATCGCTGGCCAGGAAACTGGGTAAGGATCCGGATAAATGGAGTGATATGAAGACGGTATTGCCGTTACTGTCAGAGAAGAAGTATTACAAGGACCTGCGTTACGGATACGCACGTGGTAATGAACCGGTCACCTATGTCACACGTATCCGCAACTATCAGCACCTGCTGCAGAAACACTTCAACGGTTTATAGGCCACTGCACGGCGACATCAGTATGGCCCTGCCCGGGATGCTGTGTTCATTCTGCCGGGCTGATCATTTCGAAGATCGATGAATAATCCATGCTCGCCATGCCGCTGTCGACCGCCTTGCTAGTGATACGCTCTATGCCTTCCAGCGCATCGGTATCGAGACCGGCTGCCTCAGCGTCTTCGATGAACAGCCTTATATCCTTGAGCAGGTGACGGGTAGAGAAGTTGGCGGTGCCGAAGTCACGGCCGATGACGCGGATCCGGATCGGGGTGTTCGCCGGAACCGGGAAGTTGCTTCCATCGCTCAGCGCTTCCAGATCGCCATACTTTCCACCGTTGTTCACCTGCAGCACGTTGCCGGTGCGGCCACGGATCTCGATCGCGTTGCCGTTTGCGTCGTAGGCGATGGTCTCGTAGGTTCCGTCCGGGCGGACGACACCGATGGCGTCTTCGGTGATGGCGGTGATGTAGACATTGCCGCCACCATCCACGGTCGATCCGTCGGAAATGGGCTTGTCGCCATAGCGTTCGACGCGGGCTTCGAAGTCTTCGGCTGAAAGCCCTTCGTTGCGCAAATCGGCCGTCCGTACCCGATAGAGCGACGACGCCGTCATCGGCGAAGGGAATACGACGTTCGTCTTCACGGTCGCCGACGGAGCGGCGCGGCGCACCGAGATCGACCTCGGCGC
>CAYWXW010000314.1:854-1949 GCA_964462265.1 uncultured Porticoccaceae bacterium | reverse complement strand
CCGCGTCTATCGACATCGGCGCCCAGACGTTGGCGCTGCCGCTGTCGGGGTGCCCGTCCAGAGGGTCGAACTGCCACAGTGGCGCGCCGCTGAAACTGTCGAAGGCCATGACAGTGCCGCGGGGGGTGGTGGCGCGGGCGAAATCGATCACCGTGGAACCGGTCACCACCACTCCGTTCGCCACCACGGGCGCAGAGGAGTTGCTGACGTCCCCGGGTTGCAGTCCCTGCTCGCCGTACAACCTGACTTTGCCTCCAGCTCCGAAGCCGGCGCAGGGTTTGCCGTCGGTGGCGTCGATGGCCCACAGGTGGCGGTCGTGGGTGCTGGTGTACACGCGGTGGCGGCAGTGCCCGCCGGGCGCCGCGCGGCTCTCTTCGGCGTAACTTACCCCGCGGCAGCGGAAGGGGCGGTCGCCGCGGCGGTCGATGTCGGGGTCGAAACTCCAGCGCTGCTCGCCACTGGCCGGGTCCAGGGCGATCACGCGGTTGAAGGGGGTGCAGTACACCAGGGATTCCCCCGCCGCAAGTGGCAGCAGAATCGGCGTGCTCTGGGTGGAGGTCTTCGCCATCTCCTCGCCATAGTTGGCAGAATCGCCGCTGCGGAATACCCAGGCGACCTCCAGGTCGCCGACATTGTCGCGGTCGATCTGTTGCGCAGTCGAATAGTGGCGGCCACCCTGGTCGCCGCCATAGTACAGCCAGTCCGGCTGCTCGCCGGCCTGCGCCAGCCCGCACAGCAGGAGCGAGCCCGCTAGCAGGGCGTTACCGTACTGGCGGGGCACGGCCTCAGTCCTCCAGCGGGGTAACGCGCAGCAGGGTGGGCACGCCGCCCTCCGACTGCCAGGTGGGGAAGTGAGAGTTGGTGGTGTACACCGCGCCGTCCTTTTCGGAAATCTCGATATCGCGGGTGAAAAAGCGCTGCCGCGGCATCGGGAATACCTCCCAGCTTTCATCGGCGATGTCGAATGCCAGGATGGTGTCGGACTGGTTGCCGTTCACCCACACCACGCCGCGCTCGCGGTCCACGTTGAGGGCGTAGGGCACCTCGTTGATGACCGGCAGCTCCCAGCTGCTGAATTTACTTTTGGCGGGATTG
>CAYWXW010000314.1:0-755 GCA_964462265.1 uncultured Porticoccaceae bacterium | reverse complement strand
CGGTCTCGGGATCGATCATCGCCAGGTCGTTGGCGTAGAGCCTGGCTACCCAGACCTTGCCGTCCGGGGTGATATCGATGCCGTAGGGCATGGGCAGGCCAGTGCCGTCGCGGTCCGGCGATGGTTGCGGGCGGTTTTCAGGGTCGATACTGAAGATGATGGGCAGCGACTTGAGAATAAACCATTCCTTCACGCCCCGAGCCGGCAGGTCGTAGAAGGTGAAGGTCTTGCTCTGCCGGTCGAACATCGCCACCTGGGAGGACAGTGCCAGGGTGAACCAGACCCGGTCCTGGTCGTCCACGCGGATGGTGTGGGGGTAGTAGCCCTTTGGCATCTCGTGGGTAATGAACTCCCTGGTCTCGATGTCGAACTCCAGCAGGGCCTGCTGCATGGAGGGCGTAATGAAAATATTGCCGTCCTTCTTCGAGTAGGCGAAGGAGTGCACGCCCATGTAGTTGTACATTTTGGGGAACACCTTGAAGCGGTTGCCCATGATGCCGCCCAGTCCCATATCCTCGTCGTGGGGCACCTTGTATACCGTGTACTCGCCGCTGTCGGGATCCAGTTCGTAGATGCGGTCGAACAGGTTGTCGCCGATGTAGATGTAACCGTTGGGATGTACCAGGAAATCGTGCATCTGCGAGAAACCGTCGCCGATGGGCCACTCGGTCAGTTCATAATCCGCCAGGTAGGCATCCCAGGGGCGCGGTTTGGGCACCTGCTCAGGATGTTCGCGCAAGTCGCGGTACTCCTCC
>CAYWXW010000313.1:1176-1959 GCA_964462265.1 uncultured Porticoccaceae bacterium | reverse complement strand
GTTCATCTGGAAAGCCGATCCGAAGACCATCATCGCGGCTGCAAAACGAGGGCACCAAGTGTTGGAAACAATTCACTAGCAGCATGAAAAATGTCGAAAACCGTCACGAGGCTACAATTGCGTTGTCAGTCTAGCGGCAATCTCTATCTAGTAGTAGGAGTGAGGATGCTGGTCGGGAGATGAGCCTCTACCCCACCATGGCACTGCTAGCACTAGGGCTTGCACTGGCCAGTTGGGCAGCATGGCAAGAGCGCCGTCAACGAGGTCTCGGTGAGCTGCCGCTTCTGCCGCCTATCCCCATCCTGATCTTGGGCGTGATCATCATGCTGGTTGCAGCTGCGCACCTTGTGTCACTCTGGACCGGCGTGCCGCTCAAGAGCCGCTTTGCGCGCTGAGCTGCAGGAGCTGATCACACAGCGTGAGGATTGAGCTCGAGGCATTCAGACGGCCGATAAGCTTCTCCGGAATTGCTGAGAAGCCGACTGCAGCCCCCAGCAAGGCGCCGACGCATGCAGCGCGGCTTGCATTGTCACCCCCGGCTCGAACGGTCTCGAGGACTGCTTTGGTGAAATCATCGGGATGCTTCAAGCAAGCATGGAGAATACTTGGGAACGTGCACGGCAGGTAGCACGAGCGGCCGACCAGTCCCGTCGCGTCGACGACGGATTTCTCGAGCATGGCCATGGCATCGCTGCGGCGCAGGCGAACGAGGTCAGCACCAGCACCCGACTGCTCACGGCAGGCGATGTCGATCGCGGCCTCCATGGGCGTGCCGCTCAACAG
>CAYWXW010000313.1:0-1085 GCA_964462265.1 uncultured Porticoccaceae bacterium | reverse complement strand
CGGACAACTGCCTCGACGATCGTGTCGAGATCCGAGCGACCGGCGTACAGCACCGCGACAGGCGCCATGCGGCACATGCTCACTGTCTGAAAATCGTCGGCACCCGATTGAAAAGCGAAGGCCGGATCATCGAGACGCGGCTTGGCGGTCTCAATCGTCAGGCGGGTCGGCTTGTCTCGATAGCCGGCGTAGCGAGCGTCGAAAGCCCTGACGAACCGGCGTCCAAACCCACGTGCATCGAACCCCCGATCAGCGACCAGGCTCTCCAGCAGCAGCATTGCCGCGTCGCCATAATGAGTTGGGTCGCCCGGATCCCGGCCGGCATGATAGTGCCCGGGCGCCGGTCTCTCGAAGCCCGTGATGCCGCCCGGATATAGCCGTTCCCGCTCCAAGAGATTGTAATGCCAGTGACTTCCAAGAGCCATCGCGTCGCCAATGAACTGGCCGACAATGGCGCCTTTGGCCCGATCGACGACGTCCGGCATGCTGCAGGTTTCCTTTCACGGTCGGCGGCTTGGCACGCCGCGATCAACGCCCTAGGTACGTGTCGACGAATGGCAATCCAGGGGAAGCGGACAGATGCGCTACTTGCACACGATGGTTCGGGTGACCGACATCGAAGAATCGCTGGACTTCTACTGCGGCAAGCTCGGCATGCATGAGGTACGCCGCACAGAGTCGGAGAAGGGACGCTTCACGCTCGTCTTCCTGGCCGCTGACCAGGACGAAGCTGCCGGCAGAGAGGTCAAGGCGCCGCTCGTCGAGCTGACCTACAACTGGGATCCCGAGGACTACCAGGGCGGCCGAAACTTCGGGCATCTCGCCTACGAGGTCGATGATATCTATGCGACCTGCCAGTCACTGATGGACGGCGGGATCACCATCAATCGGCCGCCTCGTGATGGTCGGATGGCCTTTGTTCGCTCACCGGACGGCATCTCGATCGAGTTGCTGCAGTCGGGCGAGGCGTTGCCCGAGGCCGAGCCGTGGGCTTCGATGCCCAACACCGGGAGCTGGTAGGCTCCAGAAAGAGCTGAGACCATTGCCGTCGGCCCAGAAACCCGCCAAGATGGTGGTATGACGTG
>CAYWXW010000312.1:0-1963 GCA_964462265.1 uncultured Porticoccaceae bacterium | reverse complement strand
ACAGAAACTTTGAGGCGCGCATCCACCAGCAGATCAAATCGAACTTTCTGGCCTCGCCGATGCTCGTTCTGGCCTTTGCCCTCGCCGGCCGGGTGGATGTCGACCTGACCAGCCAGCCGCTGTCCACCGACCCCAATGGCCAGGCGGTTTTCCTGAAAGACCTCTGGCCGACAAACGAGGCCATTGAGGCATTGATGCGTGAACATGTCACCGAGGATGCCTTCACCCGGGAATACGCCCATATTTTTGACGGCGACGCCTTCTGGCAAGGTTTAAAGGTCCCGGAAAGTACCACCTATACCTGGGATGAAAAATCAACCTATATTAAAAACCCACCCTATTTTGACAACTTCACCGATGTGCCGCACCCGCCCGAAGACATTATCGGAGCGAGGACCTTCCTTCTCCTTGGCGACAGCGTCACCACCGACCATATCTCGCCCGCCGGGGCCATCCCGACAGAATATCCAGCCGGCCGTTATCTGATGGAGCAAGGGGTCAAGCCGGACGACTTCAATTCATACGGCTCAAGGAGAGGCAACCACGAGATAATGATGCGCGGCACTTTCGGCAACATCCGCATTAAAAATAAGATGGTCGCGCCCAGAGAAGGCGCTTATGCTGTCAAGCTGCCGGAAAATTCAGAAATGTATACCTATGATGCAGCCATGAAGTACCTTGAGGAGGAGACGCCGCTGATCGTCATTGGCGGCAAGGAATACGGCACCGGTTCTTCACGGGATTGGGCGGCAAAAGGCACCAACCTCCTCGGCATCAAAGCGGTCATTGCCGAATCCTTCGAACGGATTCATCGTAACAATCTGGTGGGCATGGGGGCCCTGCCGCTGGTGTTCAAAACGGGAGAGAATGCGGTTTCTCTGGGATTGGACGGTACGGAAATATATTCGATCAAGGGACTGGCGGAAATTTCTCCCGGAAAAACCTTGCAGGTCTCGGCGGAAAAACAAGATGGCAGCACATTACACTTTGAGGTTATCGCCCGCCTCGATACTGAGGTCGACGTCACCTATTTCCGGCACGGCGGCATCCTGCCCTATGTCCTGCGCCAGATGATGAAGGAGTAAGGACAAACCAGAAGACGGATGGAAAAACTCCCGGCCCCGACAAGAGCAATTCCTGTCGGGGCCGGAGAAAGATCAGTCGTTGCTCTCAAACAATTTTTTCAGCTCAGGTTTACGTTCCAGAACCAGTCTTTTTATTTCCCCGGCAAGTGGATGATCAGGATACATTTTTATGAAGATGATGGCATTGGGCGTTAATTTTTTGATGTCGGAATCTTTACTGATATTATAGATCCCATCAAAGATACTGCTCACCTGCGGATGATCCATCTTTTCCTGGAGCAGCAGAAGGGCAATATTCGGATCCCTGTCAAACATTGCCTTGATGATTTTCTTGGTATAGACATTGTCTGGATTTGCGGTGACAAAATCATAGGCATTGGTAAGATTTTTCACAGCAAGGGCGGTCGTCAGTTCTTCCGCC
Source organism: uncultured Porticoccaceae bacterium (assembly GCA_964462265.1). Taxonomy (GTDB): domain Bacteria; phylum Pseudomonadota; class Gammaproteobacteria; order Pseudomonadales; family Porticoccaceae; genus Reddybacter. Next base: position 457 of record CAYWXW010000312.1, on the reverse strand, counting down.
AGGGGGTGATCCGGGATAATTTTTAACATACGGGCGATCACATCCGAGCGCAGTTCCTGGATGTAATCTTTTTCAAGTGCATACATGCCTTTGATTATAGACTGGGTGCCGGCATGGCCAGGCATGCGGTCAAGAACCTTTACAGCGCTGGCGTAGCTCAAACCTTTCAGGGCCTGTCCGCTCGTCGCATACATTTGACCGATCAGAATTTCTGCCTGGGGAGTATCGGGATAACGCTCGATAAAGTCAAAAGCTCGATCAAAATCCCATCCGGTTAATTGACCGGGATTTTTTTTCACAGCTTCGAATTCTTTTATCATCTGATGCTTTTCATCATCAGATATCAACTCCTCGGCAGCCTCGGCCTTAACCTGCTTATTAGCTATCTTTTTGCGAAACTTTCCGAAGAGGCCGCCACTTTATTTTTCTTTTGTCATATCATCAATCCATTTCAGAT
>CAYWXW010000311.1:0-1968 GCA_964462265.1 uncultured Porticoccaceae bacterium | reverse complement strand
CTGCGTTTAAAAACCGTTAATTCAAGCAAGTCTTGCTCAACCAGCCCCAAGCGTTGCGCAACGGCAAGGGATAGATCGCCCTCGCTATGGTCGAGGGGAAGCTTAATTTCAGAGAGTCGCAACATAACGGGGTGACGCCAAGATAGCGTTAAAGATATTGAAAGGCCGGCATTTTAGCACGCTGGCTGAGCCGCTAAACAAATTGCCCGGCGCTATAGCCCGACGACCAGGCCCACTGAAAGTTAAAACCGCCCAGGTGGCCGCTGACATCCAGCACTTCACCCACAAAGTAAAGGCCCGTTTGCTGTTTCGCCTCCAGCGTTTTGGAGCTAATACTATTGGTATCCACCCCGCCCAGTGTCACCTCCGCAGTGCGGTAACCCTCGCTGGCAGAGGGTTTCAAACACCAATTATTTAGCTGTTGGCCGATGGTTTGCAAGTGCTTGTCACTGAATTCTGCCAGCGGGCTAGCAGCCAGCTGCGGCCACCAAAGCCCCTGTAGTTCATTCACTAAGGCTTTCGCCAAATGCTTATTCAGCAGTGTATTTAAGCGACTTTTGCCCTGTTGCTGTTTCGCTGTCAGCAACCACTGAGTCGCATCAAGCTCGGGTAGCAGGTTGATGCTGATGGCATCACCGGGGTACCAGTAATTGGAGATTTGCAATATCACCGGGCCGCTAAGCCCCCGATGAGTAAACAGTAGGCTCTCCTTAAAGGCCTGCCCTCGACAGCCCACTTCCACCTCCAGCGCCAGCCCCGAGAGCCGCTCACAAATCGGCTTGAAAAAATCGCTGAACATAAAGGGTACTAAACCTGCTCGACACTCGGTAACAGGTAATGAAAATTGCCGGGCGATATCGTAGCCAATACCACTGCCACCCAGCGTGGGAATCGACAGCGCCCCGCTGGCCACAACGAGTGACTGGCAGTACAAACTGTGGCTTTGCCCGTCGATATCAAGTTGATAATTAAGGTCTTTATCTGTCGATGCAGCAGGCGCTTCTCTATATAAAACCTTAATAGCACTGACTATACAGCGCGTTTTAATCTCGACACCGGCCTCTTCACATTCACTCAGCAACATTGCCAAAATTTCTTTTGCCGAACCCTGGCAGAATAACTGGCCGTGTTTTCGCTCTTCATAGGCAATGCCATGGCGCTCGACCAGGGCAATAAAATCCCACTGGCTATAGCGGCTTAATGCCGATTTAAAAAAGTGCGGATTATTGGAAATATAGTTTTCAGGCTCAACGCTGTAGTTGGTGAAATTACAGCGCCCGCCACCGGACATTAATATTTTTTTGCCCACTTTATTGGCTTTCTCCACCACCAATACACGGCGGCCCCGTGCAGCGGCTGTCGCCGCACACATCAAACCGGCGGCACCGCCCCCTAAAATAATGACATCGTAATTGTCTGTTGTGTTTTGCACTCAGTTCAGCCGTTATACTCTAAGAATGGAATGTGAGAAGAAAGTGTGAGAATGAAAGAAGGCGGTATTTTATGATCTGTAGCGTAGAGAACAAGCTTTATTGCGATATGCCTCTGCGTTCCACTCGCTTAGAAAAGATTCTGGAGAAACCATGGCGACCTTAAAACTGCGCCGCGTGGCCATCGACACCTATAAAGAAAATGTCGCCTACCTGCATCGCGACTGTGCCCTTTATCGCAGCGAGGGCTTCCAGGCTTTAAGTAAAATAGAGATCTACCAGGAAGACAACGGCCACCACATTATCGCCGTACTCAACGTGGTCGATGATGACAACATTATCCAGCCCAACCAACTGGGCCTCAGCGAGCAGGCCCATGCCCAGCTCAATTTACCCGAGGGCACGGCGATGCGCGTCGCCCATGCCATCCCGCCCCAGTCACTGCGTGCGGTGCACCGCAAGATCGCTGGCGAGCGCCTGTCCTTCGATGAGTATTTGGGCATTACCCGCGATGTTGTCGAAAACCGCTATTCAAAAA
>CAYWXW010000310.1:662-1984 GCA_964462265.1 uncultured Porticoccaceae bacterium | reverse complement strand
GGGTATTCGACATTTTTTTGCCCTTTGAAGGATTTCTGGGAACCAAACGCCGAGCCGCGCGTTTGGTTCCGTCGGCTATGGATATTTTTTTGGACCAACGTGAGTTAATACAGGCAGATGGCGAAACACCAAGATAAAGACGCAGATCGCATCGCGCAGCTGATCGATGACAATCTGAAGCTGGTCTATTCCGATCTGGTGCAGGACGAACTGCCAGACCGGTTCAAGGACCTACTTGCTGTCCTCAAGGCCCAGGACGCCGAGAAGAAGGACAACAGCTGATGTCCGATGATCCAAAGAACGAGCTGGTAGAGCATCTGCCAGCCCTGAGAGCGTTTGCCCTAAGCCTGACGCGCAACGGCGCAACAGCCGACGACATGGTGCAAGACACGGTTGTCAAAGCGTGGAGCAACATCGACAAATTCGCTGCTGGAACGAATATGCGTGCCTGGTTGTTCACGATCCTGCGCAACACCTATTATTCCAGCCGCCGTAAACTCAAACGCGAAGTGGCAGATGTGGATGGCACGTTTACGGCGAGCCTTGCAGTCAAGCCCGACCATGACGGCCGCATGCAATTGACCGACTTCAAGAAAGCGTTCGAGACCCTGCCGGACGAGCAGCGTGAGGCGTTGATCCTGGTCGGCGCTTCGGGCTTTTCCTACGAGGAAGCAGCGGAAATGTGCGGTGTGGCCGTTGGCACAATCAAAAGCCGTGCGAACCGGGCGCGTGCACGCCTGACCGAGTTATTGCGCCTCGATGAGGACGGTCCGTTGGAGTTGACCGATGCCGCGACCTTGTCTGTGATCTCTGGCGCCGGTTCCGTACCCCAGTGATCGCGCAAGACGATCAAAATCCGAGCTTGTTCTCCAGTCTGCCGGTGCGCCTCGCGGCGATGATGTCGCTTGCATTGTTGCCCATAGGGCTCATCGCGGTTTTGCAGACCAACAGTGTCAGTGTGAAAGCGCGCGAAAACGCCGAACTGGCGTTGCTGGGTCTGACCGAGACAGCCGCACTGAACGAAAGGTTGGTGATCCAGCGAGCATTTGGCGCGGCATCGGTTCTGGCGTCTGAAGTCCCCGATCTGATCAGCGACATGAATGCCTGTTCGCAGACTTTCACGAACTTTGTGAACGCGTCTGAGGTGTTCAGTTTTGCCGGGTTCTTGCCGATCTCCGGGCAGGTCACCTGCTCCTCGGCGACCGGCTCTTTCGATTTCTCGACAGCGCCCAGCTTTGACGCGGCCATGGCCGAGCGCAGTCGCCGTGTCGAGGTAAACGTGGCCGCTCCGCTCAGCGGAACGTCCGTTGTCATTGTCTCCG
>CAYWXW010000310.1:0-522 GCA_964462265.1 uncultured Porticoccaceae bacterium | reverse complement strand
CATCGTGACTTTCAATGATGCGGGCACGATCCTGACCTCGCAACTTGGTTTGGATGAGGCGATGGCGCATCTGCCAGCGGCCACCGATCTGGCGCGCCTTCCGTCGGCGGTCTCGCGTTCCTTTTCACAACGCAGCGTCAGTGGCGAGGATCTGATCTACGCCGTTGTGCCTGTCGAATACGGCCAGATCTATGTGCTTGGCATCTGGAAAGGCCAGGTTGGGATAGCGCAGCAATCGAACCGGTTGGTTCCGGCCAGTTTCTTCCCTGTCCTGATGTGGATCATAAGCCTGTGCGTCGCCCTGTTTGCAGTGCATCGCCTTGTGATCCGGCACATCAAGAAGATGGGCGTGCAGATGACACGTTTTGCAGCCAACCGACAGCTTCCGGACGAAACCACCGAACTGGATATGCCGACAGAACTGCGCAATATCCAAGATGCCTTTACCAAGATGGCGGATGCGATCTTGCAGGATGAGGCCCTGATCGAGGACGCGATGCGGCAGAAATCCGTCCTGCTGAA
>CAYWXW010000309.1:0-1987 GCA_964462265.1 uncultured Porticoccaceae bacterium | reverse complement strand
CGACCTCGCAAATTGAGCCGATTTCCACCTCCGATGTCGACATTACCGCCAACCTGGATTCTCGTGAGGAGGCGCCGACTATACCCTGGGGTGGGCCTTATGACGCCTTTGCTGTGCCGCCAACGGCACCAAATGGGGATGAGTTTAACGGCTCTACTTCGCTAACAGTGTATGACAGCTTGGGTAACCCCCATGCACTGACCACCTATTTTGTCAAAGTGGATCCGGCTACTGCTATTAACCACAATGAGTGGGAGGTTTATACCACGATCGATGGAGTGTCAACGTCGGGCCCCGATTTGATGAATTTTGAGGAAAATGGTCAGTTTGATACCGCAAGTTTGCCGATTGAAGTTGATATTACTGGCTGGGCTCCACTCGATGCCAGCGGTAGCCCAACAGGCGCAAATCCCTCTCAGGACTTGAGCATTGATTTGTCGACAACGACTCAGTTTGGTAGTGACTTCGGCGTCAGCTTTATTTCACAAAATGGTTTCTCCTCTGGCCAATTGCGCGGGGTTGAAATCTCCGACACCGGGGTAATCTTTGCCCGTTACACCAACGGTCAATCCTTCGCTCTGGGGCAGGTGGCTTTGGCCAACTTCGCCAATCAGCAGGGCCTGCAGCCACTGGGTAGCACGGCATGGGCAGAGACCTTTGCCTCGGGTGTGGCCACGGTCAGTGAGCCGGGAACGGCGGGCCTGGGTTTGATTCAGTCCGGTGCTCTGGAGGATTCCAATGTCGATATTACCCAGCAGTTGGTGAATATGATTACCGCCCAGCGCAACTTCCAGGCCAATGCTCAGGTCATTCAAACGGAAGACACCGTGACTCAAACCGTTATCAACTTACGTTAAGTCGCACTACAGGCGAAAAAAGGTTGAATAGTCATGGGTAACTTCCTCTATACATCGATGGTTAGCGCCAGCCAGATTATGCGCGGCATGGCCGATGTCACACACAATCTGGCCAATGCCAGTACCACCGGCTTTCGCGCCGACCTGTCGATGTTCAAATCGCTGACAGTGCCCGGAGCGGTCAATGGTGGCGGTGCGCCGATGTATGAGCGCACGGGTGTCGACACCAGCTTTGGTGCTCTGCAAAACACCGGCGTCGATCTCGACGTTGCGGTGAGCGGCGAGGGCTGGATAGCCGTGGCGGCAGAGGGTGGTGGTGAAGCTTATACCCGTCGTGGCGATTTGCGCCTTGATGCCCTCGGTCAGCTTACCAATGGTGCGGGTCAGGCGATTATGGGTGATGGTGGGCCGCTGGCCATTCCCCCCCATACCAAGATGGAAATTGCCGCCGATGGCACTATCTCGATTCAACCTCTCGGGCAGGGCCCTGACACCGTTGCCGTGGTGGGTCGCATCAAGCTGGTCAGTCTCGATGGTGACGATCTCTATAAAGGACAAGACGGTTTACTGCGCCTCAAGGCTGGCGGCACGGCCCAGGAAGATGCCAATGTTTCACTGATATCGGGCTCTCTTGAGGCCAGCAATGTCAATTCCATCTCTACGATGGTGAAGATGATAGAGCTGCAAAGAAGTTATGAAACCCAAATCAAAATGATGAAAACCGCTGCCGATAATGATCGCGCTTCGGCTGCATTGATGAAAATGAATTGATGGTTCGCCAGGCGATTGACGATTTAATAAATACGGAATTGGAGAGGTAAAATGCAAGAATCTCTGTGGATAGCAAAGACCGGACTGGACGCCCAGCAAACCCGTATGGCGACCATCTCCAACAACCTGGCCAACGTCAGCACGGCGGGTTACAAGCGTGGTCGAGCGGTATTTGAAGACTTGCTCTATCAAAACTTGCGCCAGGTAGGTGCGCAGACATCGCAGGACACTGAGTCGCCCTCCGGTTTAATGCAAGGTACTGGTGTGCGCGTGGTCGCCACCGAAAAGCTCTTTACTCAGGGCAATCTCGAGACCACAGAAAATGCCCTCGACGTGGCGATTGAAGGCAAGGGTTTTAT
>CAYWXW010000308.1:0-1994 GCA_964462265.1 uncultured Porticoccaceae bacterium | reverse complement strand
TTGAATAGTGAGACTTACACAAGGTTGCTTCTCGTTCTTACCAGATTTAACTGATCAACAAATTGAAAAACAAATCGCTTACTGTGTGTCTAGAGGCTGGGCATTAAACGTTGAATGGACAGATGATCCACATCCTCGTAACAGTTACTGGGAATTATGGGGTTTACCATTATTCGACGTTAAAGATTCTGCATCTGTAATGTTCGAATTACGCGAAGCTCGTAAATCATGTGCAGCTGGTTACATCCGTATTAACGCATTTGATGCAAGTCATGGTACAGAAAGTTGTGTTATGTCTTTCATCGTAAACCGTCCTGCTAACGAACCAGGTTTCTACTTAGACCGTACAGAACTTGAAGGTCGTCGTCTTAGCTACACTTTAAAAAGTTATAGTGTTCAAGCTAATCCAGAAGGCGGTCGTTACTAATTCTTTACTAAATTAGTAATTAATTAGTTTCTACTTAAATTACATAAGCTATTTTAACTAAAATAGCTTATGTGATTATTAATTAAATATTTTATAGTTTTATTAACAAATTAGAGAGATAAACCAAAGGTTCTTAAAAAAGTGTTATCCTAATCATTCTATGTTGCTTGAATACCATTGTATCGCACAATAGCAGAAATGATAATAAAAAATATTAACCCATTGAATAAATTGAAGTAAAATAAAAATCAATGAGTTTTAATTCTTTCTGAACTATGAGTAGAAATAAATCTCATCTTTTGAATCACGCTACTCGTTTTTCTAATGGATACTTTTATCGCAGTTTAAAAACGAGAATAGTGTGATGTTTTTTTACCCTATTCTCGTTTTTAACGTTCGGATTATTACATAAACTCAGAAATATCTATAATATTACCATTAGTAACATTTCCCATGTGTGATATATATTTACCTGCCCGATTAAAGGCTCGGGCACCAAATCAACCCAACCATCCTGCTACAGGTATACCAGAAACTGAAGTGGCTAAGGATGCCCCTGAAGCCGTAGCTCAATTACCTCACATAAGCAACTTGCAGCAACGAAAGCCTTGGCAACTGGATTTGGGGAATAATAAAAATTAACACCAGCATGACTAGTAGTACAAAAGCTATCCATTATCCATACACAATGCGACGTTTCCGATAATAGGAGCATTTGTCGAAATACCAGTAGCTATTTCTATTGCTGACTCAGCAAAAAGATCCATAGAACTAGAAGCTAAATTAATCATATTATATAACTATAAAGTAAATAAACTTATTTTAAGATTTTTTAATGTCGTTGACTAGACAAATTTAACTAAGAAATAGATGACAAATTAACTTATTCTTTTTTTTACAAAAAATAAGAGAAACCTTCATCTACTTTCTGAAACCTAGTCTTAGAGCTCTAAATTTCTAATTTAAGGCTACCTTGGAGGATCTCTTAAGGGATTTTTCCAATACTAGAAATTCGATTTTGACGCTCCTCGTCACCCTCATTTCACTGATGTAACCTGAAGTTGGACTCAAGCTGCGATGTCCAATTGTTTGGCGTACAAACTCAATATCCTTTGTGTCTTTCCATAATTGAGGAATATAAACAATCTGAATTCCGGTCACTGTAAGGAGACAAATCGCAATTCGTGTTCTTGTAGCGATATAAGTGGGACCTTCATTTTCTTTGATTAGCAGATTGTAGATTTCAGAATTCACCCTGTCACGTTTGGGTAAGCGTTTTCGTTTGGACCATTTTTCTCGGCGTGCTACTTTTTCTTCTCGTTTTTTCTTCATCACATTTAATTACGATACCGCAATATCTAATTTCTGATTCAGTTCTTTATTTCGTAATGCTAATCCGATAAAACCTTTTTGAAGTTCATTCCCGATGCCTTCAAGTTCGTTAGAATTAACTTTTTGTCTTTTTATTAGAAGGTCTAGTTTTGATTCAACTTTTAAAATTAATGGATTGTTTGCTTTCTTAAATTTTTGTAGTTTGTTCATTTTTATACAACTGTGTTGTTTATTG
>CAYWXW010000307.1:0-2004 GCA_964462265.1 uncultured Porticoccaceae bacterium | reverse complement strand
CGCAGCACATCGGTTTCGTCTGCAGCAACATCCTCAAATTCCGGTGCCACCACCAGAACCTGATGACCAAGACGGCGCAGCTCATCGACCAGGCCCTGGACACTGCGGGCAACCCCCCCGACATGCGGGGTAAAGGTATTGGTGAACATGGCAATATTCATCTTCGCTCACTCCTTTTCAGCGTGACAGTAGAGGTTTCCGGCTTCGCAGTTACCACTGGGAAATGAGGCAGGCAAACACATACTTCCGGTGCCGTACCACGCCATTCCCCTTGCCAGGCAACGGTAATCTGATCATCTTCCGGTATAATCCGCACTCTTATCGGACCAAAGGGTGTGGGCGTCGGGCCAAAGGATAAAGGCTTTGTCTGCGTCAGCCATTCCGGAAAGAGACCGGCGCCCAGCACCAGACGCGGTCCTTCTTCGCGGACAAAACAGTTACGCTGCATGACCACCCACTCTGCCGAGGCCCAGACATGATGCCCGTCCCCCATACAGCCGCCAAGGGTGCGTGGATGAATGGCCTCCGGCCACTGACCGGTCGGCGAGGCCAGTTCGGCGACGGTACGAAAGAGCTCAAGCGCCCGGATGTCCCCTGCCCGCAGCAAGACCTGCGCCATATGCAGCGTCAAGTAGGCGTTGATGCCGGAATGGATGACATCTTGAAAAAAACCGCCCTGAAAGGTACATTTTTCCAGGAGAAAATCAACAGTCGCCAGCAACCACTGATCATCAGCATCAAAAAGCTGCAGTGGATATCCGGCTACCAGGGAGCCGATAGCCCCCGGATCCATTCTCCGAAAAGGAGAGGCGGGCATCCCCTGCTGATTCAACCTCTGGCCGGCATCCGTCAGGCTTTTTCGCACGCACTCAAAGAACTGGTCGGCCTCCTTGCGGTAGCGCTCGGACCGGGCTGCTTCTCCGACACGGCCAAACCAGTCGGCGGCCGCCCGCAAACCGGCCACGCCCCAGAAATCATCCCAGTAATAATAATCGTTCGGCCCTAAATGTTCCGCCGAAAATCCCGCCGGCAGCAGGCCGGAATAGGGCGTATCGGGATCCACCGGCAACCGCTTATTGACGATCCATTCCGCGCCGCGCTCAATAGCCTTGCTCCACTGCGCCCGGGGCGCTTCTCCCGATACACGACAATATTGCAGGAACATCCATAAAACCTCGCCGTTGGAATCCCATTCCCCCTCCTGGGAATGAAAAAATCCACTTCCCGCCTGACGGTCGGGGAAACTGTCGAGCAGCCGTCCCACACGGGAAATCAGCCCTGCCGCCAGCATGGCATGCAGAGCAAAGACCGCATCGCGGAACCAGAATCGTTTATAGGTAAAGGGACCGGGATAGATCTCCGCCGGAGAATGCAGCACCAGTGATCGCAAGGCTGCATCATAAAGATATTGGAACAACGGCTCCGGGACGTCCAGCCTCGCAGCCTCAGTGAGCACCCCGGACCAGCCGGCAGTGGATTCCGCGGCAAGCTGTTTATCGGTGGTCAGGGGAATTGCCGCCTGAACGGCGATATCTCCTTCCGAGACCCGAAACAGCGCTGCGGCAGTGGCCATCCCGACACGGCAATTGACGTCGCGCTGGTCAGGGGAGGAGAACAGGTGCGTCTTGACATCCCCTTGGCGATAATAGGAAAAGCTGGTCTGATCCGGATTCCGGGAAAATCTGACCTGACGAGACTTCTCCACCAACCAGCCGATATTTTCCGCCAGCAAACTGATATCATGAACAAAACTGAAACCATAGTGAAAGCTCAAGCGAAGGAAGCCCGAATAGAAACGGTTTTCCGGTACGCAAACACGTTCAAAACGATGTCGCTCTGATCAAGCATCGTCTGGCGGTGCCCAACAAACTGGCCTCCTGCCATACCGCCGTGGTCGACGGCTATGTGATCGAGGGGCATGTGCCGGCGGCGGACATCAAACGACTGCTGAAGGAACGGCCGTTTGTTCGCGGCCTGAGCGTACCGGGCATGCCGATCGGCTCG
>CAYWXW010000306.1:0-2005 GCA_964462265.1 uncultured Porticoccaceae bacterium | reverse complement strand
TCCTGGACTGTTAAGACAACAGACATATTGACCCTCTTCAGAAAATAAATGGAAATTAGGTACGTATCTATCATTGGTTTGCTGAATGATTTCATAAATCACAATTACCCAGTGCTCGGCGCCGGCGCCGTTTTAATGTAGACATCCCGCTGAGGAAAGGGGATGTCGATCCCTTCTTTTATAAACCGCTTGTAGACCGCAGTATTCAGCAAATGCGTCACCCGTCCGCGCAGAACCGGCTTATCCACCCAGCATAGGAGTTCGTGATCGAGGCTCGAATCACCGAAGGCACGAAAGCGCACCCGTGGCGCCGGCGCCTTGCAGACTTCCGGTTGGCTGCCGGCCACATCCATGAGCACCGACTTCACTTTGTCGATGTCCGATCCGTAGGCCACGCCAACTTTGACGCGGATGCGGTATCGTTCGTAGGGACCACCGGTCTCATTGGTGATCTTGGCGTTACCCATGATGGAATTGGGCACTGTGATCTCGACGTCGTCGCGGGTCAGCAAACGTGTGCTGCGAATACCGATGTGTGTCACCTCCCCCCGCTCGCCCGAATCCAGCACGATGAAATCCCCGAGCTTGAAGGGCGCATCGGTCAGGATGAACACCCCCGAAAACAGGTTGGCCAGCGTATCTTTGGCGGCAAATGAGATGGCCAAACCGATAATACCTGCCGAGGCTATCCAGGCAGTCACATTGATGTTCCAGGCCAGAAAAACGAAGTAGAGCGCCAGGGCCACAACCAAAAGCACCAGCAGATTATTGAACAACGGCAGCGTGCGGTGCTGAATCAGGGTGAACCGGCTGTCGTCGCGGCTCACCAGTTCAATGATCAGCTGTAGGAACCGAGCGGCGGCCTTTGCCCAGAGAAAGATGGCCACGGTTTTCAGTCCGCTCAGGGTCACAAAGTGGACGGTCTGTGAAAAATCCAGCCGATCGGCGGCCACCGCCAACCCGAGGAGCAGGATGCTGACAAAAATATCGAGGATCTGGTCGTCCAGCGTGAACTTCGTTTTCTTCAGGAGACGCTTGATGAACCGGGTCATGAACATGTCCGCGATTTTGGCGACGAAGACAAAAAGGACAAAGATCAAAACGGCCTGCAAATAACGATTGGGAGCGATTTTCGCGAGCGCATCCAGTAACTGCTCTTTGTTGAAATCCATTGCCTTTCCTTCTTCGATAAGTTCTGACGGTTTAAAATTCGCAGTGGTATCTGTCGTTGAACTGATCCATCACGGCCAACAAGTCTTTCGGCAATTTTTCCTTGACCTGAAATACGATGCCTGCGGGGATGTGTTTGTAATAGGCCTGGGCGATGCCGCCGGCGATGCAAGCCATGGTGTCGGCATCCCCACCGAGTGATATGGCGTTTTTCACGGTGGTCTCGTAATCATCGGCATCGAGAAAGGCGATGATGGACTCGGGCACAGATCCCTGGCAGGAGACATCGAAGAAATAATCCGGCCTGATGTCCTCGACCGTGCGATGAAGATCGTAAGAAAAGCGGTCTTCGATCTGGTTTCGAATAGTCTCCTTGTTTTCGCCTCTTCGCGCCAAAAAAACGGCCAGCGCCGTTGCTTGTGCCCCTTTGATACCTTCCGGATGGTTGTGGCTGACCACGGCGGATTGCCTGGCATGTGACAGCACCTCTTCAATCGTTTCATAGGCAAAACCCACAGGAGACACCCTCATGGCCGAGCCGTTTCCGTAACTGTTGTAAGGCGCAGCGTCGGCTTCCCAGATCCAGCGCCTGAACGAGCCGCCGTATGGCAAATTGGGGTATTTTTGCGCAAAGGACTTGAGCGACTTAGTATAATCAATTCCGGTGATTATGGCATTGGCGACCGCGATTGTCAAAACCGTATCGTCTGTAAATCCGGCCACTCTTGAGGGAAAATTCACCGTTTTAATCGGATAGCTTTCGTAAGGTGATCCGATCATGTCCCCCGCGATGGCACCGATCGGCGCCAGCGTTCCGGCAATTTTCAGGCCGGTC
>CAYWXW010000305.1:0-2014 GCA_964462265.1 uncultured Porticoccaceae bacterium | reverse complement strand
TAACCGCTTTTTATTCGTTGCAATACGAGGAGAACAAAATGAAGGCCAAATTCCTGGCTGCATGTGCGGCAGCGCTGATGCTGCTTCCCCTGATGCTGCAGGCCGCGTCCCCTGACGCCACTGCAAGCGCCATGGCCAAGGCCGGCAAAGCCGCCACGATGGCCAAGGCCGGTAACGATGTCATGAGTCCCGAGGACTACATCGAATACGCATCGGTCAACGACGTCAACGTCCACGAGCTGTACTTCTCAGCGGTGTTGTACGAAGGCACCGAGTCCTGCCTGATGTGCCACCAGGACGACGCTGAAGCGATGCTGGGCATGGGTCACTTCAAGTGGCAGGGCAAGGTCGAGAACATCGTTGGCCTGGAAGGCGCTGAATACGGCAAGAACCAGTTGCTGAACAACTTCTGCATCGCGGTGCCGAGTAACGAAGGCCGCTGCACCCAGTGCCACGCCGGTTACGGTTATGCCGACAAGACCTTCAACTTCAACGACCCGGCCAATATCGACTGCCTGGCCTGCCATGACCAGAGCGGCACCTATGCCAAGGGCCCGAAGACGGCCGGCATGCCGGTACCGGGTATTGACCTGAACGCGGTGGCGCGCAGTATTGCCCTGGGTTCGCAGCCGCAACGTAAAAACTGCATCAATTGCCACGCCAAGGCTGGCGGCGGCGACAACGTCAAGCACGGCGACATTTCCACCGACCTGATTGCCACCACGCGTGAGTACGATGTCCACATGGGCGTTGACGGCGCCAACCTGGTGTGTGCCGACTGCCACGGCGCCAACCACGATCCGGACACGGGTGACGTCAACCACGGTATCGCGGGCATGGCGCTGCACTCGGTGCACGAAGGCGAGATGAAGCAGTGCACGGACTGCCACGGCGGCGTGGTTGCGATCCACCAGGACACGCCGGCGGCTGAGTTGATCGCCCCGGGCTGGCACGATCGCCTGGCTTGCCAGACCTGCCATATTCCGGCGATTGCGCGTGCGGTCCCGACCAAGACCGAGTGGTACTGGGAAACCGCGGGCGATGCTGACCGGGTTCCGGTGATCGATCCGGAGACGGGCATGCCGGACTACGACAAGATGAAGGGTACCTTTGTATGGAAGAACGACGTGCGGCCTGCGCTGCGTTACTCCAACGGCAAGTGGAACCGCAAGGTCATTGGCGTGAGCGACTCGTACGACTCTGAACCGATCGACCTGGCTTCACCGCAGGGCGACTACTCCGACCCCGATGCGATGATCTATCCGTTCAAGAAGATGATCGGCACCCAGCCGGTAGACCCGGTCAACGGTCTGATCGTGGTGCCCCACCTGTTTGGCGGGAAAGGCGGACCGAACCCGTACTGGGCGAAGTACGACTGGGACCTGGCGATCCAGGACGGACAGGCCTACACGGGACGTCCCTACAGCGGCACCTATGGTTTTGCCTCGACCGAGATGCTGTTGAGCGTCAACCACGAGATCGCGCCGAAAGAAATGGCGCTGGGTTCAGGCCCTTCACCGGAAAACTGCCTGCAGTGCCACATCAACGGCGGTATCGAGTGGGATGAGCTGGGTTGGACTGCTGATCCGCTGAACGGTGGTGACCGTGTCAACGGTGGTGAGTCGGTCATGCTCGACCGGCCTGCTCCGGCTCGCATGGACTAGCCATGACGTTGCATGCAAACTACACCGTTAAACCTGTAGAGCGGGAATAAAGTATGAAAGCCTTGCCGAATTTGATCCTGATAGTGGTTCTTCTCTCCCTTCTGCCTGGGACCTCCCAGGCAGAGGGGGAGGAATACACTTCCAAGGGGGCTGACAGCTGCTTGATGTGCCATCGAAGCGCCAAGTGGGACGTCATGCCTATTTTCAACACGAAACATGGTTCGCTAACCGATCCGGACGCACCGTTTACGAACGCGCAGTGCGAATCCTGTCACGGTCCTTCAGCGGCGCACATGAAGGCCAAGAACAAGGCCGAAACGCCACCGATGAGGACATTCGGCAAGAGCGAC
>CAYWXW010000304.1:0-2016 GCA_964462265.1 uncultured Porticoccaceae bacterium | reverse complement strand
AATGTTACATAATCCCATGCCCCATATCTGTTCACGAAATAAAGAGAAACAGGATCATACTTAGGCTCACATTGATTGTAGACTCTAACCTGATCAATTACAGAATTAAACCCATCCAATAACTGAATATCATAATAATTAGTTCTGTAAGGAGCAGTACCTCCATATCCCTGATTGTCCTTCCAATTGGAAAGGTTAGCAATTCCAGAAGGGAACAATAAAACTCTCTCCTCTACCTTAGTCTCATAGACATCTGATTCTGTTACCGCATATTGGTAGCTTGTCCCATCATCATTCAATACCTTGATATTGGCTAGTCCGATATTACAACAAGATAAAGCCTCTATAGATCCTCCATCCGCTATAACCCGATCACGATATCCATAGATGATATCCAATCCCTCTCCATGAAGCCCTAGATAGATAGGTAACATCCAAGCATCCTTCTCATATGCATATCTTGATTTCTCCTGAAGGAATGGACCTTGTATCTTCTTATTAGCCCCTTCAATGAACTTACCATATCCATAGGTTACGATAAAGATCTCTGTAGATCCTGTATCCTGACCTGCTCCTAATGGAGCGGATTCTGTATTGAACCAATCTAAAGCATAATCTATCTGGACAAATAACTGCGAATCAGGAGACTGAAATACTAGAGCATCACTATATAATTTGCTTATCCGATTGGTAAACTCATTCTCTATCAATGCTGAGATATCTGCCGTTGGGTAGAAATCCACAAATCCCGATGTTCTATTAATTGTATAAACAGGAGTAGCAGGTCTTGATCCCTCTTCACCACTCCAGACATATATCTCTAACTGCATTCCATCTAGTCTGTCTCTATCAGAGCCATCCCAAGTAAAGAATAAAGGAGATCTCGCTGCTACTAAGCCCTCTGGACTAATTACCGCCATCTTTGTATTGTTCGTTTAATTTATCTATTGTAAACTCTAGAAAATCCTCAACATCTAGAGCATATGCCTCTACTATCTCATTAGGCAATTTAGCATATCCTAAGTTAAATGGTCTAGAGTAGAAGTTAGATGCAGGGATTCCCTTGCTCCCAATACTACCTACTATAGTCCAAGCAGTTTGATCATAGGTCTGAAACTTACCTTTGTTGCTTCTAAACTGAATCCTGCGATCTTCAACCCATTTCCTTATTGCTGAGAATGGAGGATTCTTTCCTGCCTTCCTTCCCTTATCTACCCATTCACCATACTCATTCATCAGGAAGTCAAACTCAAAAGAGTTCGGCATAGCCTTCACATCAAAGTCCAGAGATTCATAGAGGCTATTAGTTACATTCTTCTTCTTTCTCGTAAGGTTCTTTCTAGACTCCTTAACAAGATACTTACCGAACTTATCTAATACTCTCTTTGTATTCTCTCCCTTCATCTAGCAGATGTTGTTAGGATTGATTGCTTCTATCTGGAGTGTTGCCTTCCATCCACAGATGTTAGATTCCATCTCCTCATCAAAAGGCTCTGCAACAGGATCATTAATCAATCTGAAGTAGGCATCATACTGATCCCCTCTCCTGAAGGTAGCTAAGATCTCAGATATTGCTGCAAGAGTTCTATGATACACATCCTGCTTCATCATATTCCCCTCATACAGATCCTTAGCCTCTTTGCTATAATCTACTATATCCATTACCAGAAGATCAAACTCATAAGTAATGGTTCTCTCTCCTAATACTGCTGATCCTGTCATCACATGAGCAATAGGAAACATATCCTGCTTCCTGAAATCTAGATCAAAGATATCTCCCCAAGTTACTTGGTTGATCTGATCATTTGCTGATGCAGCACTCTCAAGTGCTTCCGTAATTTGATAATATCCCTTCTTCATACAATTAAAAAACCCTATCTGTAAAAATAGGGATAAAAAAAGAGGAGATCCACCACAGACCTCCTCAACCAAACCAATCTAGCGAACCACCACTAGATGCCTAAATGCTCATCATCATCCTCATCCCTACATCTGCAATCGTAATAATCTGGATCT
>CAYWXW010000303.1:0-2016 GCA_964462265.1 uncultured Porticoccaceae bacterium | reverse complement strand
AAAAAAGGCCGACGCGTTTATACGTCGACCTTTTTATGAAATGGGCCCGTTTAACGCCGGCCCACCGACAACGAATTAAAGGAGTACTTAACCCGCCTTACTATCTGACCAGTCGTTTTTCAGCACGGGCAATACTTTCTCGCCGAACAAGTTCATGCTCTTCTTGGCGTCGTCATAGGCCATGCCGGAGTAGCTAAAGGTGACGTTGACGTCGATGTTGCCAACCAAGTCTTCAATGCCTTTCACCATTTCCAGCACCTGCGCTGGTGTGCCGTAGATCTGACAATCGGTGAACATTTTCGCCATGCCCTCATCACCGATGTGCTTTAAGGCTTCGGCAGATTTCGCGTAGTGATCGTATTCACCACCACCTTTACCCGAGAAGTGATCGCCCTTCATTTCATAGTGATCCATGGCACTAATCCAGTAGCGGCCCATGTACTTGTGCGCCATCTCTTTGGCTTTGATCGGGTCTTCATCGACATAGCAAATCACATTGGCAACCGAGTTGGGTGCCGGGCGATTCCACTCTTCCTGAAACTTCTCACGCCACAGGTCGATATCGGGCTTGCGCTTTTCCCAGGGGCCGATAGCGAAGGTCATCAAGGCGCCACCAATTTTGGCCGCGTGGGGCACGGTATCGGGCGACATGGAAACCACAAAGGTACGATCGCGGAAGCTACGCAGTGGGCGCGGACGAATTTCACGACGCTCCTGAATAAAGTGGCCACTGTTACTTTCCATAAAGCCGGTGTCCAGCGCTTCGGTAATCAACAGCGCCGATTCGTTCATGCGGTCGCGAGACTCCTCCATGGGAATACCAAAACCATCGTATTCGATCTGTGCCAAACCACGACCAAAGCCAGCCATGGCACGACCACCCGACAAGTTGTCGAGCATGGCAAAATCAGTAGCCACACGCAGTGGGTCTTTGTGCCAGGGCAAAATCACCGCCGCCGTGCCAAGCTTCAGCGTGGTAGTGCGGCCGGCCATATAGGACAAAAATTCAATAATATTGGGCGACAATACATAGTCGGTAAAATGGTGCTCAGTACACCAGATAGAGTCAAAGCCCAGGGGCTCTGTCATATCGGCAACGGCGAGTTCGTTCATATAAATTTCAGCATCCGTCATTTTCAAATCGGGATGGCATTGGAAAAACAATAAATGACCTACTTCCATGGTTCTGTCCTCTGTCAAAGTTTTGTATTTTTAATTTAAAAGGATCTACAGCCTGTATCTGAACGCACAGTGTGCCGTAGCATTGCGATTAAGCGGGTGAATTCTAACAGGTTTTTATGATGACTTACCCCTGAGACAAGAACCTTGCCCCAAGGGTAGGAAAGGGACTAAAAAGCCGACATTAACTCTGACCACTGGGCAGTCAGTTCTTCACGGAAGTCCGGATGGGCAATAGCGATCAGCGCCTCGGCACGTTTCTCAACGGCGAGGTTCGAAAGTCGCGCAACGCCGTACTCCGTCACCACATAGTCCACATCATTGCGAATAGCCGTTACCGGGGCCGTTTTCAGCAAGGGCGCAATTTTGGAAATGCTGCCGCCCTTGGCCGTCGATTGCAGGGCGATAATACTGCGCCCGCCACGGGACGAACGAGCACCGCGCAAGAAATCCACGAGCCCACCACCACCACCAATTTGCTTACCTCTAATAGTTTCGCTGTTGATCTGCCCAAAGAGGTCGATTTCAAGCGTCGTATTAATCGCCACCAGATTATCAATCTGCGCCAACACACCGGCATTGTGGGTGTAGCTAACAGAGCGCATCGACAGGTCCGAGTAGTTACCGCACCACTGATAAAACTCACGGCTGCCCGCGACAATGCCAGTGGTCATTTTGCCTTTATCAATCGTTTTTTTGCTGCCATTAACCACCCCCGCCTCAACCAGCGGCACAAAGGCTTCGGTCAACAAACCGGTGTGCACGCCAAGATCTTTTTTATCACCGAGGGTTTGCAAAATAGAGACCGGCAGTGCGCCGATGCCCAGCTGCAAGCAG
>CAYWXW010000302.1:0-2021 GCA_964462265.1 uncultured Porticoccaceae bacterium | reverse complement strand
CGATGCGTATAACGGCCGAGATATTCAAGCACATATTTAGAATGTTTAATTGACTCCCTAACGTGAACGACCCACTTGTTCAAATAAAGGCTATCGATTAACTGTTTGAAGCCCTGCGGTGTCTTGTAGGATGCGCATCTACCGGGAAAATATAACAGGCCTTTTTTGTATGCCTTGTTCATATCCTCTATAAACTTTCCGCGGAAAACCAGGCTTAAGGCCTCTTGATTGAACAGATAATCGTTTTTGCAAGCAATCCATCGTGTGCAGTCATCTGAGACGGCCCCGCCCGGGATCAGGCAATGAAGATGAAAATGGGCATTGAGCAACTGATCCCAGGTATGCAAAATGGCAATAAAGCCCAGCTTGCCACCGAGTCCGTTCTGGGGATTTCTGCCAAAGACATGCAAGGTTTCCGATACCGATTTAAAGAGAATATCAAGCATAACCGCTTTATTGGATAGAATAAGTGGGTTTAACTCATGGGGCAAGGTAAATACGTTATGAAAGTAAATAACCGGCAGAAGCTCAGCCTTTCGAGCCTCAAGCCACCGTTCCCGTGGTATATTCTGACACTTGGGACAATGACGGTTACGGCATGAATTATACATATTACGTTCGGTGCCACAATGATCGCATTTTTGAATATGCCCACCAAGATACGCTGTTCTGCAATTAAGGAGGTCATAGACGATCTTGTAGTGCTCAGGGCAAAGGGAATAGGTTTGCTGATAATCGACAATATGCTCATGAAGAATATGGGCGACCTCTAAAGAGGGCTTTTTATCGTTTTTAGTTATCCGAGTCATGGTTATCCCCTCCATTGGTTGAGTCAGGATTAATCAGATCCAATGGGCTTGGGATCTTTGAAAGGGTTTCACGGCTCACATGCAAATAAATCATGGTTGTGGTAAGCCGTGAGTGGCCCATAAGCACCTGAATCTTACGAATGTCATAGCCGGCTTCCAACAGATGGGTAGCGAAGGAGTGACGCAGGGTGTGTACGCCGGCGCCCCTGTTGACACCGGCTTTTTTCCTGGCCTTTTCATAGACCAAACGGATCGTTTCATAAGTAAGCGGTTTTCCCTTCCGCTGTGATGGGAAGAGTAAAATCTTAGGGCGATAGGTCTTATAGTATTGGCGAAGCTCCGGTAAAAGTCTTTTGGAAAGAAGGGTATAGCGCTGTTTGCCACCTTTGCCCGTAACCTTTATGAGCATCCGTTTGCTGTCGATATGCTTGTCTTTTAGAATAAGTACCTCACTTGCCCGAAGCCCGGCGCTATAGATTGTCATCAGCAAAAGCCGGTGCTTTACATTGTTTGTTGCCTTAATAATGCTCCAGATCTCTTGTTGACTTAAAACCGTTGGGAGCTTGCTGGGGGTTTTTGCAAATGAACAGCTGGGGGATAAGTGTTCATGGCCAGCAACATGATTGTAGAAAAATCTCAAACCGGTAATGACGCTACCTACAGTTGTCAGCGCATTTTTCTTTTCTTTCTTTAGATGGAGCAGATAATCCTCAATCTTCTGTTTGCTCATTGCATCCGGCGGTTGCATATAATGCTTGGTCAGTCCGTATACCGCCTGCAAATAAGATCTCTGGGTGTTTTCAGATAAATTCCGCAGTTCCATCTCTCTGATCATTTTTTCACGCAATTCAGTCATAAAATACCTCCTTGATTTAAGGGTTAAGGTTAAAAAATCAGAGGTATTCTATATGATCAAAACGGATGGAAAAAACGGAAAGGGTTGGATTTAAAATGGGGGGGCTAAAGGATGGCCAAGAGGCGCAAGATTAGACTACCGCGGAGCGGTTTCGTTCATCTTGCCATAAAACCAACTATCTAAAATCACAACGTAATTGCATATATGTTCTGCATATCCCAGGGTTTCAAGGGCCTTGATATTTGCAGAAGCATAGCAGTTACATGCAATCAGGTCTGGGTGCATGTACGTTTACAGTATCTGTAATTTTGGGAGGCTAAAATTTTTGCAGATACCTATATGGGATATCTGCAATT
>CAYWXW010000301.1:0-2024 GCA_964462265.1 uncultured Porticoccaceae bacterium | reverse complement strand
TTGAACACGGCGGTAGTGACCGACTGGTCGACGCCATTGTTGCCTGGGGTGATGAGGCAACGATTCTAAAGCGCCTGGAAGCCCACTGGCAAAACGGTGCCGACCATGTCTGTATTCAGGCTTTACGCCCCGACGGCGAGCCCGGCTACGACCCTCGAGTGCTGCAAGCTTTTGCCCCTAAACCCTAAGCAGCTCGGCACCACCGCACAATACACCGCAGCAAAAGTGCCGTGCTATTGTGTGCTTCATGCTTGAGCCGCAGAGACATAATGCCCGCTAGTATCAGATACAAAGCCTCTTAACTAACTCTCTTTATTACACGGAAAAATCAATGAAGTTCGCCATTATTCCCGTCACCCCCTTCCAGCAAAACTGCACCCTGATGTGGTGTGAAGAAACCCTACGCGGCGCCGTTGTCGACCCCGGTGGTGATCTCGAACGCATCGAACAAGCCATTGCCGCCAATGGTGTGACTCTCGAAAAAATACTGGTTACCCACGCCCACATGGACCATGCCGGTGGCGTTGCCGATCTTGCCGAGCAAAAGAACATCCCCATCGAAGGCCCCCATAAAGAAGAAAAATTCTGGATCGACAACCTCCCCGAGCAGGGCAAAATGTTCGGTCTGGGCGACGCTCAAACCTACCGCACCTTTACCCCCGACCGCTGGCTCGACGATGGCGATACCCTCACCGTGGGCAATCAAACCATTGAGGTTATTCACTGCCCTGGCCATACACCCGGGCACCTGGTTTTTTTCGATCCCAAAGAGCGCTTGGCCATTGTCGGCGACGTACTGTTTCAGGGCTCCATTGGCCGCACCGATTTCCCCAAGGGTGACTTTGATACTTTGATTAGCTCCATTCGCGAGAAGCTCTGGCCCCTGGGTAATGATGTTAGCTTTATTCCCGGCCACGGCCCCATGTCGACTTTCGGCCAGGAGCGCCAGACCAACGGTTTTGTCTCCGACCGTATGTAAGCCCGCTGTTTTGAAGTCACATATTTTGAATTCACATGACCTGAACGCACATGGTTTGAACTCACCTAAAATTGCTTATAGCGCTTATTCAACAAATAAAAGGAAACCCCATGTCTGATGTCCATACTTTTGCCGGCGGCCCGCTCGATAGATCCAGCCATTTACGCACCAACAGTGAATGGTTGAGCACCCAGCTGGCCGACCCCGCCACCCGCATCGTACCGCTGTGGAAACAGCAACCATTAGTCACCCGTCGCCGCGACGGCATTGGTTGGTTATCGCCAGTCGATCTCGCAGACTATTTATCCAGCGGTGTGCCGACTATTTTCCTCGGTAATGATGGCGACAACATCGCCCATTTCGCCATTGATATCACCGTATTTGAAGACGCCAACAAAAGTGAGCCCTTCATTCAAATCGGCCGTTTTATGGACCTGCGCTCCATTGCCCTGCAACTGCCCCTCGGCGATCCCTCCACGCTGGGCACCGCCAAAGCCATTCTCGACTGGAACGCGCGCCACGGCTTCTGCGCCGTTTGCGGCAACAAAACAGAAATGCGCGATGCCGGCTATATGCGCAAATGCAGTGATGACACCTGTAATGCCGAGCACTTCCCCCGCACCGACCCCGTGGTGATTATGCTCGCCGTGCGCGGTGATCAGTGCCTGGTGGGCCGCCAGGCCATGTTCCCCCAGCACATGTATTCCTGCCTCGCCGGTTTTGTCGAGCCGGGTGAAAACATCGAAGAAGCCGTGCGCCGCGAAATTATGGAAGAGGCCGGCATTAAAGTCGGTGACGTGCGCTATCACTCCACCCAACCCTGGCCCTGGCCTTCCTCGCTAATGATCGGCTGCTTTGCCGAAGCCGAAAGTGAAGAAATCACCATTGACGGTTTGGAGCTGGAAGAGGCCCGCTGGGTATCACGCAGCGTATTGCGCGAAGTGCTCAACGGTGCCACCGACCAGGGCGTGCTGTTACCGCCGCCCATGGCGATCGGCTTTCAATTAATTAAAGCCTTTGCCGAAATGGATTAAAGACCAAATAA
>CAYWXW010000300.1:0-2032 GCA_964462265.1 uncultured Porticoccaceae bacterium | reverse complement strand
TGGAATATGGGTAAAGTTTTGAAGAAGATTGGCTAGCCTGTTAGTCTGAAAATTCAATGAAACCTGAAACTAAATTCTATGGACAAGTTAAAAAATATATTACTGAAATATCCTGGATTAGGATTGAAAACCTTGCTGTTCCTGGTACTCCCGATCTATTGGGCTATAATAATAATTGCCTCTTTTTCACTGTTGAGCTGAAATATACAAAAACAAACAAGGTTACCTTCTCTCCACATCAAATAGCGTTCCACGTGAAACATCCACTGAATACTTTTATCCTAGTTTTTGATGCCAGAGACAGGCTTCCAAAACTTTATGAGGGTAAAGATATAAAAGACCTTGTAGCCGGAGGCCTGAAGCTTGGCCCCCGGGTCCAGGGCTGGACTAATTGTCAGGAATTTCTGTCAACGCTTGACGCTTGATGCTTGTCGCTTTGTAATCAGTATCGTTATAAATTTCTACGTCTACGCTTGCTGCTTGGCGCTTGATGCTTGCGGCTTGACGCTTGCTGCTCGGGACCAGGTATCCCTGCTCCAGGGCCCACTCCTTGTGCAGGATCTGAATCACTGCTTGCTGCTTGTCGCTCATATCTTCTCCTTTCTTCTTTCAATTGTTTATAATAATTTGGATGCCGGAAAACGTGGCTCACTAGTGTTTACCGTAAGCCACATTTTTAACAGAAGGATCCCAGCAAGCTCTACAATCTTTACATTCGTTTGATTGGTCCGGCGCTGGACAAGTTCTACCTTGACCGGATACTACCGTTGACGTGTTGGCCCAGTTGCCTGAAGCCGGCTGGTCAATCATTGGTATAGAAAATCTTAAAGTTAAATTGTCAGGAACCGCGCTCAAATATTTTTGAGTCCACGCTTCACGCGTTGGTAGCCAGTGACTGGTCTCAGGGGTGAGCTTAGCAACAGCGAATATTTTCAGTAGGTGCTCTTCGTCCTGGACGTCGCCTGAGTCGTGCCATCTAAAATATTTAGATTTTTTAGAATTAATCAATAGCGCCATAGCTCCAACCCATAGCGGTGAACGTATAGCCGCCAGCCTTCTGTATTGAGCTGCTTGTACAACTGGAAAAACATAACAGCCTTTGTCTGCATAACAACCTGAGCATACTGAGTCAGGTATTAATTTTAACCTGCCGCCGGTCTTGCATTCTGCTGCTGGTAGACCGTAGGCCCATCCTGGCATCTTCGAAGGTTTTGAAAGTCCTCCAACTATTTTTAAAGCTTCTTGTGTGTTCATAATTTATCCTATATGTTTGATTAAACTTTTAGCGGCTTCCTTGTACTGGTCCGCACAATCTTTATAAAATTGCATCATTATTTTTAATCTTTTTATTTCTATTTTTAATTTTTTAATTTCTTCGTCTTTTGTCATTTATACCTTTCTGTTGAACCTGTTTTTAACACGTAGACCTGGTTTAAAATAGTTACTATTTTGTCGCGCTTGACGCTTGCTGCTTGAGGCTTGTTGCTTGACGCTCAACTCTTTAAAAAATTTCCGGCAGTGGTTCAGGTAACCTTGCGGCAGCTGGTTATGCGGCCGCAAGAAATAATGTGTGAGATCGTTATTTTTAATTCT
Organism: uncultured Porticoccaceae bacterium; assembly: GCA_964462265.1. GTDB lineage: Bacteria > Pseudomonadota > Gammaproteobacteria > Pseudomonadales > Porticoccaceae > Reddybacter. Next base: position 439 of record CAYWXW010000300.1, on the reverse strand, counting down.
CATTCTTCCACTCTTTCGACAGTTCATCTGTCTCAGGTTCCGGGAAGCGTTTAGCTGTTTTCTCTAGATCCAGCTTCACCAGTCTCAGGATCTCTTCCAGGGTGTTAGCTATTCTGTTTAGCTGTTCACCAGCTTCATATATTTTTAGTTTCATATTTACCTTTCTGTTACCTGCATTATGCATATAAATTTTTTACTTCATATGCGGTTAGCCGTCGCAGCTTGCCGCTTGATGCTTGGCGCTCGACTCTCTTTCTACTTTAGAATGATTTTTAGAATCATTCTAAACTGGCAATTATTAGCAGGACCATCACCTTTCAGTGAAGCTGTAACCAATAATGCTTGCAAGTCGACTAGACAAGCATGTGCAATGGTCCAGCAAATAATGATCAGTCACTATGCTACGTAGGGGAGGATCTTCTCACGCGTTATACAATCC
>CAYWXW010000299.1:0-2039 GCA_964462265.1 uncultured Porticoccaceae bacterium | reverse complement strand
GCCATCGAGCGGGCACAGGCCTGTGTTGAAGCCGGTGCCGATGGCATCTTCGCCGAAGCGGTAAATGAAGAAGAGCACTACCGTGCTTTTAGTGCAGCAATTGATGTGCCGCTGCTGGCAAATATTACGGAGTTTGGTCAAACACCGTTGTACAATAAGGCCGAGCTGGGCGAGTGGGGCGTCGATATGGTGCTCTACCCGCTGTCTGCTTTCCGCGCCATGAACAAGGCCGCAGAAAAAGTTTACACCAGTATTCTGGAAGAGGGTGACCAAAAGGCCGTCGTCGATACGATGCAAACGCGCATGGAGTTGTACGACTACCTCAGCTATCACGAATATGAGCAGAAGCTGGATAGCTTGTTTGCCTTAGGTAAAAACAAATAGGGTAAGAATAAGCAATAAAAACAATTCATTAAAACACTTTATTAATGTGTTTTGTTATTGAATATAGTCGTCAAATTGAGTTCGAGAGTAACTCGCACTGATTAATAGTAGAGGAAATGAGCATGGCAACTAAAGTACTTTCAGGCGCAGGCCTACGCGGCCAGGTGGCCGGTAAAACCGCATTATCCACCGTTGGTAAAGAGGGCTCTGGCTTAACGTATCGGGGTTTCGATGTTAAAGATCTCGCCGAAACCTGCGTGTTTGAAGAAGTCGCCCACCTGATTTTAAAAGGCGCGCTGCCCACACAAGCTGAGCTGGACGCCTACCGTACAACGCTGAAAGGTCTGCGCGGTTTGCCCCAGGCTTTGAAAGATGTGCTCGAGCGCATCCCCGCCGACGCCCACCCCATGGACGTACTGCGCACCGGCTGTTCCTTTTTGGGCAACCTCGAAACCGAGACCGATTTCGCTCAGCAAGAAGCGGCGACTGACCGACTACTCGCCACCTTCCCATCCATCATTTGCTACTGGTATCGCTTTAGCCACGACGGCGTAAAAATTGAGACCGAAACCGATGACGAGTCCATTGGCGGTCACTTCCTGCACATGCTGCGCGGCGAGAAGCCCAACGAACTGCACGAGCGAGTGATGAACGTATCGCTGATTCTCTACGCCGAGCACGAGTTTAATGCCTCGACCTTTACTGCCCGCGTTTGCGCCTCCACCTTGTCTGACCTGCACTCCTGCGTGACTGCCGCTATCGGCAGTCTGCGTGGCCCACTGCACGGTGGTGCCAACGAAGCGGCGATGGACATGATTGAAGGCTTCACCAGCGCCGATAATGCCGAGGAAGAAATGATGGGTATGCTGGCGCGCAAAGACAAGATCATGGGCTTTGGCCACGCGATTTATGCCGACTCCGACCCGCGCAATGCCATCATTAAAGAGTGGTCTGAAAAGCTGGCTAAGGATGTTGGCGATACCGTGCTCTATCCCGTCTCTGTACGCTGTGAAGAAGTCATGTGGCGCGAGAAGAAGTTGTTCTGTAATGCCGATTTCTTCCACGCCTCGGCCTACCACTTTATGGGTATCCCCACCAAGTTGTTCACGCCGATTTTCGTTATGTCGCGCCTGACCGGATGGGCCGCTCACGTCTTTGAGCAGCGCGCCGATAACCGTATTATTCGCCCCAGTGCCGAATACACCGGGCCGGACATGCGCGCCGTACCCGCGATCACCGAGCGTTAATCACACAGCTCAGGTAGTTGATCGCCAAACAAAAAGGAGTGTCGTGTTTGCGGCGCTCCTTTTTTAATTTCAATAAGTTACGAGTCATTTCTAATGCGACTTGTTTCATAAAGAGCATGACATTATGAATACTGAATACCGTAAATCCCTACCCGGTACCCAGCTCGATTTTTTCGACACCCAGGAAGCCGTCGATGCCATCGAGCCCGGTGCCTACGCCAAGCTGCCCTATGTCTCCCGCGTCTATGCCGAAAATCTGGTGCGCCGCTGTGAGCCCGAGGTACTGACCGACTCGCTGAAGCAAATCATTGAAGGCAAACAAGATCTCGACTTCCCCTGGTATCCGGCGCGCGTAGTGTGCCATGACATTCTTGGCCAGACCGCCCTGGTTGACCTCGCGGGTTTGCG
>CAYWXW010000298.1:0-2072 GCA_964462265.1 uncultured Porticoccaceae bacterium | reverse complement strand
TTCCACCGGGCTGGCGCGCCAGTTGTAGTAGGTCGCGTCTGAGATGCCATATTCGCGGCAGACTTCCAAGACCTGCCTACCACCTTCCACTTCCTTCAGGACCCTCACAATCTGGGATTCAGTAAATCGCGATTTGCGCATTTTTGTTCTCCTTGCCTGATCAATTATGGCGGAGAACTCTAGTTTTGCATGGGTCTATTTCAGGGGGTACTTACAGGCAGACAAGATCAGGAACTGACCACGACGGCAGCTAACGACGCATATGCGACATTTTCTGCCTGCCAAAGTTGGCTAAACCTGCCCAAGGCCGCCTCCCGATTTCACATCTCTGCAAAATTAGGTGAGGATCGAATCTAGACCAAACATCGGCCCATTGCACTGCTGGTCTGCCAACAAACACCCCGAAGCTGGTCCTTCTAAATGCTTCGTGACAGCTACGGCTTTTGACTTGCTTCCAGCCTCAGTACCCAAACCGTCATCCCATTTTTCCAATCTCCGGTCAACAGAAAGAATACTTCATGCACACTGTCCCAAGCCATCATGAAATTCATTCCGACCGTCGGCGCTTGTGAATCAAGTAGTTTTTCGTAGGTATTTATCTGAGGGTCGTAGACCAAAGTGGCCGCACTCTTAGTTTTCGGATCCGCTGGTATTTTAGGCTGATCTACGACAAGTAAGAATACCCCGACTTTTTTATCGAACGCGACCGGCACGCTGCTATAAGGGGTGCAATCATCGCCCGTTGGAGCAATTTCTTCCCATTCTGCATATTCGTCTAGAAAAACACCCGCTTTATAACGGGAAACAACGCACGTCCCCTTGTAGGAGCCAAATATATACAGAAAACCGCGCCGACTATCGAAAGCGAGGGTACGATGAAGACAATTTGGAGCAGAGCCAATTTTTCTTAGATTCTTATTTTGAAATTCGAGCAACCATAGTCCTTCCTTACATATAAAAAATCTGTCGTTAACTTCGTCGTAAGCCATGGCAGCTCCAAAGTAATTTCCCGGAGCGTTTCCAGATTGAGTTTCGAAAATTGACCATTTTTCCTTATCCATTCCGTAGAGCCAAATGGCATCGGATTTGAGACCTGGTATCTGTTTATTAATCGGATTATGGCTAGGACTTGCAACAATGACTAAGTTATCACGGATGGGGTCATATTCGACGCCGTCATACGTGTGGGATGCCCAAGGCGCTAAATCTGTAGCACCTGCGACCCGCTGTCCTTCAGAGTTTACCTTATAAGTATTCGGAGTTGATTTGACTCCATGGTGTACCCATTCTCTTTGCCTCGGCATGAATTCATGGACCACGTTATCCCAGTCTTGTCCGTGAGTATCAGACCCGAATACTAGTAAGCTACCTCTAGTGGAATCGTAAGCCAAACCAGCATGTGACTGGCGCCACCAGTCATCATCTTTCAGATGGTGATATTTGATCCATCGGTTTGCTGGGAGATTTATAAGGAAAAGAGTATTTTCTAGCTGTGCATCTTCGTCGGAAGCTTTTGTGCAGCCAGTAAGATAAACAAAGGTTGCAATCATTAGACAATGGATCAGACGATTGACTATCGCAGTACTAAGATTAACCAGCGCATCGAATATGCGACTAATCTTCATAGCAGAATAACAATTTCTCAATAATTACTGTAACAGATTCGGTCACTATGAAGTCGTCCACACCAGCCCGTGACTATAAACCATTGATAAGAGTCAATACCATATAAGATTTCTATGTGGATTAGCTTACTATGCCGATACCCCAAAAAGTTCCCTTTGGGGAACAGTTGCTAGCTTTAATTTAGCTCGCTTTTGTGCATTTAGATTGTCCGAACCCTACCCTCTGAGAATAGGCGACAACGGCCCGGGCAATTCATCACCTCTTGTCTAGATTCGAAGTGCTGCTATGACCATTCCTGGCACCTTTCAGACAAGATGAGGGAGTGACAAGATCGACCTGGATGACTCCTTTCGCAGGAGTAGAGCAGACAAGATCAGGGACTGACCACGACGGCAGCTAACGACGCGAAGCAGACATAGTGACGTCGCCGGGATAGAATCAGGTCA
>CAYWXW010000297.1:0-2082 GCA_964462265.1 uncultured Porticoccaceae bacterium | reverse complement strand
GGGATTGGTCATGGTACCGGTACTGCATGGGGACAATTTTTGGGGCTTTCTGGGAGGAGCCGGACTCGGTTTTGGCGTTCTGTTTCTGATCGCTGTCCTCGCGCCAGGATCAATGGGCATGGGGGATGTAAAACTGATTGTTTTCCTGGGATTGGCGGTGGGGTTCCCGGAGATTGTCATCAATCTGTTCCTGGCATTTGTCCTGGGTGGCCTGGTCTCCGGTATGCTATTGGCACTCAAAAAACTTGGGCCCAAGGACCAAATCGCTTTCGCCCCCTTCCTTGCCCTGGGGGGATTTATCACCATGTTATACGGAACCCAATTGGTCAACTTTTGGGTAAGGAGCCTTGGCGGATGAATTTTCCAGAATTATTCCAGGTTATGAATGAGAAGAAGGCGTCCGACCTGCATATCAAACCCAATTTCGCTCCAGTGGTCCGGATCCATGGTAAATTGATGCCCCTGAACGCCCCCCCGGTTAATAAAGATAATCTGTGGTCATTCTTTCAGGAGATGACCAGCCAAGAACAGCAAGCTGAGTTCAAGGCCAATAAGGAACTTGATTTTTCCTATCAAAGCAGGGATGGGTTCAGGTTCAGAGTAAACGCAAGCCTCCAAAAAGGGCAGCTCTGCCTGGCGTTCCGCAATATAACGAGCCAAGTTCCCTCCCTGGATGATCTGGGCTTACCTGCCATCTGCAGGGAGCTGGCTGTGAAGAAACAGGGTCTGGTCCTGGTAACCGGACCTACAGGGAGCGGAAAATCCACCACGCTGGCCTCGATGATCAGCTATTTGAATCAGGTAGAATCCCGCAGGATCGTCACCGTAGAAGATCCTATTGAATATTTGCACCAGGACCAGAAGTCTTTTATCACCCAGCGAGAATTGGGTTCCGACACAAAATCCTTTGCCGCAGCAGCCAAACATGCCCTGCGTCAGGACCCGGATGTGATTCTGGTGGGTGAGATGAGAGATCCCGAAACCATGGCGGCTTGCATTACAGCTGCTGAGACCGGCCACCTGGTGATGTCTACCCTGCATACCAATAACGCACCCCAATCGATTGATCGCATCGTGGATTCATTCCCTCCCCATCAACAGAATCAGATCCGCATGCAGCTTTCTCTAACTCTTCTAGCAGTCCTATCCCAGCGCCTCATACCTCGCCTGGATGGAAGTGGTAGGATAGCGGCTATGGAAGTGATGGTATCGAATAATGCCATCCAAAACCTCATTCGAGAAGGTAAAACACATCAGATGGTATCGATCATGCAGACCGGGATCGAACAGGGTATGCAAACCATGGAAAGGGCCCTGGAAAGCCTGTACCAGAAAGGTATGATCTCCATAGACGACGCCCAGGCCCATACCCTAGATAATAATTCTTTTCAATCCTCTTTGAACAGCCTCTAAAATCCCGGACACCTGCCCTTTTTCTTCTTGTCTTTCCCTGTCTAGCGGATTAACGCCTAACAAAATTTTTAGCTGGGTCGTTCCTGTAAGTTCCCTGTAAGGTAGGGGCACTTGATTTATGCTTTACTTAAGGTGCCAGTAACCCCAGCAAGAATTACTGAGAATAACTGGCAAATCATTAGAAAGCAAATTTGTCAATTTTATTTTTTTGGAGGAATATTATGTTCAAGAGATTTTTTGAAGCAGAAGATGGTTTCACCCTGGTCGAGTTACTGGTCACTATCGCCATTCTGGCCGTCCTGTTTGGAATCGTCACCCTCACACTCAGTGGAGTTGGAAGTGACGCAGAGGATGCAGTCATGGCAGCCGAGTGTGCCGTAGTCCAGTCCGCAGCGGATATTTGGCTGGCCTCAGACACAGCTCATACGATCACTGCCAGGGCTTCTACAGCCTCAGATGTGATCGACACTGGCGATGCAAGCTTTGCAGATGCTTATATTCGCGACCTGCCAACATCCTATGATTATTACTGGGATGCAGCTGGCGAAGTCACCTGCGACAGCATTCCCTAAGTAAAATCGAATTCTGAAATAGAAGATACCGGCGCCTTGTCCAGGCGCCGGTATCTTTTTAATCCCACTCTACTTATCTAAACCAAGATCCAGACCT
>CAYWXW010000296.1:0-2091 GCA_964462265.1 uncultured Porticoccaceae bacterium | reverse complement strand
TGCCGACAGCGTCAAACAGGAGCTTCCGGAGGATGAGATTTACCGGATGGCCAAACAGGCTTTCGATCAGGGGGATTCCGATGCCGCCAGAAAGAAATTTCAAGAACTTATTCAGCGATATCCCAAATCTGAGCGCGCCGACAATGCCCAGTTCTGGATCGGTGAAATCTACTATCGCGAGAAATGGTATGAAAAAGCCATTCTCGAGTATCAGAAAGTGATCGAAAAGTATCCCAAAGGCAATAAGGTGCCGGCATCTCTTTTGAAACAGGGATTTGCATTTTATAATTTAGGAGATAAATCCAATTCACGTCTGATATTAGAAGAGCTCATCAAAAAATATCCGAAATCCAACGAAGCAAAGATCGCCAAAGATAAAGTGAAGGATCTAAGATAAAAGAAATAATTGAGCCTGATTTGAACACGGGATGATAACAATCATCGGTATAGATCCCGGCCTCGCAGCAACCGGCGTCGGAATCGTTCGGGGAAACGGCTTAAAGATCGAAGGCTACTCCTTCGGCAGTATCAGCACCTCAAAAAACAATTCTTTGCCAAACCGCCTCGATCATATCTTTTCAAAACTTCTTCAAATCTTAAAAGATGAGAATCCCGACTTAATGGTGGTGGAGGATGTGTTTTCACTGGCCAGATATCCGAAGTCCGGGATATCCCTGGGGCAGGTGGCAGGTGTCGTGATGCTTGCCGGATGTCGCGCCGGTGTGCCTTCGATTGAAATCCCCGTGCGTGAAGCAAAAAAGGTGTTAACCGGCAACGGCAGTGCCAGTAAAATGCAGCTGGAAGAATCCGTCCGCCATCGATTAAACCACAAAACACCCATAAGACCCTATCATGCATCCGATGCAGCCGGATTGGCACTTATCGGCTTTTACCGTTACCATAGATTATGATTGGTTATATAGAAGGCAAAATCTTAAAAAAGGAAGAGGACCGGGTATTGGTCTTGGCCAACCAGATTGGATACGAAGTGTTGCTCCCTGCCATTGTAATGAAGTCTTTGCAAAATAAAAATATCGGGGAGGAAATTTCACTTTATATATTTTTCCAGCAAACCGAACGTCAGCCCAAACCTGTGTTGATCGGTTTTAATCTGGAAGTTGAAAAGGAATTCTTCCAGCACTTTATTTCAGTGGAAGCTATCGGCCCACTAAAAGCCGTCAGAGCATTGAGCATCCCCGTGCGGGAGATCGCCAGCGCCATCGAATCCGGGGAAGTCAACAAACTCGCGCAGCTAAAAGGTATCGGCCGGAGGACTGCGCAAAAAATAATCGCCACCTTGGAAGGTAAGATGGGTAAATTCGCATTGATCCGCCCGGATGATTATCAGGAAGCTCCCCCTGACACTGACTTTTCAAAACAGGTGCTGGATGTTATGATTAAACAGCTCGGCCACAGGACAGCCGATGCCAGACGAATGATCGACAAGGCATTTAAGCGCAACCGGTCCATAACCACAGCTGAAGAGCTTTTTGATGAAGTTTACCGGAGTGAAAAATTAGATGCATAGTTATTGAATCTAAAATTCCAATATACCTGTTTGGAGTTTTGAATATTTGTCATTGGAATTTATTTGTGATTTGGGTTTTGTGATTTGTAATTTAAATTAGGACGGAGCAAATTAGGAACTTATAATGTTTAAAAGTCTATAAGTTGCTGTGAAAACTCGTGGTGAGCCATGTCCGATGACATCATTTCATATTCGTCCGGCAATCAGGGGCCGGTAACCGAAGCACTTTTACCGGAAGATATGGATGCCGAAATACTATCTCTGCGTCCGGAAAGAATGGCCGATTATGTGGGACAGACCGAAGTCGTGGAAACGCTTAAGATTGCCATCGAAGCAGCCATGCAGCGCTACGAACCCATCGATCATGTGCTTTTGCACGGTCCGCCGGGTCTCGGGAAGACCACACTGGCCCACATCATTGCCAATGAGATGGGGGGCAATCTTACCATCACGTCCGGTCCGGCTCTGGAGAAAGGGGGCGATTTGATCGGGTTGCTTACCCATCTTGAGAGCAACGATATCCTGTTTATCGATGAAATTCACCGAATGCCTAAATCCGTTGA
>CAYWXW010000295.1:0-2096 GCA_964462265.1 uncultured Porticoccaceae bacterium | reverse complement strand
CGGACGACTATGATGGTGGTCAGGCGTCGCTGGACATGCTGCGCACCAATGTACTGCGCTCTGGCTATGTGGGCCGTCTGGTGGCGGATGATTTCCGTTCCAGTATTGTTCACGCCAATCTGATGGATGTGCTTTCAGACAGCTCGGGCGTTGATATTCCGACGCTGGCCGCGTCGCTTGAGGATATTCGCAGTCGCTACGAAGAACAGTATCCGTTTATCCGTATTCATATTGTTGGTACAGCAAAGCAGATCGGCGATGTGATGGCGGCGGCGCAGGAAGTGGCGATGTTCTTCTTCGTCATCTTGCTGCTGACGGCGGTGCTGTTGCTGATTGATACCCGCTCGCTACGCAGCTCGCTGGTAGTGGTGTCGTGTTCTTTCATTGCCGTGGTCTGGCAGCTGGGCCTGGTCACCATGCTGGGCTTTACCATTGATCCGTACTCCATGCTGGTGCCGTTCCTGGTATTTGCCATTGCGGTCAGTCACGGTGTGCAGATTGTTAACAGTTTCCTTAATCTGCTTTCCGGTAATGGGGGCCCGCGTGAAGCAGCCCTGGGTACACTGACAGCACTGGTTGTGCCCGGTTCGGTGGCTCTGGTCAGTGACGCTATCGGCTTCCTCACCCTGTATATCATTGATATTGGTGTGATCCGTGAACTGGCGCTGTCTGCCAGTATCGGTGTTGCTGTGGTTATCATGACCAATCTGGTGATTGTGCCGGTTATCTTGTCCTATGTCGGCTCCGGGCATCGTGCTGTTGAGAAGGTGGCAGAGCACAACAAGAAGGACGGTTTGCTGGCAGCTATTTTTGCTCGCTTCACCCGGCCTGGTTTTGCAGCGGTATCGATTCTGATAGCGGTAATGGGTTATGGCGCCGGAATCTGGTTCAGCAAGGATCTGAAAATCGGCGATCTCGATGTCGGCGCCCCGGAGCTCTGGCCGGATCCGTGTCTGGAGGAGGAGTGCCCGCGAGGTTTCAAGCCGAATGATCGCTATCGCTACAACCACGACGTCAATGTGCTGGAAGGCTGTAATAGCTACGAAGCAATGCAGAAAGTTGATGAGCTTGGCTGGAAACTGCGCAACACCAGGGGTGTGCAGGAAGTTACCACCATCGCTTCGGTAACCAAGCAGATCAGTGCCAACATGAGCGAAGGCAGCCTGAAGTGGGCGGCGGTTTCACGGGATCAGTTTGCCCTGAATAACGCCATGCGCTTTATGCCGGCGGCAATGTTCAACCTTGATTGCAGTCTGACGCCGATCTATGTGTTCCTGGATGATCACAAGGCCGAGACCCTCGATCGGGTGACTGCGGTTGCGCAAAAGTATATCGACAAAAACAACGATAAAGAGGTTATCGAGTTCAAGCTGGCCTCCGGTAATGCGGGCGTCGAAGCTGCTACCAACCAGACCATCGATGCCAAGCAGTACCAGATGTTGGCGCTGGTCTACGGTGTGGTGATTCTGCTTTGCCTGATTGCTTTCCGTTCTATCCGTGCGGTGCTGTGTATCATCATTCCGCTGGGCCTCACCTCGATCCTGTGTCAGGCGCTGATGGCGCAGATGGGCATCGGCGTCAAGGTGGCAACCCTGCCAGTGATCGCACTTGGTGTGGGCATCGGCGTGGACTACGGCATCTATATCTACAGCAAGCTGGCGGATTACCTGAAAGAAGGTATGGATCTGGAGACTGCCGGTATCACACTGGCGCTGGGGGTAATCTTCTGGATCTTCTCGTCGATCAAGTTCCAGGCCGATATGGGTATCCTGCTCACCTTTATGTTCCTCTGGAACATGATTGGTGCTCTGTGGCTGTTGCCGGCACTGGCTCGCTTCCTGCTTAAGCCGGATGAAGCTCGTGCCCGCGCCAAGGCCCGAGTGAAGGCATAACGCCGATGGCCAGCCCCTTGCGGGCTGGCCTGTTTACTGCCTTTGCGCAACGTGCGTGGAGTGCAGCCCTTCATTTCCCTATAATGCGCGGCACCTGATGAGGTGCCGCCATGCTTTATGAAATTGCCCGACCATTCCTTTTTTCCCTTTCCGCGGAGCATTCCCACGATCTGACACTGGCGCTTTTGCGTCGTGGCGCCGGCC
>CAYWXW010000294.1:0-2102 GCA_964462265.1 uncultured Porticoccaceae bacterium | reverse complement strand
AGATTTAGCCGTTTTTGGTTTTGAAGAATATCTTGATTACTCGATAACTCTCGATAACTCTCGATAAAAGGCTTGTCGCGCTAAATTTATCTATAGGCTATTCAGATCAAAATTGGCGGAAAGCTTGTGGTAAACGATGACTATAATGCCAGCCAGAATGCGGTGTTATTTTCGGTGTTAAAAGAATTCTAATAGAATAATGGGGTCGAATTGAACTTCAATTGTGATTCCCAATATCGAAAGACCCCAACTACATAGCCTGCCACTGACGCCAGCCACTAGCGCCCTTTATATTCTGGTTCGCGTTTTTCGAGAAAGGCCCGACGTGCCTCGCGACCATCCTCCGATTTATCGAGAATACCCGAGGCATTAGCCGTTAGCTGCATCGTCGCGTCCATGCTGGTGTCCATACTAGTGCGCATAATACGTTTGCTGATCCACTGCACCAGGGGTGGGCTTTTGACGATGCGAGCACACATTTCCCGCGTTTTCGCTTCAAGTTCATCACTGCTATAGAGGTGATTTAACAAGCCCCAGCGATAGGCTTCATCGGCTTCGAGAAAGCCGCCGGTATAAAATAATTCCAGCGCCCTGCCCATACCGACAATACGCGGTAATAAATACAGCGCACCATTTTCAGCAATTTGACCAACATTCTGGTAGGTGAAAAACCGTGTGTTTTCGCAGCCCAGACGTATATCGCAGTGCAGGGCCATATCCAGCCCCGCGCCGACAGCAGCGCCATTGAGCATAGCGATAGTCGGCTTGCGAATATTGGAAATAGCACGAAATAAGGGTGTGAAGTGTTCACTAAAATGCTGACGACTGCCGTCCACTCCTGGGTCACTGAGTTGCTCAATGGCCTTTGATTTCATATCAGCGCCCGCGCAAAAGGCTTTGCCGATACCCGTAAGCACAATCACACGGACATTGGGGTCAGCGTCACCGGCACGCATATATTCGCCAACCTTGGCCATGGTGGACTCTGCGCCCGCCAGGCCATACAAGGCATTAAGACGATCGGGACGATTAAATTTTATCCACAAAATGCCGGACTCTTCCGGCTCGTATAAAAGGTAATCGACTAGCTCCAACTCAAGTTCTGGGCCCATTATTGAATTCCTTGTGCCGTTTTATTATTTTATTTTTGGTACTCAGATGCTGATAAACAGCAGCTTCAAAAAGGTGCCACAGCTCAATGATTGCCTGTGGCACGTTTTGTAATACACCTGCTTTTTACAAACCTGCTTTTTTCAAAGCGGCAGAATTCTCTGACCAGTCGTAACCCGCTAGCAGGCGCTCATGGCGTTTGATAATGAATTTACGCATATTGGGGTCGGTGAAAATATAGGGCTGGTCTTCGAGTATGGCTTCGAGCACCTCTTCACCAACGATATCCGGGTCGAGACCCTTGCCGAGCATTTCTTCGTTAGCGTCGAGATCGCGGGCCTCCCTCGCACCACCGTAACGGGCCTGACGGTTGCGGGTGCCACTGGCGATGTTGGTTGCCACAACACCGGGGCAGAGTACAGAGACGCCAATATTATCCTCACGATGCTCTTCCATCATGGTTTCCATAATCGTTACCACGGCAAATTTTGTGGCGTTGTAAGGCCCCATATAACGGAAGCTGACCATGCCGGCCATCGATGCGGTACTCATGACATGACCGCCCTCACCGTGAGATTCGATCAGCGGCATGAAGGCCTGTAAGCCGTAGATAACCCCCCATAAGTTGACATCCATGACCCATTGCCAGTTTTCCATGGCGCACTTTTCAGACTTGCCGGTGACACCGATGCCGGCGTTATTACACAGCACATGGACTTTATCGAAGGTCGCTATCGTTGCATCCGCTGCGGCAAAAACCGAGTCTCGATCCGCGACATCAACCTTTACCCCAGCAGCGTCTATGCCCCTTTCTTTCAAACCGGCAACAGCACTGTCCAGTGCCTCTTGCTCAATATCGCCAAGCATCACTTTCATACCTGCATCACCGAACGCCCGGGCCATGCCCAGGCCCATGCCGCTGGCACCACCCGTAATGAAGGCGACTTTACCTTTTACATCTTGCATTATTATTTATCCTTAATTGTTAGTTC
>CAYWXW010000293.1:568-2103 GCA_964462265.1 uncultured Porticoccaceae bacterium | reverse complement strand
ACCGCTGGTGAACTGCTTCGAGTTGTAGGCGATGGCGTTGGGCGCCGCGCCCACCAGCAGCAGAAAGGGCATACCGGCCGTTACCAGGGCTGCAAAGACGATAACCTCCGGGGCCACATTCAGATAGGGGGCGACAACCAGGGCCACCGGTACGGAGATGGCGATGGCGGCGACGTTCATTATGAAGTTGGTCATGACCATGACGAAGAAGGCAATGGCTATAACGAAAATGAACCAGTGGGCATCTTTGAAGAAGCCAAGCCAGTTGATGGCCAGCCACTCCGCCGCCCCGGTCTGCCAGAGGCAGAAACCCATGCTCATGGCACCGGCAAAGAGGAGGATGATGTTCCAGGGTACGTCTTCCAGGTCTTTGATATCGAGAATCCGCATGATAAAGAAGAGAATAGTCGAGACCAAAAGAACCGCCGCCTTGTTAAATGCCTGCAGGGCCGGAACAAAGGACTGCAGGGAAAGAAAGAGGATAACGCCGAAGATGATGGCGGAGGCCAGGATCTCGTTGCGGGTGAAGGGACCCATCTCGACACTGAGTTTGCGGGCTTTGTCGCGTAACCCAGGGATCACAGCCTTCTCCGGCTTGAAGAAAACCATGAAAAATCCCCAGAGCACAAACACCATGAGCCAGCCGATGGGGAACATATAGTAGGTCAACTCAAAAAAGGAGATAGTCTTGCCGGTGATCTCTTCATAAAAACCAAGGGCGACGATACCACGGGCGGCACCGAGCAGGGTGATGATACTGCCGGCACCGGCAACAAAGGCCATGCCGATGAAGAGGCCCTTGCCGAATTTTGTCGGCCTGTCGTCTTCACTGTAGAGAGCATAAATGGAGAGCAATAGCGGGTACATGGTTGCGGCCACGGCCGTATGGGCCATGACATGGGTGAGCAGGGCGGTGACCACAAAACAGCCGAGGTAGATCATCGAGGTGCGCTCACCGACGATTATCAGCATCTTATAGGCCAGACGTTTGGTTATACCGACCTTGGTAAAGACGGCGCCGATGATCAGGGAACCGAAAATAAAGAGCACCGATGGATCCATGAAATCCTTGAAGGCCGTCGCCGCCGGACGGATAAAGAACAAGGCCTGGATGACACCGATGGCGAGCCCGGTGATACCGATGGGCAGGACCTCAAAGACCCACCAGGTGCCGGCAAGAAGAAAGAGGGCCAGGGCCGCCTTGCCTTCGGGTGAAAGCGTAAAGACCTTGCCCATGGGGTCGACGGCATCAGGCCAGGGCGGTGAATAATTGACAATGGCAAATAAGATTATGCCGAGAAAGAGAAAAAACAGCCTCTTAAAATCAGGCTTTGTCGGGGTTGTTTGGGTGGCGCTCACCTCGTCCTCCTTTGAATTACTTGAGAAATTTTTGATGAATATAAAAAAATGAAAAAAATAGTCTCTTCAGCTCATGTCTAGAGCATGCTCATTTGATCTCACATGCTTTGACTATTTTGCAGATGGCTGTATATACATCGGTCAACAGCAGGAGGCCGACTATACGGTCGCCTTCC
>CAYWXW010000293.1:0-421 GCA_964462265.1 uncultured Porticoccaceae bacterium | reverse complement strand
CCCGGAGGGTTTCGATTTTGTCATACTTGGGTTCGAGGCCACGGATGACATCAACAGGCGAGATCTTACCGATGACGTTGCCGTCCTGGTCCTCCACCAGTACAACGCATTCTTTACATTTTCCATCGAGGCATGTCTTCTGGACGGTCTCCAGAGCCATGAGGGCCTCGTAAAAATTAGCCCGATCGGAGATCCGTGGGAACTGGTCCAGGGGGCTCATGAGTTCACTGATTTTTAAAGTATCCAAGAGTATCCTCCTCTTCTTGCAATGCGCTGCCTCCCTTTTGGCTGGGGGGAAACGCAAGTATCTGTTATCTGCAGAAAATATCCGCAGCTCTTTTGGTTGAGCAAATTGCCTTGCCGGAAGTCATTTCCGCTTTCGGCGCACGGTGCCTACCATGCCTTGTTTCTAAGGATCTCT
>CAYWXW010000292.1:0-2110 GCA_964462265.1 uncultured Porticoccaceae bacterium | reverse complement strand
TGTAGCAGGTAGGGGCTCAGCACATCACTATTAAAATCCTGCGCGGCATCGACTGCTGCGCGAAGTCTGGGGCTCCAGGTTGTAATTTCGCCCCGGCTTTTCTTGGCGCGAATAAGTCGCAGGCCATTGGGCAAAACATCATCCCGGCGATAAGCCAGCACCTCGCCGCGCCGTGCTCGACATAGAAAGGCCAGCTCCATAACAACGGGCAACCAGGGCATATTCGAGTCGATGGCCAGCTTTAGAACCACAGAATATTCCCAGTCTTCGATATACCGATCCCGCGACTCTTCTTTGTTGAGATCGATCCCTACGCAAGGGTTGTCAGGCACATCATGGCGGTTTAGCGCCCAGTTCCATGCGGCCTTCAACAACTGAATTTGCCGGTTGGCGGCGACAGGGTGAGGATAGGTATCGATGTACTGCTGGATAGTGCGGCGCGTTACCACCGGCAACGCCACCTGGCCGAAGGTCTCGCCTTCTCGGGTAGCTCGCTTGCAGATTGTACTCGCCATTTCACGGTAAGAGCCGTGTGTTTTGGTTGCAAGCCTGGCCACCTTGGGGCTCTCGATGTACATATCTAAGAGCCAGCGAATATTCTGCGTATTATCCTTCAAACACTGCTCGTAAGCTCGCCAAACCTCAGACACGGGCGAATCAGCAGGGCACAGGAAGATAGGCGAGCCCAGCTTGCCTTTGCCCAGGTAGGGCCGGTATATCCATCGCTTGCCGTGCTTGGAGCAATAGGGCGGGTATCGCTTGTCTGAGCGCGGGCGGGCCATGCTAGAAGCTGGCTGCCTTTGCTGCTGGCGTGGCATCGAAAGCCTGCTCCACTGCAGAGCGCATAGTAACGACCTTGCCGCCTTTGCCGCAGCGCCAGTTGATCCTGTGGCTTAAAAGCCAGTTTTCAATATCAGACCTGCGCTCATAGCCGAGCCATTCTTTCAGGTCGTCTTCATTGATCAGGAAGTCAGGCTTCATTGTGGGCTCCTGGTGTTTGCGGCCAGCGTGTTAGTTGCAATTTTTGCCTTGCACGGTCGGTTTATTGCAGTGTCAATCATCTAAAATCGCACCAAGCTTTAGCTTAAATACCGCCTTGTATAGAGGTGCGCCCCATTCCGGAAAGCCGAAGCCAACAGATAGCCCTTTAAGTTCAACCGTCATTTTTCTTGCGTCTTTACTGTAGCCATTTTTAAACTGAATAACGTCATAACCTTTATTCTCTAACCGATTAACCCAATAATCTTTAATTTCGCGGTATTCTTCATCTTTGATACCGTCAGCGATCATGTCAAACCACTTCTTTTTTAAAGTAAGGTGTAAAACCCTGGGCTTAGCAGCACGGTCAATCGGATATTCGCTCATGCGGCTATAAATCCGTAGGCGCCGGCAGCATCTTTTCTTTCTCAATGTGCTCAATTACGCTCATTCCACTGGGCAGCATAATGTGGGAGAGGAAAGCGCCTTCAAAGCTCAACATGCCAATTTCAATGGCTGTCACCTGGCCTTTCACCCAGTCCCTTAAAATAGAGCATACGGCTACAGCTCCGATTTCAAGAGCCTTTGCCTCATGCTGCGCACGGGAACCCTTGCGGCGGTTCGACCAGGGGTTTTCTTTTATCCACGCCGCTGCGTACCCTTTGCTGCTGGCCTTCATGTTCACCATTCGGCCCCGGTGCTCGAATTGAATAAAGAGCTCGCCGGTATCAAAGTCTTCGCCAGTGGCGAATTTTTTACACCCGAATTTTCGCAGCATCTTTTGAATATCGGCGATTGCATTCTGCCCGCTGGTTGCTGTGCTGTAGGGTAACGCCATTAGAGAATCCTTTATTTATCACAACGCTGTTATAAAGCGCTTCCAACCAAAGCCTTAATAAAATACAGGCCAATCCATAATTGAATGAAGCCGATAAAACAATGACCCCAGCTATTCTCCCTGACGCCGCACCCTATCGAGTCACCAGCCAGGAGTAGAAGGGCAATCGCCATCAAGTACTTAATTAAAAAAATAATCCGCCCTCCAAATCAAACCGCACCAATAAAACTCTTTAGCGGAAGATCTTCAAAGGCGCTCTCAAGTTTGCCTTTAAACTCTTCTGACATTTCTTCG
>CAYWXW010000291.1:866-2112 GCA_964462265.1 uncultured Porticoccaceae bacterium | reverse complement strand
AAAGTGAAAACTGATTAGATACGGTCAGGGCATTACATCTGGTCTGTTCTATTCATATATTCAGGCGGGCTCGCCGACACTTCTAAACATTAGCGTCTATTCGCGTTCATTTGCGGAAAATCTTTCAGCTGTAAACATCCTTCGGCATGATGCGCCGTAGTTCCTTCGACCAGTTGATCATGTGTGTGCCTGAGGCATGCGTCGGTTGCACGTAGCTCTCGGCAAGCGGTGACAGGTCATGACTGTCCAGTTTGATCATGCTCGCTTTGACACCATAGCTGACGATGACATACTTGTCATCGACTGAGCCGGCGATAGCACGTGGCTGTTGCAGTTCCAGGTGTTTCACCATCTTCCTGTGCCCGACATCCCAGCGGGTGATCAGGTCGCTGTGCGGGTGACAGGTGTAGACGCTATCCAGCTTGTCCTGGTACAGGACATTGCTGGCACCACGTGCCATCTTAATCGCGATATCTTTACCGGCTGATGTTTCTGGTGCCAGGGTTTCTAGCGAGCCTGCGTCTGTCATCGTCAGGGCTGCCGGCACGTTGTCGAGTCCGGACATGTTAGCCGATGCGATAAAGAAACGGTCATCGCCGATGCTGGTGATAGCGCCGACATCCATCACCTTGTCGTCGAGTCTGATGCGGCGTACCAGCTTGCCGGTGTCAGGGTCGATAATGACCAGTGACGGGCGATGAAAGCCGCTCGCGTCCTGACCGTTGTTATTGATGACGAGCCGGTTATCTGCAGTGAGCAGGCATTGTCGCGGTGACAGGCCCAGGGTCGGCAGGACCCTTTTCTCCTCGAAGCTCGACGAGTTACGCACAGTGACGAAGCCCTGCATATTGTCGATATCATATTCGACGGTATACAGGTTGTCGCCAGCGCTGTCGTATGCAGCATAACCGGAAAAGTACCTGCCTTCACTGCACAGTATACCTGTGGAGACCTGCAATGATCGTATATCGATGGAGCAGGCGTTGCTGCCACCAGCCTCGACGCAGAACACGCGGTATTTGTCTCTCGGGTCGATGATCACCTGATGTGGCAGAAAATCCAGGTCGATGACACGTTTTTCCTTCTGCTGCAGGTTGATGATGATGAGGGCATCCTGGATGTGTTGTGAGACGGGGTACTGGCCGCCGGATATCAGAATGTCGTCATCAGGGCAGATTATCCCTTGTTGCATTTTGGACAGCACCAGGCACAGGAACTTACACCGAGCCTCTCTGTGCTTGAAACC
>CAYWXW010000291.1:0-856 GCA_964462265.1 uncultured Porticoccaceae bacterium | reverse complement strand
GTACAGGCGGCTAACGAGGGCAGCAGGGCGCCTGCGGCCATGCCGCCGCCCAGGCCGACGCCCAGGCCTCTGGCCAGTAATGTCAGGAATTCTCTGCGCTGTCGATCCACCGGTGTGGTCCTGTGTATTCTGTCAAAGTGAGCATATCAAATCCCTGTAGAGAAATCCCCGTGGATAAATCTTGTACTGCAATCACTGTTATAATGGGCTGCTTAAACACCCGTTAACAATCTATTACCGATAAGTATCTGGAGTTTTACCTTGCAGTCTGGACCACGTGAAATCGTTACCCCGTTCCGCCCAATCCCGCTTGATGTACCGGAAGGTATGGCTCCGAACGAGTTCTTCAACAGTACCGAGAACCTCAAGGACCTGTCGATGAACAACGGCCTGTTACACAACCCTGAAGATCTGCTGCTGTACCGAAAGGCGCTCGGGCACAGTAACGAGTTCGATACCTCTATCATCTATAACACCTCGAATTCTATCCTCGATCCACTGGGCCGTCCGGTACGACGCACACAGGTGCCGGAGAAAACCAAGCAGGTCTGGAACCGGATGAACCAGATCCTCATCGAGTACATGCTGGAGAAGTACCCGGATCCGAACGAGTGGCTGATACTTGCTGGTGAAGCCAGCCTGGACGCGACCTGGCCGCTGACATCGCCGGGTGTGCCGAGTATCCGCATGCTGCACAACCACTTCATCGTGTTCGATAAGAAGATGCTGGCGAAAGCCGATCTTGCCGACCTGGATAACCCGAATCTCACTGACGGTGGCCAGCACAGCCTGTTCCAGGCCTACATGCGTGATGTCTACAGCGATTTCTTCGATTCACTCAATTTCGAGATCCTCA
>CAYWXW010000290.1:1688-2119 GCA_964462265.1 uncultured Porticoccaceae bacterium | reverse complement strand
AGAACGACAGAAGACCCGCACTCGCGGGGCTTCTGTTCATTCCGAAGGAAGATGCAGTTGGGACCCGGTACTCAAAGCGGCCAGCCTGTTACCCAATACTGCCTGTAAAAGCGCAAAAGCCCGATCGCCCGTGCAATGGCCCGTCCAGTAACGATCTACCGGCAGTTTCTGCAAAGCACGAGCCAATTCGATAACGGCCGCTTTACTGTCGGCCAGGGTATTGAGCAGGGGAATGCCAGGCAGGTGAAAACCGCCGATCACGGCCCTGATCCGTTGTTCCGGAAAACGGTTTCTCACCGCCTGGATCATGTTGAGTACACCGGAATGTGAACAGGCAGTAAGCACGACCAGCCCGTCTTTTAGCCGCACGGCCATCAGCAGTTCATGGGAAAAGGAATCCCGCGGCCCCATCACCCTTTCAGTCATCGGGC
>CAYWXW010000290.1:404-1678 GCA_964462265.1 uncultured Porticoccaceae bacterium | reverse complement strand
GGTAAATATGGCGATTACCCCCCGGTGGATCAAACTGCCGGGGGATTTCGGTAAAGATGAATACGTCGGGCAGTATCTCGGTAAACGCATCAAGGAATACAAACCGTTCCGCAAAATCGTCCAGTAACGATACGGGTAAACCGATTGGGCGGCTGATCACTGACAGTGCCCTGAAGTGCGGCTCTCCTTGCGGGGAATGTTTGAGGTATACCGGTGCATGCGCATTGGCGGCAAAAAAGGCCGCCAGGCCACCGCCATGGTCGTAGTGGTGATGCGAAAGTACCGCGGCATCAACCCGTCCCAGGTCGATGCCGAGCCTTGATGCGTTGGCGGCGTAAGCTCCCGAGGCGCCGGTATCAAACAGGATTTGTCTGCCAGCATGATCGATGTGAAGGGAAAGCCCGTGTTCGGCCACCAGGCCTTCCCCTGAGCACGCCGCGTGGTTCTCTATCAGTGTCGTAATTTTCATCGAACGCCAGGCAAGCCAGGCTTCGATAACTACATGGACTGTATGGCGCTCATTCCACCGAAGAAGAAGCCGATGACCCCGAAAACGAGGCCGACCAGGGTTAATACACCCATGATGGTGAAATAGGTCTTCAGTTTGCCCATGGACGCCAGAAAGGCCGTTTCGTCTTCCGCATCGTGTGCCTTTTCGATCGTGCCCGCGGTCTGGAACAGAAGGACGCCTATCCAGATCGGCAGCCAGGCTACGATAAGGCCGATGATGGTGATGGCCGTAGCAACGCCGTATATGCACATCATGACGCCAAGCAGCTTTAACCAGCCTTTTGCGTTGTACAGTGGTGCTGAAAGTTCACGAATATTCATCATTCTCTCCCACATTCATGACAAAAGCAGTGCAGTGAAAGTATAGGCCTGTCGCCTGGCGAATTCACCATCGTCGTTTGACCACTGCAGCTTTGGGCAGAATGAGCCCCGGCTGGCCTTGGCGCCGGTTTGTTGAGGCTGTCCCGTGCAGACCAACGACGCCCGGGCTGGAATGATTTTTCAGTGATCGTGGTGACCCCCTCTGCAGCCTCCGGGAAGGTAGCGGGCTTTACCTGACACCAGGTGGCAGTTCCAGGTGACACGGCCTGTACCGGGATCAAAGAAACCATCCAGCGAGACCACCATATTCGGTGTGGCGCCGGTGTTCTGTGTCCGGATGACAATCCACGGCTCAGCGCTGGTGTGGGAAATGGTCACCGAGCTGACGTACTTGCTGCTGCTGAACGAAAAAACAATAATCACGATAACCGGCGCCCACAGAA
>CAYWXW010000290.1:0-394 GCA_964462265.1 uncultured Porticoccaceae bacterium | reverse complement strand
GGCATTGGTGGGTGTTATGGAGGGATCGGTCTGGCAGGTTTCGGCGACAGCCAGCTTGGCGCTGGCAACCACATTGATTCCTTCGCCGACCCGGGCGCGGACCGTGTAGTCCTGGTAAGCCGGCACAGCCAATGAGACGAGTACAGCGATGATCGCAATAACCATCATCAGTTCGATCAGGGTGAACCCCCGCGACAGCGGATAATTCGAAGTGTAACGGTATCGACTCATTGCTTCGCCCTCCCTGGCAAATCAATTGCATGAATCCGTTTGTAGTACTACTTATACCATTTTCATGGTCAAAAATGAATCACCCGCCCGAATGGGGTGAGCAGTCAGGCTCCAATCCTTGTGTTTTCTGGAAGTTACTTGTGCGCTTTTTTCCGAACGCCGG
>CAYWXW010000289.1:0-2154 GCA_964462265.1 uncultured Porticoccaceae bacterium | reverse complement strand
CAGGGATTGCTGCACCGACACCGGAGAGTTGGCGGTGATTTGTGCGGCCAGTGCCAGTGCTGTCTCCAGCGCCTTGCCGGGTTCGCAGAGTTCATTAACCATGCCGTGGCGGTGTCCCTCGGCCGGTGATAGCTCGGTGCCGGTAAACATTACTTGCTTGGCGACGTTGAGGGGCAGTACGCGGCTGGCGCGAAAAATAGCGCCGCTGGTGGCGACCAGGCCGCGCTTCACTTCGGGCAAACCGAAGCGCGCGTTAGTCGCGGCCACGATCATGTCGCAGGCCATCGCCACTTCAAAGCCACCGCCAAAGGCGACGCCCTCAACCGCTGCAATTAAGGGTTTGGTGCGGGTGCGGCCCACCACGCCGTAAACACCACCGCGCTCGGTAGGTGTACCCGAGCTGGCGGCCATATCGGTGCCAGCGCAAAACATCTCTGGCCCGCCGGTAATAATGGCGGCCCACAGGTCTGGCTCATCTTCAAGGCGGTTGAGCGCGGCATCCAGGGCCAGTGTCATCTCGCCGTCAATGGCGTTGCGTTTTGCCGGTCGGGTCATGGTGATAATCAGGACGTGGTCCTGCACTTCTAGGTGGGTGCGTTGTTCGGACATGGGTGTTCCCTGCAAGAGGTTTGTTTAAATGTGAATAATAGTTTTCAGCCAGTGTAAAAACTCCCGCCGTGTAAATCCAGAGGATATTACTGGCAAGGTTTTTACGGCGTGTCGGCAGGTGAAATGTTCGTTACTATAAGGCAGCGTTAAGCCCGGCTTTTTTATGTTCTGCCCGTATTCAAAAATGCAGTGTCTTCAAGTCGGTACGGATTGGTAGCACAAATAAAAGCGTTAACGAATAGTTATTTTGTTAGCGCAAAAATAATAAAGGAATAACTCATGGACTTCTCCCTCAGCCACGAACAAGAAATGATTTACCACTACGGTGACAATCTACTCAAAGAGTTTGGTCGCGACTACTGGGTTGATTGCGCCGATCGCCACGCTTTCCCCACGGCCATGTACAAGCGAGTCGCCGAGGATGGCTTCGTCGGCATTATGGTGCCCGAGGCCGACGGTGGGGCCGGGCTGGGCATGTTGGAAATGGTGCTGCTGCAAGAGGGTCTGTCGAATGCCGGTATTCCCCTGCAAAGTCTGGTGGTGGGCGCCACTATGTCGCTCGGCCCCATTGGTAAACACGGCACGGTGGAGCAAAAGCAAAAATATTTGCCCGCGGGCTGTGTCGGCGATATTCGTTTTTGTTTTGCCATTACCGAGCCCGACGCTGGCACCAACACCATGCGTACCTCGACCATGCTCACTGAAGACGGTAGTGGCGGCTATAAACTCAACGGCCGTAAAACCTTTATTACCGATGCCGAGGGTGCCGACTATATGCTGGTGGTGGCACGCAATGCGCAGCTCAGTGAGGTTGAACGCAAGACCGACGGCTTTACTATTGTCATTGTCGACACCAAAGCCCCAGGCATTGAAATGCATCCCATTGACTTGAGCATTCCACTGCCAGAAAAGCAGTACCAACTATTTTTTGACGATGTCAGCGTCCGCGCTGGCGATATATTGGGCGAGCTGGGTAAGGGCTTTAATATCTTGTTTGAATCCCTCAACCCCGAGCGCATGATCCTCGCTGCCATGTGCTGTGGCATGGGGCGTTATGCCATGGACAGAGCGGTGGAATACGCCAATGAGCGGGTGGTTTTTAATGGCCCCATCGGCGCCTATCAAGCGCTTCAGCATCCGCTCGCCAAAGGCAAAACCGATATTGAGCTGGCGTCATTAATGACTCGTAAAGCGGCCTGTTTGTTTGATAGTCAAGTGGCCTGTGGTGAGGAGGCCAATATGGCAAAATTTGGTGCATCAACAGCAGCGGTGAATGCCATTGATGCCTCACTACAATGCTTTGGTGGCAATGGCTTCACCAAAGAATACGGTATTTTTGATCTTTACCCCTTTGCTCGGCTACTTAAAACGGCACCACTGAATAATGAAATGGTGCTTAATTTTATTGCCGAAAAAGGCATGGGCTTGCCGCGTTCTTATTGATTTTTTGAGTTGATTGGTTGTTTGTATTAGGTAGAGGTTTGAAATGGGTAGGCTTCACTCATACCTGCGAAGCGCAGGTGCAAAGCCTATCCATTTCTTATA
>CAYWXW010000288.1:0-2171 GCA_964462265.1 uncultured Porticoccaceae bacterium | reverse complement strand
GTTTTGGGGATGCTCAATTAACCTAACAAGGCAGGGATAACCTTGACCCTGCCTTTAAATACAACACCAACCAGCGAATTGCGCTTCTAATTTTTTAATAGCCTGAATTCCCATGGATACAATTCACGCTAACAAAAAAGTTTCTCCAAACACTGTGTTTGTTGCTTCCCAAACCCCTATGTGTTAAAATTAATATATACTTATAAACATATTTCCACATAGTTATAAATAGAAACATCTAAAAACACATCTCAATGAACAATTCTGTGATAACTAGTTCCATAACACAGGCTCATATGTATTTAGAAATCAATCTATCTAACTTGTTGTAATTTTACATTATATGAAACTTATATCCCATATCTTGTGGTTTTTAACCATTTCATACACAATATATTGTAAGTTAAAACTTTTTTTGCTTGACAGGAGATATTTATTATGACATAGTGGATATATGTTTAACAGTTCAAATAAAAAAATAACAAATATCGCCCATCTCTTTTTACAACCCTCTAATTCCACTCATCGTCAATATGAAGCCCTGAGAGCTTATTTTGTCGATGGACTTCCAAGCAAACAAGCGGCTAAACGATTCGGATATACCGAGGGCAGCTTTCGGGTACTCGTACATGAATTCCGAAAAAATCCTCATCGACAATTCTTCTTGCCACCTGCTAAAGGGCCTCATAAAGCGCCTAAAAAAGATAAGCTGCGCAGCAACATCATCGCATTGCGTAAACAAAACCTTTCCATTTATGACATCAGCAAAGTCCTTAAACGCCAAGGGCATGAAATGAGTCCCGTGAACATATCTCTTATTTTGAAAGCAGAAGGTTTTGCACGGCTACCCAGAAGGCGCGATGAGGAACGTCCTCCTGGCCCACATCCTACCAAGGCCAAAGTGGCTGATGTCAGACAATTTGATTTATCCCCACGTCACTTCCGGACCAAATTTGGTGGCCTCTTTCTCTTTGTTCCCTACTTGGCTTCGATGCCCTTTGAGCGGATTCTAAAACAAGCAAATTTACCGGGTTCTAAAATGGTTCCTGCCGGACACGCGGTGCGCTCACTGCTGGCACTAAAGCTCTTCGGTTCTGCCCGCAAAAGCCATGTCATGAGTTACGTCCTGGATGAAGGACTCGCTCTTTTTGCCGGGTTGAATGCAATTCCTAAAAGAGCCTTCTTTACCGAATATAGCTGCCGCATCAATCCCAACTGCTATCCCAAGTTGATGCAATTATGGTTTGACGCCATGGCAAATCTTGGCATCCAACGGGGCACATCCTTTGATCTAGACTTCCACACCATCCCGTTTCATGGTGAAAACGCCCTGGTGGAAAAGCACTATGTCTCCAAGCGCAGCCGCAAACAGAAAGGCATTTTGGCCTTTCTGGCCCAAGATGCAAGTACGCGTGTGTTTTGCTATGCCAATGCCGACTTGCGTAAAAATACACAAAATGATGAAATCCTCAGATTCATTGAATTCTGGAAAAAACGCACAGGAGCTCTGCCGGAAGAATTAATCTTTGATTCCAAGTTGACCACCTACAAAAACCTCAATAAACTTAATCAGATGGGTATCAATTTCATCACCCTGCGGCGACGTTCCAAAAAAATGCTGCAAGAAATAAATAATGAACCCATATCCGCATGGCGCAGAATCGAGCTTCAAAGTGTCTCTCGCATCTACCGAAATCCGCGAATCCTAGATCGTAAAATCCAGCTTAAAGATTACCAAGGCCCTATTCGCCAAATGGTTATTGCCGAGCTCGGTCATGAAGATCCAACTTTCTTGGTGACCAACCAACTCACACGCTCAGCACCAAAGTTGGTTCAACGCTATGCGCAACGAATGGTTATCGAAAACAGCATTGAAGACGGTATTGATTTTTTTCATATGGACGCGCTATCTTCTGCTGTTGCAATGAAAGTGAATTTCGATTTACAACTCACCCTGATGGCAAGCAGTCTGTATCGACTTTTTAGCCAGAGAATTGGCAACGGATATGAGCACGCAAAATCCAGACATATCTTTAGAGATTTTATCGACGCTACGGCCAAGATCAATATTACTGAAAATGAAATCATCGTCCATTTTCAAAAACGTGCTCATAACCCCTTTCTCATTGCTTCCGGCTTTGACCAAACTGATATAACAATTCCCTGGTTAG
>CAYWXW010000287.1:0-2177 GCA_964462265.1 uncultured Porticoccaceae bacterium | reverse complement strand
CCAGTCGCCGCCACCGCCGCCGTATTCCTCGCTAAAGGGCACGCCCATAAAACCCATGTCAGCCATTTTGTCGAGAATGTCGTAGGGCACATCGCTACAGGTTGAAAGCTTCTGAAATTTGGGCGCGATCACGTCGGCGGCAAAACGCCGGGCCATGTCACGGATAATGCTCTGCTCTTCATTTAAATCAAAATTCATGGTTACTACCTGTCTATTGATTACTGCCAGTCTAAGTTGGTGGCGCGATTGTACGTGTTTAAGGGCTGTCGCTACTTGCTGCTTTATTTACCAACCCATTGGGGCACACGCTTTTCAACAAAGGCCTTAAATCCCTCTGCCCTGTCTTCACTGGCAAACAAAAAGTGGAACAAGCGTTGCTCGGTCGCCAGTCCGTGGCAAAGAGTTTCGTCGAGCGCGGCATTGACGCACTCCTTGCCCACCTCCACTGCCAGGGGCGGGCGTTGTGCCAGCTCGCCAGCCAGAGCCTGAGCCTTGTCGAGCACTTCATCACCGAGACAGGCGTAATTGGCGATGCCGAAATTGATGGCCTCCTCAGCATTGAGCGTGCGGCCATTGAGAATCATCTCCATGGCCAGCGCTTTGCCGACAATGCCCGGCAAACGTTGCGTGCCGCCAGCACCGGGAATCACACCCAGGGTGACCTCGGGCAAACCGAGACTAACCTCATCACCAACCACCACCATGTCGCACTGCATTACCAGCTCTAAACCACCGCCAAGGGCCAGCCCTCTGACTGCGGCAATAATCGGCTTGCGGAAGTTTTCAATCGCGCGCCAACTGGGGCTGGCAAAATGGCGACGCGCATCGACGGCAGAAAATGCCATTAACTCGCTGATATCAGCACCGGCAGCAAAAGCCCGCTCGCTGCCGGTTAACACCACGGCACGCACTTCATCGTCGTTCTCAAACCCTGTTAACACCGCACACAGCTCATCGAGCATGCCCTGGCACAAAGCGTTTAATTGTTTGGGACGATTGAATTGCACGCGGGCAAAACCCTTCTTGTCTTTTTCAACCAGTAGATACTGATACGTCATTGGGCGCGTTTCCTTATTTTTTCATAGGTTTTCCTAATTACCACTATTCCTAAGCAGATTTATACTGTATGTTTACCCAGCAACTTAAGTTGCTGATTTTAAAGGAGGTTGGTAATGGCGCGCAATAAAGTTCAGTTCCAGAAAGGTATCAGCTTGAACGAATTTATCAAACAATATGGCACTGAAGAACAGTGTTTTGATGCCCTTTTCAAATGGCGATGGCCTGATGGATTTCAGTGCCCCAAATGTGGTCATGATAAGCATTGCCAACTGACCGTTCGCAAACTCCAGCAATGCCATCGCTGCTGCCGACAAACGTCGCTGACTGCCGGCACCATTTTTGAATCATCAAAATTGCCGCTAACAACCTGGTTTCAGGGAATCTACCTGATGACCCAAGACAAAAAGGGCATTTCAACCATGAAGCTGCATCGCCATTTGGGTATTTCGTACAATGCTGCATGGCGGATGAAACACAAGATCATGCAAGTCATGATGGAGCGCGATAATGGAAAAAAGTTGTCAGGCTTTATTGAGTTGGACGACGCCTATTTGGGTGGTGAACGCACGGGATGCAAGCCAGGCCGAGGAGCGGAAGGCAAAACACCTTTCGTGGCAGCAGTTGAGACAACAAACCAAGGTTTTCCCACTCAGATTAAATTGTCGGTTGTAGACGGCTTTCGCAGTGATTCTATAAAGGTCTGGAGCTGCGCAAATTTGACGGAGGGGAGTACGGTTATCTCCGATGGTTTAGCTTGTTTTAATGCGGTCGTAGAAGCGGGTTGCGCACACGATAAAATTGTCTGTGGTGGTGGACGAGCCTCGGTAGAGGAACCAGAGTTTTATTGGGTAAATACGATTCTTGGCAATTTAAAAAGTGCCCTGCGTAGCACCTATCACGCGATACGACCAAAGTACGCCCAACGTTACCTGTCGGAGTTTCAATATCGCTTTAATCGACGTTATGACCTCTGCGCAATGATACCAAGACTAGCTTATGTGGCACTGAGAACACCGCCAATGCCGGAAAGGCTTCTCAAGGTAGGCTTAGGATAGATGGTAATTAGGTAGGTTTATATAAATATATATCAATACTAGCTGGCAGTAATAATAATATCA
>CAYWXW010000286.1:1650-2180 GCA_964462265.1 uncultured Porticoccaceae bacterium | reverse complement strand
CTTGTGCCAGCATCCCCCTCTTGCTGGTCAGGCAGCTCATCGTCAAGGCGCATGGTCAGGCCGATGCGGTTGCGCTTCACGTCGACTTCCATGACTTTTACCTTAACCACATCACCGGCTTTCACCACTTCACGGGGGTCTTTGACAAAACGATTGGACAGGGCAGAGATATGCACCAGGCCGTCTTGATGCACGCCGATATCGACGAAGGCACCGAAATTGGTGACATTGGTGATCGCCCCTTCCAGCACCATGCCCGCTTCGAGATGGTTGATTTTTTCGATACCCTCCTGAAAAGTCGCCGCTTTAAAGTCGGGGCGCGGGTCGCGACCGGGCTTATCGAGCTCGCTAATAATGTCAGTCACGGTTGGCAGGCCGAATTTATCATCGACATAATCCGCCGCCTTAACACTGCGCAGGAAGCTCGTATTACCGATAAGGCCCGTCATATCGAGGCTATTGCGCTGGGCGATTTGCTCAACCACTGCATAAGATTCGGGATGAACAGCGGAGGCATCTAAGGGATTGCT
>CAYWXW010000286.1:0-1640 GCA_964462265.1 uncultured Porticoccaceae bacterium | reverse complement strand
GCTCGTTACGGCTGCTAAAAGCCCCGTTTTTATCGCGAAACTCAACAATATTATTGGCGATGCTTTGGCTTAAACCAGAGACCCGGGCCAGCAGTGGCGCCGAGGCCGTATTAACCTCCACACCCACAGCATTCACACAATCCTCCACCACCACGTCGAGGGAGCGAGCCAGTTGAAATTGCGAGACATCGTGTTGGTACTGGCCAACACCGATAGATTTAGGGTCAATCTTCACCAGCTCCGCCAGGGGGTCCTGCAAACGTCGGGCAATTGAAATAGCGCCGCGAATCGTGACGTCAAGATCGGGGAATTCTTTCGCCGCAAATTCACTGGCTGAGTAAATAGAGGCGCCCGCCTCGTTGACCATCACGCTTTGGGCACTTAAGCCCTTGTGGCTTTTGAGCACATCTTTGACAAACTTTTCGGTCTCTCGCGAGCCGGTGCCATTACCGATAGCGATTAAACCGACCTTGTGCTTTTCACACAGCTGCACCAAAACCGCCTCTGCTTCCTGTAGGCGTTTTTGCGGTGGCGTGGGGAAAATAGCGCAGTGGTCAAGCACCTTGCCGGTGCCATCGACAACAGCAAGTTTAACGCCGGTGCGCAAACCGGGGTCTAAACCAATCGTGGCCTTTTGCCCGGCGGGGGCCGCCAGCAGCAGGTCTTTCAAATTATCGGCAAAAACCTGTATCGCGCCCTCTTCTGCACGCTCGCGTATTTCGCCCAGCAAATCGGTTTCGAGATGGGTGAGTAATTTCACCCGCCAGGTCCAGCGCACCACTTCATTTAACCAACGGTCGGCAGCGCGACCCTCGTCACTAATACCCCAGAAGTTGGCGACCATGCCTTCGCAGGGGTGAGCCACTTTAATCGACCCGGATTCTTCGCCATCACCCACAGTCACGGCAATGCTCAGCACACCTTCATTGCGACCACGGAAAATCGCCAGCGCCCGGTGTGAGGGAATGTCTTTGAGTGGCTCGTCGTATTCAAAGTAGTCGCGAAATTTCGCACCTTCGTTTTCTTTGCCGTCAATTAAGCGCGCACTGGCCTGCCCTTCTTCTTTAAGGAAGCTACGCAACTGACCGATCAGTTCAGCATTTTCGGCAAACTTCTCCATCAAAATAAATTTGGCACCATCGAGAGCCGCTTTAACGTCAGTGATCTTTTTACCTTCATCACTGTCGCCGTTGAGGTATTTTGCCGCTTCGTCTTCCGGGTTCAGGGTCGGTTCGCCCAGCAGGCCTTCAGCCAGTGGCTCGAGTCCCGCTTCACGGGCAATCTGGCCCTTGGTACGGCGCTTCATTTTATAGGGTAGATAGAGATCTTCGAGGCGCGTTTTGGTGTCGGCGGCCTTTATTGACTGGGTCAACTCGGGGCTCAGTTTGCCTTGTTCATCAATACTTTTAAGCACGGCTTCGCGGCGCTCTTCAAGTTCGCGCAAGTAACGCAGGCGCTCTTCAAGGGTGCGCAACTGACCGTCATCGAGACCGCCGGTCACCTCTTTACGATAGCGGGCAATAAAAGGCACCGTGGCTCCCTCATCCAACATTTCAACTGCCGCTTCTACTTGCTGTCGTTTGGCACCAATCTCATCGGCAATTCGCTGGGCAATACTCTGCATACACTTATTCACTCTT
>CAYWXW010000285.1:0-2184 GCA_964462265.1 uncultured Porticoccaceae bacterium | reverse complement strand
GGGGTTGAGGCCGCCACGATCGCATCGACGAACACGTTGTCGGTGACGAGCGCGTAGGACGCGGCCATGATCCGGTTGTGTGCATCGAGGTACGACGGGCTCGAACGCTGCAGCAGCTGGTAGCTGATGTCGGATGCCGCGCCGTAGGTGGCGAGTGTTGCGGTGCCCTTGGCGATATCGACGCGGACGCTGTTGAGCTCGTCCTTCTCGGCTGCCTGAGCGGCCACGATGGCGGAAAGGTCACCGGCGTAGTAAGGCCAGTTAAACTCGAGGCCCGTGTCGCCAGCGGATTCGGTGCCGAACGCGGTTACGCCTGGGCGGCCCAGATCGACGATGTTCTTGACCTCTTGCATCCAGTTCGGAGGCATGACGCCAGGGTTGTTGGTCGTGATCTGATCGACCAGGGCGCGGACCTCGGTTTCACCGTTGAGGACGGCCTTGGAGTATTCACCGAATGAACGGTATTGCGCCAGCGGGTGCACCGGCTCACTTGAGAAAGCCTTAGCTTCGATGGTGCTGATGTTCTCGCGAATTTGCGCGATTTGCTCGCGTGCTTCGCTATCGACCGAGGCCTGGACCTCGGGCGCGGTGTCCATGCTCTCGGACATTGTTTCTCCTTCTTCTCGGATATCCGATACGCCTGCGTCGGCGTATGCGGGGTATGGGGTGAGGCTTACCTCGAGGAGGCGGGCCGTTTCATGTTGCACTTTGTCGCGGGTTTTGGCCCACGCGCTTTTGATGGGTTGGAATCCGACGGATAGTCCGCGGCTGGCGCCCATGCGGGCGAGTGTGGCGGCGTCGCGGCCTAGGGTCGTGTTGGCGATCTCGAAGTCGATGTAGAGGCCGTCGTCGCGGTTTTCGGCTCCTGTGATGATGCCGACAGGCTCGTCGTGCCGGTACGCGAGCGGTTTGCCGACTACGTCATCGACTGAGAATGATTCGCGGGCGAAGGATTCCTCGACGCCGCCTAGCGTGGTCGGGGTTTCGTAGGGGACTGCTCGGCCGTGTCCGACGCCGACCACGTCGCCTTCGGTTCCTTCGCGGTACTCGAAAACGTACTCGCCGATTTCTAGGGTTTTCATTCTGTTAGTCCTTCCGGTGTCAGGCTGACGCCGAGGGTGGGTAGGTCGAGCACTTGCTGGGCTTGCTCGGTCGTCAGGACGCCCAGCGGGACTAGCTGCGTAATCAGGGTTGCTAGTTCGCTGGGATTCTGGCGCAGGAATAGGCTGGTATCGAATCTAACGTGGTGGCCTCGAGGGGTGACGTCGTCCATGCTGAGCCGCTGCTGCACGAGCGCCATGATGGGCGAGAGGCTGAGGTCGAGCAGCTGGCGGTATAGGTCTACGCGGTTAGCGTAGGTCAGGCTTGAGCCTGGTACTGCTGCGCCGACGAATACAGGGTCGATGTTGCATAGGCGGGCGATCTGTAGAGCTGCTGTGGCTTTGGCTTCCACGAGCTGCACGTCGCGGGCGCTGAATCCCATGGTTTGCGCGTCGATGCTGCTGTTTAGGTAGGCGGTGCCACGGTTAGCGCGGGCGGTTTCCCAAGCCTCGAGCAGGGCGTCTACCTGATCGGCTGACAGATCCGCTCCGCTGTTCTTGAGGGCTACGGATGGGATCGGGGACTCGGAATACATCAGGGTGGCGGCCTCGAGAGCTGCGGCCGTGTTAATCGCGGTGGCGCCATTAACGAGCCAGCCGCCGGAGCCGTCGCCGTAGAATTTGATGACGTCGCGTGTATTTACACGGTTGCCGAGCCAGTAGAAAGGGTCGGACGGCGGGTAGGAATTGTTGTCGATGCCGGTGTTGGTGGTGGCTAGATCGTTTACGTCCTCGACGCGCATCGTCTGAACCTGGTTGGGGAATCCTTGCCAGTCTCGGCCGGTGACCAGCAGGTAGCCCCGATCGAATAGGAGCACGTCGGTTATAAGGCGTGTCATGACTGCCGAGTAGGGCAGTATCGGGCTGGGCTTTTGCAGGAAGGGCCTGGGCACGATGGCGTCGTCGCCGACGTATTCGCGTAGGGGGAAAGCGCTAATGACGTGCGTGTACGTTTTGACCGCGTCAGCGAATGCGGGCACCTGCATGGCAGTGTTACGGCTGACGCGTGCTTGGAGGTTATTTGTGAGCAGAGCTGTCAGGCCGTAGGTCGCTTCTCGGACGTGCGGGACCGGAGACTCGGCCG
>CAYWXW010000284.1:418-2191 GCA_964462265.1 uncultured Porticoccaceae bacterium | reverse complement strand
ATTGCTGAAGGTGAAATGGTAACCGACGGGTATTATTGTCTTGATATGGCTTTACATACAAAGAAATTTAATATTGGCAGTGGTAAAACGGTTAACTTACACCTGCCCAATGGCACGGCTAATCTGCTGAATTTAGTTCACACTCAGCGTAGTGAGCTCAACGGTGTGCTCAATGCCTTCAAAGGTGGAGCCATTGGCGGCAATGTGTTTTTCCTTAATCCTCACGGCATAGTGGTGGGTAATGAGGGTGTTCTGAATGTTGGCAGCCTGTCGCTGTCGACACCGACCCCCGCATTTATTGATTCAGTCATTAGCCCTGCTGGGCTCGTCAATACGAGTGCTGTTAATCAGCTGCTCTCGGGCAACATTCCTCTTAGTGAGACCGGCTTAATTAGCGTAAAAGGGCGTATTAACGCCCTTTCTGAGGCGGACTTATCGGCAGGTCGTGTGCTCGTTGATGCCAGTGGACAGATACTGGTTGGAGCTCAGGCTCGAGTTGCTATTGCCGATCTGGTGAACCTGGATGGTGTGGCGAGCGCAGCTGAGCTTGTCGTTGACAATGGTGTGATGAAAATTCTCGCGGCAAGGGATATTCAAATTGCGGGTCTGGTCTCTGTCGATGGTGCTGATGGTGTCGATGCCGGCACCATTGATCTTCAGGCAGGTGGTGATATTGATCTTTTATCGGGGGCTGACATTAGCGCTGATGGCCAGGGCCTGGCTTCATCCGGTGGTCGGGTTATTAGCTATGCAATGGCTGACAGCACGCTAGAAAATGGCGCTGCTGTGAGCGCGAATAGCGGTGTAACGGGTGATGGTGGTTTCGTTGAATTCAGTGCAAAAAATACCGTTAATCTACTGGGTGGCCAGCTCGATGCCAGAGCTGACAATGGTCGGGCCGGAACGGTATTAATTGACCCGACAGATCTGAACTGGCAGGGCTCAGGAGACGACGTTTTTTCTGGCGGTGCCAATTATCAAATAGAAGCTACAAACAACATCATTTTAGATGACGTTTACCTCTCTACCCGCAAAGTGGCTGACACTGATAATAATCGAACGAATATTGTAGCTGCACCATCCACTGGTGACTCCGGCAGTATTACCTTAAAAGCTGCAAATATTACTTTGCAAAATGGCACCCAACTTTTAGCTCATGCTGATAATGGGCGTACGGCTGGCGATGTATCCATTCTCGCTTCCGATATTAATGCTTTTGGCGCTGTCCGCACGGCGGCGTCGACGCTCAAAATTGAAGACTCCACGATACGAGGGCGCAATATAAAGCTGTCCTCTAATGCTGACACCTCACTCATTGCCAGCTTGTTAGAGCAAAACTCTTCTCTAACTCAGGAAGATGCGGAATCACAATTTCTTTCAGAAATTGATGATCTTTCCGACGGCCCTGGTGGCGATAAGCTGGCGATCAAAACTCAGGCGACGGCTAAAACACAACTCTATGGCGCCACTGTAAATGCTAGTGGCAATCTCGAAATTGCAGCCTTCGCAGGGGCGAGAAGTGGTTTCGAAAAAGCCGCCATCGCCGAGGTGTTGATTGCCGATTTTGTTCCTGGTACGCCAGCAATAAAAGTGAATTTACTGACCGGCGAAAATATCAGTATTGATAGTACGAGTTCGACATCACTAAAATATAAGGTGTTGGGTGGTTTGCTTGAAATCAGTGATCAAAGTTGGTTGCCCGACCCTGAAGGCGAAAATATTCAGTTGTTAGATGACGAGCTTTTTGATTTTAACAGCGTTCCCTTAGTAGCA
>CAYWXW010000284.1:0-402 GCA_964462265.1 uncultured Porticoccaceae bacterium | reverse complement strand
CTTCAAAGGCAACAACAACCGTATCTGGCGGTAGCGACCTTCAAGCCAGTGATACGCTGAGTATTAAATCAGAAGCGTTGTCCGCCGCTAAGCCGACCTTCGCTAGCCCCTTATTATTTTCTGCCGCATGGGGCGAAGCTGAAACTGAAGCGAAAACGTTGATTAATGGTAGCAGCAAGATCAGTGCGACCAATAAAGCCACCATCACTGCCTCCTCAGAGGTCGAACTTGATGTAACGGCTACGGTTAATTCCACTAACAAGCCGATTGATGCCACGTTTGTGATGGCAAAAAACGTCACCACTACCAGTGCTATTGTCGCTGATAACACGGTGACGAGCGCAGGTGAACTCGAGCTGAGTGCTGCGACTAAAACAGAAATAAAAGCGGGTGCTATTTCTA
>CAYWXW010000283.1:0-2192 GCA_964462265.1 uncultured Porticoccaceae bacterium | reverse complement strand
TCGTCATTGTTCGACGTTCGTTTGGCCTTGCCGTCGCGCTCCAGTTTCAGCAAGTGGGCCCACAGGGAAAAGCGTGCGTAATAGTAGACCTTTTTGTCAACATCATCGTAAATGGTCGACAGCATACCCAGCACACTGGACTCACCGAGCTGCTCCATGCCGGCGAGTACTTTTTGCTCGCGCATCATGCGGTGACGATAGAGAGTATCAACGACTTTCTGCGGTTCCGCCATCAAGTTGCCGTGGCCTGGTGCGATGTGCTGCAGGGGTAGTTCTCTCAAGATATCGAGAGAATCCAGATAGTCCTTCATGTCACCACTGGGCGGAATAATCACCACCGTGGAGCCATCCATAATATGGTCACCGGCAAACAGCAAGCCGTCCTCGTGCAAAAAGAAGCAGAAGTGGTTGCCGACATGGCCGGGGGTGTGGAGGGCTTCAAGAGTGAATTCCTCAGTTTTAAACAGCTCTCCGTGGCGAATATTTTCTGCCACCGTAAAGGTTTCGTCCTGAAATCCATCAGGCTCATCCATCACGCAACCAATCAACTGCGCACCGGTTTTCTCGGCAAGAATTTTTGCCGCTGGAGAGTGATCTTTATGGGTGTGGGTGACAATAATCCAACGAATTTTGTCGCCGCCTGCCGCCAAAATAGCGTCGATATGGCTATCGTAAATGGGGCCGGGGTCAAGCACGGCAATTTCTTCTTTACCGATAAGATAGGCATTAGTGCCCGGCCCTGTCATGGCGCTGCCATTGGGTGCGCTAATGCGCCGCACCAGAGGGGTAAATTGATCCACAGTACTCATAAACATCTCACCTTATATGACCTTATCGCCTTTGACCTTATCGTCGCGCCCAGCTAATTTCAGGCACGGCCAACAAAGGCCTATTATTATTGTGTTAACTCAACTCAAACCTACAACTCAACCAATGGACTAGTATCCGCCTCGTAATCGACGCCATCGATACCAAAGCCAAACAGGCGTAAAAACTCCTGATGATAGCCTTTAAAGTCGGTCAGCTCACCGATGTTATCTGTATTAACGCTGTCCCACAGCCCGGCCACTTGCGCCTGCACACTGTCTTTTAACTCTTCACCGTCCATGCGCCAGCGGCCATCTTCATCAATATCGGCCTGCCCATCGGTATAGATCTGGCGCTCAAACAAGCCTCGTATCTGCTCGATGCAACCCTCGTGAGTACCCTCCTCCTTCATCACTTTATAGAGGATGGAGATATACAGCGGCATAATCGGGATCGCCGAACTGGCCTGAGTCACCAATGCCTTTAACACCGAAACGCGAGACTCGCCACCAATGGTCGACAGCTTGGCGTTAATCGCCGTACTCGCCCGGTCGAGATCTTTCTTCGCCATGCCAATTGTCGCGTGGCCATAGAGGGGCCAGGTCAACTCTTTGCCAATATAAGTGTAGGCCGTTGTTTTACAACCCTCGGCCAGTAAACCGGCATCGCTCAGGGCATCGATCCACCACTCCCAGTCTTCACCGCCCATGACTTTAATGGTGTTATCAATTTCTTCCTGCGTCGCCTCCTCGACCGTCACCTCATCAACCGCCAGGGTGTCAGTATTCACGCCCTTCATGGTGAAAGGGCCACCAATGGGTTTGAGAGAGGAGGTATAAGTCGTGCCGGTCTTCGGATCGGTGCGTCGCGGCGATGCCAGCGAATAAACCACCAGGTCAACCGGGCCCATGTCGCGCTTCAGTGTTGCAATCACCTCGGCCTTAATTTCATCAGAAAAGGCATCGCCATTAATGCTTTCAGCATACAGACCCTCGGCCCGCGCCGCCGCCTGCATGGCTGCGGAGTTGTAATAGCCGGCTGACCCGGTGCGCCTTTCCGTCGGCGGCTTTTCAAAGAACACGCCCAGCGTATCGGCGCCACAACCAAAGGCAGCCGTAATGCGCGAGGCCATGCCGTAGCCCGTGGATGAACCAATCACCAATACTTTTTTCGGTCCGCCGGCAATCGGCCCCTTGGCTTTCACGTAGTCAATTTGTTGATTAATCGATGCCGCACACCCCTGCGGGTGGGCATTGGTACAAATAAATCCACGAACTTTCGGCTTTATAATCATTTAACTCTCTCAATTAACTGGACTAAAAAACATCTCGACACGAACAGCTTAGCAAAGCGGCCTTAGCAACAGGCCTGGCATCTGCGATAAT
>CAYWXW010000282.1:717-2195 GCA_964462265.1 uncultured Porticoccaceae bacterium | reverse complement strand
GGGAAGAAAGGTGCGGGACTCAAAGTGCTAGAAGCCAATGAGAACGGCGACCTGAGACCAGTCTTCACCAACCTGGTCACCCGGGATGAAAAAATCGTCGGTATCCTGAGGATCTCAGATGTCTTTGCCGCTGTTTTTCATAAAATGATAACACTGGAAAACGAACCGGTGAACGCGCCCTGAGCCGTTTAGTAAAAACCTCAATATTCGGATGACTTATGAAAGAATTAGAAAAACTCTTCAATAGAATTGTTCAAAGGGTCAACATCAATCTCCGCGAGCAGAAGTTTGATGTCAGACCGTTTGCCGATGCCCTTATTCCCCCGGATCAGATGAGCAAATTCTATGCCTTTTACGGCATAACCCCGGACCATCCGCTTGATCTGCACTTTGAAAACTCCGCCCTGGCCGGCAGCTATTTTCTCGGCAAATGCCGCGTCCGCAATTCGCTGCTCTACAAGAGTGATATCCGCGGCGATGAACTGAAACGCAAAGATTGCGCCATCACATTCGGTGATTTCAGCCTGACCCTGACCAAGGACGAAATCATTGATATTGAAGACAGCGCACTGGTCAAAACGCTGGTGCACAACTATTCCCATGATCCGGAAACACCGGAAAAATTCTTCATAAAAGACACCCTGGCCATGGACTACGCCAACATCCATGGCTCGCCCACCGACGGCAGTTTTCTCGGCCCCTTCGCCACCGTCGACCTGACAACCATGCGCGACTGCGTCATCGGCGCCTACTCCTATATCCAGGCCGGAGAAATCAGCCACCAGAAGGTCGATCCCGGCACCATCTGGGTACACAGCCCCGGTAACTTCAACTTTTTTTATAAATACCCGCAGGAGATCCTCGCCCACTATGTTTCCCTGTCTCCGGACAAGGTGCCCTGGGGCGTCCTCATTGACTTCATCGAAGAACGCAAAGAGCAGTTTCAGCGGGTCTTCGACTTTGTCAATCTCGATGCCATTGAATCCGTTCCGGAAACGGCCTCGCTGGATCGCTACGCCGTGGTCCTGCCCAATATAAAAATCGCCGAGAATGTGCTGGTCTCCCAGCGGGCCTACCTGGAGAATTCAAGTCTCGGCAAGGGGGCCAATGCCCAGGAAAACTGTTTCATCATCAACTCCTGCCTCGAAGGGTACAACGTCACCGCCCATGGGGCAAAAATAATCGAAGCGCAACTCGGGCCCCATGTCTTTGTCGGTTTCAATAGTTTTCTCTACGGCAAAAAGGACAGCCGACTAACCATCGGTTCCGGATGTGTCGTTGTGCCGCATACCATCATCGACATCGACGAGCCGCTGGAAATTCCGGCCGGGCATCTCGTCTGGGGGCTGATCAGGAATAAGGAGGAGCTGGTGACCAACTCCATCTCCCTTGATGAACTGGCCGGCGTTGAATCGTCGTTTACCAAGGGTCGCATGCATTTTGAAGGGAAAGGAGCTCTGCTGGTCCAGGCCTTCAAG
>CAYWXW010000282.1:0-643 GCA_964462265.1 uncultured Porticoccaceae bacterium | reverse complement strand
CCATCCAACCCTTCCAGTTTGGTGAAAAAGCCGGCATGTACCCAAGCATCAGGATCTTGCCGTAGGTTTTTCTTTCATTCATCACCCGCTCGAAAACATTACTCCGTGTTTTCGAGCGGGTGTGAGAGACTCCTTCCTTAATTATTCTCTGTCCGGTTACCAATTTTATTGACACCTTTGCTGCAAAAAGGACATATTTACACTTTTGCCTTAATGTATACAGTAAGCGAAAATGAAGAAGTGTAAATAAAGCTCCTCATTCCGGGCATAATCCGGAATCGGTTAATAAATAAAATAATGCAAGAATCACCTGAAAAGAAAAACAAACGCCAACTCCTCATCCGCATGCGGCCGGTGCTGCGCTGGGTCATCAAGTTGCGCAGCTCCCCCCGGGCCATCGCCGGTGGTCTCGGGCTGGGCACCTTTATTGCCTTTACCCCGACCATCGGCGTACAGCTCATCCTGGCCTTTATCATCGCCACCTTTTTTAACCTGAACCGGCCGGCGGCCATGATACCGGTGTGGATCACCAACCCGGTTACCGTTGCGCCCATCTATACCTTTAACTACTGGCTGGGGGTAAAAATCAAAGTGCAGCCCCCACCCGATCCCTTTTCACTGGCTATTCCGCAGTGGGACAATG
>CAYWXW010000281.1:0-2203 GCA_964462265.1 uncultured Porticoccaceae bacterium | reverse complement strand
ACCGGAGACCTTCTGCGTGTTAGGCAGATGTGATAACCGCTACACCACGGAAACTTGTTACATAGAGTAAACAGCTTTATTGCCCTCTGCTTTTCTTTAAGTGTGCTAGTTACTAGGCAAATATGTATTTGTGGTTTTCACTTTGGCGTACATAATAATATTGTAAAACAAGCGTCAGTGGTATAGTGGTGAGCATAGCTGCCTTCCAAGCAGTTGACCCGGGTTCGATTCCCGGCTGACGCATTTTCATCTCAGTTGCCTAGGAATACATTTTTGTACATTCAAAAAGTGTAGTAATCCTGTACTGCCAACAAGCCTCCGTAGCGCAGTAGGCAGCGCGTCAGTCTCATAATCTGAAGGCCGTGAGTTCGAGCCTCACCGGGGGCAGGCAAACACTTTTTCATCTCCTGGTTGTGTTTTGAAAAAAAAGTTTTGTCAGAAGTGGGATTCGAACCCACGCCCTCATCGAGGACCAGAATTCTCACAACCACTCTCTATCAGAGAGCAAGGAAGTTGTCCTTGAGTCTGGCGCCTTAGACCACTCGGCCATCCTGACTGCTAATATAGTGTTCACGGATTAAGAAATTCCATGTTTTGATAACCCAAAAAGGTTAGCCAAAATGCAATGTTAGCATCCCATCTGGGGATCGAACCCAGGACCTTTGGATTAGAAGTCCAACGCGCTATCCTCTGCGCTAATGGGTCATGTTGGCACAAAATGTTTCTAGCAGAGCGTAGTTTCGATCTACGGACCTCTGGGTTATGGGCCCAGCACGCTTCCACTGCGCCACTCTGCTATCCATGTGATGCTTGGGCTGGATGTCTAACTGGTAAGGAGTTTCATTCTTATTGTGGACAGGAGGCAAAAGTTTTGTTTGTCAGCTGTGAGATTCGAACTCACGCCCACAGAAGTGGACTGCGACCTGAACGCAGCGCCTTAGACCACTCGGCCAAACTGACAGTTGTCCCCAATCACTGGCAGCCTCAACCCACAAGCTATGCAAACGATTTGTTAAACACACAACATCCAAGCAAAGTTTTATGTCGACTCTGCCTGCTAAGGCCCGTTAGCTCAGTTGGTTAGAGCGTCGTGCTAATAACGCGAAGGTCACGGGTTCGATCCCCCTACGGGCCAGATAATACTTTTACCAAATTGAACAGTTTGCAGTGGCGGAAATATTTAATGGATAAAAAAAAGAAATTTCACAAGGTTGAAAAATTATCTCTCCCCGACCGGGAATCGAACCCGGGCCTTCCACGTGACAGGCGGAGATCCTCACCACTAGACTATCGAGGAATTCTTATTGACCAGCTATTTTCTAGTCTCTACGTACGTATCACACTGATTGGAGACTTGAACAAAAAATGAGAGCGCCCGAGCAGGGGCTCGAACCCTGGACCGTTAGGTTAAAAGCCTAACGCTCTACCGACTGAGCTACCCGGGCATCATGCTATTTTACAATTACAGTAACAAAATTGTCTCACCAGATGGCAGCAGCATTTTAGTTCATGGTAGGCTTGGTTTTCTCTCTGTTTATTTTTGGTTAAGTGCAACCTGAGTTGTATAGAATAAATCATCACTCCATAATTTTCCTGTATTGTAGCATTTTGCATTTAGTATATGTCACATTTTCCATGGTTAAATGTCTACGGCCATACCATGTTGAAAGCACCAGTTCTCGTCCGATCACTGAAGTTAAGCAACATTGGGCCAAGTTAGTACTTGGATGGGTGACCGCCTGGGAATACTTGGTGTCGTAGGCAAATCTTTTCATCCTTTTTTATAAGTTGAGAAAAGAAAAAAACAAAGTCTGAGAAATGTAAACCAGACAACTGCTTATGTTCATTTTTTACACCTAAAGCCCTTATACAATGCAACCACTATGATATAATATGTAGTTACTGTTTTTGTCACCAGATGGCAGCTCTATTTAGTTCCCAGTTAGGCT
The DNA here is from genome assembly GCA_964462265.1 of uncultured Porticoccaceae bacterium. Classification (GTDB taxonomy): domain Bacteria; phylum Pseudomonadota; class Gammaproteobacteria; order Pseudomonadales; family Porticoccaceae; genus Reddybacter. The sequence continues at coordinate 254 of CAYWXW010000281.1, read as the reverse complement.
TTGTTTTCTCCGTGTTAAGGCATGAGTTTTGGATTGACAACTATTATTGTTCGATAAAATGATATCTTTTAGTATTACACATACCTATTTGGATTAATATTTTAGTTACTTTGTGCTTGTATTTTATGAAAATTAACTTTTCCGGTCGGACCTTGAACAAATATCAAAAATATATGATTGTCCAAGTAACTTTACATCATTGTCTAAAACGACCAAGCTAATATTGCTTGATTCACTTCTACAAGAGGTGTGTA
>CAYWXW010000280.1:0-2220 GCA_964462265.1 uncultured Porticoccaceae bacterium | reverse complement strand
AGTTTCATTAACTCGGAAACCGCTGTATTAAATTGATACTCCCCATCTAAATCATCGGTGACTTCTTTAATCGCCGTGTGAACTGCCCGCCGCAGGTCTTTTTCCGGTTTACTTAACTCATTGGGAGTGGTGGTGGAACGGTTCGTTCCTTTTGCGGTAAACTCCTCCGCCAACCGCCAAACCCGATTCAGGAAACGGAATTGTCCTTCCACATCTGCATCATCCCATTCCAGGTCTTTTTCTGGAGGGGCTTTAAACAGGATAAACATGCGGGCGGTATCCGCACCATATTTGTTAATCACCGCTTCGGGTGCAACACCGTTATATTTAGATTTGGACATGGTTTTGTAGGACACCTCCAGGGTTTCCCCGGTTTCTGGGTCTTTGGGGTCACTGGGGTTGACGTCCACCGAGGGAACCCATTTCCCGGTTCTGGGGTTCATATAGGTTAACCCCTGCACCATCCCCTGAGTTAACAGACGCTGGAACGGTTCATCAAAATTGAGTAAACCGCGATCGCGCAAAACTTTAGTGAAGAAACGGGAGTACAATAGGTGCAAAATCGCATGTTCAATACCACCCACGTACTGGTCTACAGGCATCCAGTCATTGGTTTTACTGGAGTCAAACATCTGCTGGTCATTATTCGCATCCGGATAACGCAGGAAATACCACGACGAATCAATAAACGTATCCATCGTATCCGTTTCCCGTTTCGCCGCTGTACCACAGGTGGGACAAGGCACATCCGCCCATCCCTCCACTTGGGATAACGAGGCGACTCGCCCGCCACTCATGGCTACATTCTCCGGTAATGCTACAGGCAAATCCTGCTCCGGAACCGGAACAATGCCACAATCAGGACAGTAAATTACCGGAATCGGTGCGCCCCAGTAGCGTTGACGCGAAATTAACCAATCCCGCAGGCGATACTGTATCCGGGCTTTCCCCCATCCTTTACGTTCGGCGTAGTTGACAATCTCTGCTTTGGCGGAAATAGATTCCATCCCATTAAACAGGTCAGAATTTACCACCACACCGGGTTCAGTATACGCCTGTTTCGGTTCAGCTTTCGGGTCAGCCGCATCTGCTGCTACAATCACCGTCTTGATGGGTAAATTCTGTTCCCTGGCAAATTGGAAATCTCGCGCATCATGGGCGGGAACCCCCATCACCGCCCCTGTGCCATATTCATAGAGGACGTAATCGGCAATCCAAATCGGGATTTCTTCCCCCGTAAACGGATTAATCGCCTTACCCCCAGTGGGAATCCCGCGTTTCGGCTTATCTTCAGCCGTGCGTTCCAGTTCGCTTTCCTGAGTTACCTCCTGAATAAAGGCGTCAACCGCAGCTTTGCGGTCAGGAGTCGTAACCTTTGGAGTTAAGGGATGTTCCGGCGCTAACACCACATAGGTGACGCCATAAACCGTATCGGGGCGAGTGGTAAACACACCGATTTTTTCATCCAAGTTGATAATCGGAAACTCTAAATAAGCGCCGATGGACTTGCCAATCCAGTTGGCTTGCATCAACTTCACCCGTTCGGGCCATCCCTCCAGCTTATCTAAGTCGTTGAGTAATTGTTCGGCATAATCAGTAATTTTCAGGAACCACTGGCGTAAGAGTTTCCGTTCCACTTTCGCACCAGAACGCCAGGAACGTCCCTCACTATCCACCTGTTCATTTGCCAGTACGGTTTGGTCAATCGGGTCCCAGTTGACGGCGGCTTCTTTCTGATAGGCTAATCCGGCGTGAAGAAACTGCAAGAAAATCCACTGCGTCCACTGGTAATAATCTGGCGCACAGGTTGCCAGTTCCCGGTTCCAATCGTAGGACAATCCCAGACGCTTTAACTCAGACTGCATCTGAGTAATATTTTGATACGTCCACTTGGCGGGATGGACACCCCGTTGAATCGCGGCATTTTCCGCAGGTAGCCCAAAGGCATCCCACCCCATCGGATGAAGGACGCGATAGCCTTGCATCCGGCTTTTGCGGGCAATGACATCGGTAATCGTATAGTTACGGACGTGACCCATGTGCAGGTTGCCCGATGGATAGGGAAACATCGACAGGGCATAGAATTTGGGCTTATCTGCCTTGTCCTGGGTTTGGTCTAAGTTGTGGTGTGACCAACGGGTTTGCCACTTTTCCTCTATCTCGACGGGGTTATAACGCGACTCCACAAAAGAATCTCCTACAGGGTTGAACTCATCCGTT
>CAYWXW010000279.1:901-2223 GCA_964462265.1 uncultured Porticoccaceae bacterium | reverse complement strand
ATAGACGAGTGGAAATAAGCTCGGAGAAGCCTGGCATGACGATCGTTGCTGAAAAAGGTCGATGGACAAGGCTTGGCGTTCCGGCTGTGCATTTAAGCATTGTCATCATTTTAGCCGGTGCGCTGATTGGATCATTTTTGGGCTTCGATGGGTTCGTCAACATACCTGAGGGAGAAGGTGCCAGCTACATCCGATTGCGTAACAGCGATGCAACGTTGCCATTGGGTTTTGAAGTCCGATGCGAAGATTTCGATGTCAGCTTTTACGATTCCGGTTCTCCCAAAGAATTCAGATCAAGCCTTACCATATTGGAAAATGGAGAAAATGTTGCTGAGAAGGATATTATCGTAAATGATCCTCTGCGATACAAGGGCATTAATTTCTTTCAATCCAGTTATGGCCAAACACCTCCCAATCGGGTCCAGATCAAGTTCACGTCATCAAAGTCAAACGAAAGTCAGCTGCACAATCTTTCTATGGGACAGACTGTAGGATTGCCTGATGGAGCAGGACAATTCACTTTGCAAAGGTACACTGGAAACTACAGCTTCCGAGGAACAATGATAGGTGAAGCAATTGTAGGAATTCTGGAAAAACCTGGAAAGGAATCCCAAGAAATTGCTCTGCCGCTTCGTTTTCCAACCTTTGATAAGATGCGTAAAGGCAATTGGTTCATATCTGTCGATGGGTATGAAGATGCATATTACACCGGCCTTCAGGTAACCAAAGACCCTGGTGTTCCCATCGTGTATTTCGGTTTTGTTCTGTTAATTGTCGGTTGCTGGATAGCATTTTTCATGTCCCATCAAAAGATCGTTGTTGATTTGCAGCCGAGCACAAACAGCAGCCGTATCAGCGTATACGGTGCCACCAATCGAAACCGGGTCGGATTTGAAATGGCGAGTCATCAACTTAGTGAAGAACTCAGCAAATTATAGGAATTTATCATGAATAGCTCCCTCATATTGTCGGTCACTACCTTCGTGTATGGCCTTGCAGCGACTCTTTATCTCATTGCATGGATCTTTCACAAACCCCACACAAATCGGTGGGCAACCTGGGTCGCCTATGCAGGCGTAATCGGAAACGTCGCTGGCTTTGCAATGAGATGGGTAGAATCATATAAAATGGGCATAGGCAGGATACCGCTTTCCAATCTCTATGAGTCACTGGTCTTTTTCTCATTGATGATTGCCGTCATTTATCTGGTGATAGAACGAAAATATCGTCATCAGATTATCGGCGTATTCGCAATGCCTTTGGCATTCCTATCAATCGCTTATGCATCGTTATCGCCGAACATCAGCGATCGTATCCAACCC
>CAYWXW010000279.1:0-740 GCA_964462265.1 uncultured Porticoccaceae bacterium | reverse complement strand
TCACGTCGTCACCTGTTTCATTGGTTATGCAGCCTTTGCCATAGCCTTCGGTCTTGCTCTAATGTATTTGGCCAAAAAAGGCGATCGAGCGCCTGAAAACACTTTGCGTTCGAGGTTTCCAAAGCAACGCCTTTTAGATGAACTCACCCACCAAATGGTTTTGTTCGGATTCCTCTTTCTGACCGCCGGGATCATATCGGGTGCAGTTTGGGCAAATTCTGCATGGGGTCGCTATTGGGGCTGGGACCCGAAGGAGACCTGGTCTCTGATAACCTGGTTCGTTTATGCAACGTTATTGCATGCACGGCTGATGAGAGGCTGGCGCGGTAAACGAATAGCCGTCTTTTCAATGATCGGTTTTGCTGCCGTATTGTTCACCTATTTTGGCGTCAATTACTTGCCGGGCCTTCACAGCTATGGATCGGCAGGGTGATTGGCAAATGTTGATTGTGTGTATCAATTATTTAGGTCCGAGATTCTGAGGCTAAAATGACATGAGTGAAAATTCAGAGCATGGTACGGGGATAAAATTCCAGAACGTATTTCTACTTGGATTGATCGTGGCAGGTATTGGTATCGTTATTTTGCTGCAATCCAAAGATACTTTGTTCAACCCTACCTCCACACCGTTGCTAAAGAAAGGCACTCCTGCGCCGGATTTTACCTTGCCCGGCCTTGACGGAGAAATGGTCCGTCTGGCTGACCAGAAAGGCAAGGTGGTCTTTCTCAATATCTGGGCC
>CAYWXW010000278.1:0-2225 GCA_964462265.1 uncultured Porticoccaceae bacterium | reverse complement strand
CGCTTTGCATTCGGTATGGTTTTTTAATAACGGCCACAGCCCGCTGAGATAATACCCGGGCCGTAACAGATGATTAATGGTGACGGATGATAGCCGCACTGACCAGTTCACCGATCTGACCGAGGAAGTCCACGCCCATGGATGAAGTGAAACGGGCCGCCTTTTTCGAGCCCAGGCCGATAAGGCCGATGTTGGAGCCGGCCGCCAGCGGAATCACGGCTGCAGATCTGACCATTTCAGCGTCATCATCGAACAATAATTCTTTCTGTTGTTCACTGGGTTTGCCGCAGATCACCGAGCGCTGTTCAAATATTGTCTTGAAGTTGTTCAGGGCGGGCATCCTGCTATCCAGGTAGCGGCCAGCCGGTTGTGCTGACCCTGTCTCGTTACCACTCGATTGATCATCGCCGTGAGTGAGTAGTTTTATCACAGCATAGTCTGCGCACAGCTCATCACGCAGCAGGTCGAGCACGATACTGATGACATCTTCCAGGTCTGCAGCAGCGAACAGGCGGATTGCAAGTTCATGCCTGGCATTACTCAGTCGTTCATTATCCCGGGCGACATCCATCAGGTCACACAGCCGCTTGTCACTCAGCTTGAGTTTCTGCCGTAACACCTCGACCTGGCGCTCGATAAGCGAGGTGGCCGAACCGGAAGGATGTGGCACCTGCATATCAGCGAGCAGATCGGGGTGACGAGAAAAGATGTCGGTGTTTTCCCGCAGCAGACTGACCAGTTCGAGCTCGGTTGCCAGCGCCTGTTCTCTGCTTGCGTCCCCGGCTGCATCTCCGGTTGCGTCTTTGCCAGTATCGCTGGCCTCTGCCTGCTGATGGTTTGCTGTTGAAGTATCTGTGTTATTTATTGTTGTTGTTTTACTCACAGTTTAATAGTCCCCTCGAAGACGGTTGTAGCCGGCCCTGTCATGTATAAAGGCTGGCCGATTCCCTGCCAGCTTATATAGAGTGTACCACCGGGCAGGTGCACGGCAACCCTGTCATCCAGCAGCCCCTGCCTGATACCGGATGCGACGGCGGCACAGGCACCGGTTCCACAGGCAAGGGTTTCTCCTGCACCACGCTCGAACACCCTCAGGTGAATATCATCGCGCGCCTGGACCTGCATGAAGCCGACATTGACATGCCGGGGAAAGCGCTCATGTGACTCGATCGCGGCCCCGATACTGTCTACATCTGCTGCCTCCACATCATCGACCAGCAGCACAGCATGTGGATTACCCATTGATACAACACCTATAGCATATTCGTGCCCATTGACCAGTAGTTGGTAGGTATCCTGCTGATTTTCTGCAACAAAAGGTATCTTTTCCGGTATGAACACGGGCGTACCCATATCCACGGTCACCTGGCCATCCTGTTCTATCTGCAGGATTATCCTGCCGCCATGAGTATCTACCGTGATCGTATCGCTTGTGGTCAGGCCTTTATCACGTACGAACACAGCGAAACAACGCGCGCCGTTGCCACATTGCTCGACTTCACCGCCATCAGCATTGAATATCCTGTAGCGGAAATCGGCTCCGTCGCGATCCGGTTTTTCTACCAGTAACAGCTGATCGCAGCCGACCCCGAAATGCCGGTCTGCGATGAGCCGGACCTGAATCGACGTCAGGGAGACATCCTGACGAATGGCGTCGATGACCACGAAATCATTTCCCAGGCCATGCATTTTGGTAAAGTTAACAGGCATTTATCGCGATATTCGTATAGTAAATGTTTGTCCCATCATCCATGAATTATCGACGGCGTGTCAATGCTATCTTAGCGTTAATGACTCTACCAGGGTGATGTAACATGCATATTGATTATTTGCGTGGCATAAAAAAGCCGCCTCCATCAGTGATGGAGGCGGCTTTTTCACCAAGCAGTGACGATAGCTAAATCTATCGTTATGCTTTCCCTGATATGGATTTCCTGGTATGCGTTTCCTGGGTAGTAGTTACTTGCCCGGAACGGTGCTCAGACCGAGGATCTCCCAGTCCTGCATACCACCACGGTACCATTTGATCTTCTCGGCCGGGTAGTCGAATTTCAGCAGGTTCATGATGTTGTTTGGAGACTGACCACACCACATACCGTTACAGAACATGACCAGGGTCTTGGCATTGCTGTAATCGATCACGTCACCAACAGTGTTATTGACGATGGCATCGTCGACATCGATGATCTCATTATCGCCTTTCAGTTTTGCACCGAACTCTTCGG
>CAYWXW010000277.1:0-2231 GCA_964462265.1 uncultured Porticoccaceae bacterium | reverse complement strand
TGGACTGGGAAGCCGTCAGCAAGGTCAACCCCGATGTCATCATGTGCTCCATCTCCTGCCTCGGCCAGGAAGGCCCCCTGTCGAAACTACCCGGCTTTGACTACATCGGCCAGGCCTACTCCGGTGTGCTCGGTATGACCGGTGAAGCCGATGGCTACCCGGCGCTGTCAGGTATGGCCTTTGGTGATATTTCTACCGGTGCCCACGCCTATGGCGCCATCGTTACGGCGCTGTACCACAAGGCTATGGGCGGCGGCGGACAGTTTCTCGACATCGCCCTGCTCGACTGCCTGTTCAGCTATCACGAAATGAATGTGCAGGTTTACGATGCCTCCGGAGGTGCCCAGGTGCCCCAGCGCAGCGGCCATCAACACGCCTTTGTTGCCCCCCTTGGGCTCTTCAAATGTAAGGAAGATTATCTCATCATCGTCGCCATTGGCGCCCAGTGGGATAATCTGGTTAAGCTACTCGGCAAAGAAGAATGGGCCGATGACCCCCGCTTCGCCAACCCACTGGTGCGCAATGAAAACCGCGATGAAATTAGCACTGAAATCGAACGCTGGTTGAGTACGGTGAGCGATGTCACCGAAGCCGTGCGCATTCTCGTTCAGGAAAACCATGTGCCCGCAGCACCGATATTGAGCGTGCCCGAAGTCATGGCCCACCCCCACATGCAACAACGCGGCATTGTACAAACTGTTAAGGACCGTGCTTTTGGCGAAGTAAAAATCCCCGGCGCACCATTGCGCTACTCGCAGTACCCCGAGCGGCTCGAGCTTCAGGCGCCCTTCCTCGGTGAACACAATGAGGAAATACTGCGCGACCAACTGGGTTATTCCGCTGAGAAAATCAGCGCCTTGAAAACATCTGGCGTGTTGAGCGAAAAAAATATATAGCATGTAAATGCTTAAGCATTAATCGGGGCTGATTGCTTTCAGCCTCGATTAACGTCTTTCACAAAGCAACATTCATTAAAAACCTGTTAAGCACACCCAAAAATAATAATGACGATAACAAGCTAGTAGGAGTTACCCGTGGCCCCACAAAGTATGTTCGACGGTATTAAAGTCATCGACTTCTCTCATTTTGTCGCCGGCCCTCACTGCACCAAAATGTTGGCCGAACACGGCGCTGAAGTCATCAAAATCGAACCCTTAAGCGGCGACCCCGCCCGCCTGCTGCCCATGCACAAAGACGGCCGCAGTGCCTTTTATGTGCAACACAACCTCGGCAAAAAGACCATGAGTCTGGATTTGACCAAAGCCGAGGCGCAAAAGATTTGCCATGATTTAATTAAAGACGCCGACGTGGTGGTGGAAAATTTCAGCCCCGGCGTGATGAAGCGCCACAACATGGACTGGGCAACCTTAAAGACCATTAACCCAAATTTGGTGATGTGCTCAATTTCCTGCTTCGGCCAGGACGGCCCACTAGCGTCATTGCCCGGCTACGACTACATTGGCCAGTCCTATGCCGGCATTCTCGATATGAATGGCGAGCCCGACCGAGCACCGGTGTTTGCCGATCTCACCTTTGGCGATGTTTCCAGTGGTACTCATGCCTATGCCGCTATCGTCGCCGCACTTTTCCATCGCTTTCGTGGTGGCGAGGGACAGCACCTCGATCTCTGTCTGCAAGAGATTCTCTTCAGCTACCACGAAATGAACGTGCAACTCTACGATGCCTCCGGGGGCGCATTTATCCCCAAACGTTCGGGTTCCAGCCACGGCGTAGCTGCACCGGCTGGCATTTTCAAATGTGCTGAGCGCTATTTGTTCGTCCTCGCACTGGGTGCTCAGTGGGACAAACTGGCCAAAACAATGGGCCGTGAAGATATGCTCAGCGACCCCCGTTTTGCCGACCTCGCCGCTCGCGGTGAAAACAAAGACGCTATTAACGAGGCCGTACAAAGCTGGCTTGATGCCATTGGCGACCCCGATAAAGCCTTAAAAATATTGCAGGATGCACGTATACCTAGCGCACCGATACTCAGCGTGCCCGAGGTTATGGAACACCCACACACCAAGGCCCGCAATATGGTGCGCACCGTCGTCGACCCGGTTTGGGGGCCACTGAAAATTCCCCGCACGCCCCTGCGCTTTTCAGCCTTTCCCGATATACCCGAGCAAACAGCGGGTTTTCTCGGCGAACATAACCATGAAATTCTTAGCGAAGTACTGGGCTACTCCGCAGAGAGTATTGCCGCACTGGAAACCGAGGGCGTCATCAAC
>CAYWXW010000276.1:0-2237 GCA_964462265.1 uncultured Porticoccaceae bacterium | reverse complement strand
CAGTCCATTGGATTCGGGTATGAAATGGTCAAGTACGGTATGCAGGATGCCATGCTTTGCGGCGGTGCAGATGAATATGATACCACCACGGTTGCAGTATTTGACAACCTGCTGGCATGCTCAACCGAATTTAATGACACCCCCCACCTGACGCCGCGTCCATTTGACGAAAAGAGGGACGGACTGGTTGTGGGAGAAGGGGCAGGGGCCGTATTATTGGAAGAATATGAGTCCGCCAAAAAACGGGGGGCAAATATTTTAGGCGAAGTTATCGGTTTCTCGTGTAACAATAACGGCGGCGATTTGATCCTCCCCAATATGGACGGAATTACAGAAACCATCCGGCTCGGACTCAAAGATGCGGGAATAAGCGCGGATTCAGTGGATTTCGTCAGCGCCCATGCAACGGCCACCAAAATGGGTGATGTCATCGAGGCCCATGCCATGGGCAGGATATACCGGGATTTCCCGGTGGTTACAGGGCTGAAGAGTTACATGGGACACACCATGGGATCATGCGGCGTCATAGAGACGATACTAACCCTTTATATGATGGAAAAGGGGTTTATACCGCCGACTTTGAACCTGGATAAGGTGGATGGGAGGTGTGCCATGGTCAAGCATGCGAGAAACCTTATGGAATCTGATGTTCGCATAGCCGCCATCCAGAATTTTGCTTTCGGCGGCGTTAATACCTGCCTCATAGTGAAAAAATTGTAACAATGAAAAAACCTGAACCCCATCACTTGTGCAGGTATTTGAAACCGTTTTCCGACATTATTGTTACACTGCTGCTCTGGAGTTATTTTACTGTCGGTTTTTTTATTCTTTTTTTTTCAGAATCATGTTTTTTAATCAAATATTTTTATAAATAAATTCAAGTACTTATGCTATTTATTAATTCACTGAGCCTTTCTGTTTTCAGAAAATCGAGAGATTTCCTTTCAACGGTTGAACCATAAATTCTACAAGGGTTTCTTTTCTCTGGTCCGGCACGTCGTTTTCGGGCATAAATGGCTTATCTCCGATGATGTACGATCTATCCGGTCTTCTGTTATCGTATGCAACCATATATCTTATCTTGATCCGATTTTTTTTATTTCCTTGTTTGAAAGACAAAAAACCGTTGTGAAAAGCACGTTTTTTAGAGTACCTGTATTCGGCAGGGTGCTGAAGCTGTCCGGTTATATCCCCTCTACCTCGGATACAAAACTATCGGATTTGATGTTACGGCAGATGGAAGCCATGGACGAATATTTAGCGTCCGGTGGGAATTTTTTTATTTTTCCCGAAGGGACACGAAGCCGGGACGGGACCATCGGCCGGCTCAACAAGGGGGCATTTAAGATCGCACGACTCTGCAAAGCATCCATTAAGGTCCTGTTTATCCGTAATACAAATAACCTGCTCAAGCCGGGAAAATTTTTGTTCAATACCTGTGTTTCAAATACCATCACTGTTGAACTGCTTGCCGGTATGGTACCTGATTATGAAAGCAATAGTTTTTCAATTTCTGAATTGATTTCCGAGGTCAGGTCAATACTGGAAGCGAAGAGGTCAAACCTGATCCCTTGACAAACCTGCGAGGCTTATGAAAATCATTCTGATGTCCATGCCGGATGTGGCCCCGGTGATGATGCATGAAAGCGCCTTTCACATGCCGAATTGCGGGATTGCCAGTGTCGGCGCAAACATTGATGACGGGCACGAGGTCTTTATCATCGACCTGATCCGCAAACGGAGACGGTTGCGAAAATATCTGACCAAAACCCTGCAGAAAACAGGACAGAACGAGCAAAACGAAGAGCAGCGGATGAATGAGGAAATTGCCGAATCCCCGGAAGCCGAATGGATTGATTTCATGATCCGAGGCGAGGGAGAAGAAGCCTGCCGCCGGTTAGTCAATGCACTTGAAGGAAAAGACCGGCTTCAAGACATTGGTTCTCTCTCCTACAAACAAAATCAGCATTTTGTGCACAACCCGCGGGGCGAACTGCTGGACTTATCCCGGCTCAAGCTCCCCATTCGGGACAAGAGGCGTTTAACCTGGGGCTATCACATCATGAATTCCAAGATCGAAGTCATGGAAACATCCCGGGGCTGCACACGGGCATGCACGTATTGCAGCATAAGACATATGTACGGTAAATCTTTCAGGACATTTCCCATAAAGCGCGTCCTGACCGATCTGGATGACATCTATTATAACCACAAAACGCGCTGGGAATTTATCGCAG
>CAYWXW010000275.1:1005-2237 GCA_964462265.1 uncultured Porticoccaceae bacterium | reverse complement strand
TCTTTAGAGCAAAACTCGATCAATTTAATCACCCTGAATTAGTAATACATCTTCATTCGGTCAGGCCGTAGTTGGCCGGTGAGTGACCGTTGGATTGTCCTGGTGTCGTTGATTCGCCTGAAGGTCAGTAACCGAGCCTTTTTCCTCGGTCAGTAATCATAAAAATAATTCTCGCGAAGGCGCAAAGGTGCATAGAAACGATTATCATGTCAGTGTTTTTCTTAACGCCTTTGCGTCTTCGCGAGAAAAATAAATTTTATCTGTTCGGGCGCTATTGGTCGAACTGAGACCTTTGGTAATGACGTGAACATCAGCTGAACTTCGGTGTCGAGCCGAAGCAGGCTGTTAGTGAATTCTAATATATGGTGGTATGGGATTTAACGTCTCCACTTGAACGCCGAATATTCGTACGTGTCTTAATTACTAAGGGTAATACCTGCTAAACAGTAGGAGTCTATATACAAAGTGGACACTCTACTGCAAGATAAATTAATGCGAGATGCAATCAGTTTTTAATAAACTCGTTATAAGTTGCTATAGCCGGTGTTAGTTGCTGGCTGGATAAAATAAGCTTCATGATCAAATTGCCCGTGTCATCTTCGACAAGTACAGCCATACCACTATAATCACCATCGACTACTGCATCTACTTCTGTCGGCAATCCTTCGTTTACAAGCCTTGTATCGCAATTGCTGAGCGTCACACCAGTAATACCGGCTGCTGACAGATCAAAATCAAAGTTATATATATTGTAATTGCTGATATCTACCGCCAGTCCTGTACCTTCACAAGTACTTGTCCCTGTCGCTAATGCGGAAACAGTGTCGTCAGGATTTACCGTAAACGTTATACCTGTTGCTGAATCGTCCCAGCCATTCTCTGCATCACTCCATGTGCCTGCCAGATCCGCCATGGTCGTATCCCTGGCGTTCTGTAACGAATACTCTAATACGATATCAAAGCGACGACCATCATCGAGCGCGACATCACCTGTCAGCGTATTTTCCGATCGATCCAGCCCGATAGATCCGCCCTTGTTTGAACCGACAAGTTTATTATCGAATTCGAAATACTTCACGAATGTACCTTGTGAGCTAGTTGTGCCGGCATAATACTCATAGCCCCAGCTAATGTTTGGCTCCATATCGTAGCCCGCCTCGATCAGGGTCTCCGGCTCACCGTCAACCTGGTTGCTGACAACGGCTAACAAGTGCCCCTCAGTTTCACCATCT
>CAYWXW010000275.1:0-995 GCA_964462265.1 uncultured Porticoccaceae bacterium | reverse complement strand
AGGTCCGCGCAGAGCGCCGACAACCGGTCCATGTCGACGATATGCCCGCGCATATGGCTCAGAAGAAGCGGCGGCGGGCCGGACGTTGGTGCGTCGCTACGTGCGGCTGGACGCGTACCGGTACAGCGCGATTCCCGATTCGCTTCTGCAGGAGGTCCGCAGCGACTTGGCGAGCTTGCGGGAGCACGGCCTGAAGGTGATCTACTCCGTCAAAGACCTCATGTTTGAACATATGCTTATGCCCCGAAAAGACCATATCAACGTCATAAATAATCGCCGTAGTTTTATCGGTCATCGTACCCTCCCATATACCATTGAGGTTAACGGGGGCAGTGACAGTCGGAGGGGCAGGATCAACAGGGTCTTCAGGTGTGGCTGGCACTTCATCAGAGTCAACAGAAATAACAGGATCATCATCACTTGAACAGCTCACAACAAATATGCCACTAAAAATACTGATCAGTAAGAAAGTATAGATAAATTGACGATTAAATTTCATTGGAATCGCCCAGATGAAAAATTATAAATAAATAAATTTTAAGACATTGTGAAATAGCAGTAATTGATAACCGTCAAATACTTAATTTATGACACTATCTGAGGTTATGAGTGAAGTTGCGGTTGAACAGCAAGGTTTTATTGGATTCGTTGTTTCATTTTGAACACTCCTTCTTTATATCCTAAAGAATAAAGTGTTATGACGATCAGTTGAATCCGCCGCCGGGAACAGTCATTCAAGATATTGAGTAGAAGAGGGTAGCCCCCATTTATTTAATCGATGGTATAAGAAAATAGCGGGTATAAATCGTCTTTGCGAGCGAAGCGTGGCAATCTCATGTAGATAACTCAGTCATTTAAAAGGATTGCCACGCTTCGCTCGCAAAGACGGAGTGTGTGTCAGAGAGCGCACACTCTAATACTGGAAACAATTGCTCTCTACTCACTATATACTTGTCTGCGGCCTTTTATCAGGTCGTCTGAAACGCACTGGTGTT
>CAYWXW010000274.1:0-2243 GCA_964462265.1 uncultured Porticoccaceae bacterium | reverse complement strand
GAAAGTCGGAATAGAGCATGGCGACAATGATTTGAATGCCGTTTACCTTGGCATGAAAGGTCATGTTGCCTGAACGCCGACCGGTCTTCTCCTTGGCCAGTTGCAGTCTCTCGGTAAATCCGGTGTAATTGAGCGGATTGCCGGAGGTTATCTCCGTATTGAAGTGTCGTATCGAGCTGGGGTCAAAAATATTTTTCAGATACCACTGGTGCTCCAGAGGGAAATGATGCCCACAGGTCTCGCAGACTCCGGCGAATTCGCCATACAGATCGGGGATCCAGAGGTCTTTGCAGTTGTATTTGTCGGCATTGGGACAGCTTACCGTGCGATCCGCGTTGGCCAGAGGACTGGTGTAGGTATCGGTGAGCTCCAGTGGATCGACGCGGCGTGCGTTGCCTTCCGGCTGATTTGTCCTTCCGGAATAGGTGATTAGTCGCTGCGGTTTTTCGGGCTTTTTCTTGCCGAAGAGGTCGATGAAGGCGGTTATCGGTTCGGTGATCCGCTTCAGCATAACCGACCCTTCTCCCGACACGTCTTTCAGGACCTTGTTGACCTGGCGCTTATGATTTTTCATAATATCATAGCGCAGCGTATAGTAGACTTTTTCGGTTCTGACCTTGGCCAGATTGTATATACCCTCTTCCGCTTCGGCCTGACCGGTGAAGCCGTTTTTGCCCATCGCCATATATTTCTTGGAGCGCAGCTCAAGAAGTCTTTTGATCTCATCTTTACTGAGATCCCACGCCATCTCCATCTGCAGCTCTTCTTCCTTGGCGGGTTTATGTTTCTTTCTCCTGATTTCGTAGGTGCGCAGGGCGCTGAAGCTCTTGGTGGACAGGACTATTTTATCTGTTGCCCGGAGCACTTCAGCGCGAAGTTTGGCGAAAAAGGCGAAGTCGTCTCTTCTTGCACCGAGCAGCGGTTCGTAAATGATCCGATCAATAGTTCCTTTGTCGAGGTTATCCTTTGCCGTCAATTTGAGCCGATCGGCGCAGACCTCGATCAGTTCCTTGGGGACCTTGGAACCTTCACGGATTTTGCCTTCAATGGCCGCCGCCCCTTCCGGGGATATCACCGAGTAGTAGCCATGTGATGCCATCATCCTGTAGTCGGAAAGTCCTATTGCTTCGGCGCCTCCGGAACCACCCTCGGAGATCATTGAGATCATCGGCACCCGGAGCTTGGTCATGGCATAAATATTTCTAGCGATCTGCTGAGCTGCTCCTGAGCCTTCTTCGACGGGGTAGGAGCCGGGAGTGAAGATGTAGAAATGGATGGGTATCCCTTCGGTTTCGGCCACCTTCATATAGCGCAGGGCCTTTTCGTTGCCTTGAGGTTTACACGAACCACCGTTACGGAATTCTTCTCCGTGTCCGGTTTCCTGGCCGATGACCATGACCGAGGCGGTGTAGGGTTTGTTTTTGATCCGTCTGGTGATGGTTGCTTTGGCACAGATCATTGCCGGATCAACATTGGCGTCCCCCTCGCCCCCGAGTTCGGTGTAATCTTCGTAGACGTTTTCCAGGATGTCTTTCAGGCTGAAACGCTGGATAGACCGAACGATGCGCACTCTCTCCATCGGGCTGAGATGTTCTTCCGCGCGTTCTTCGAGAAAACTGATGGATTCGTTGAGTTTGCGAATCTCTACCGAGAGTTTTTCCTCCGTATGCTCATAAATGTTCGCCTTGAGCTGGTCGCAGTTTTTTTTGAAACCATCGAGGTTCCCCCAGTTCGAGTAATCCTTGACCTGGAGCAGGTAGTTGATCCGTTCTTCTATTTTCAGAAGCTGCTTTAGTAATTCATTCATGTTGAAACTATTTTTCTCAGGTATCGTCTCTAACCCCGGTAAACGGCAAATAAGCCGGGATAAGCGCCTTGGTGGTTATTGTAACTTCTTAATTTCAGATGTGTCTCAGTTGTCTTGTTATAAGTGGCAGGCTTTCCGGAGTAAGGCACTAAAAAGCCAGCAGGCGATCCAGATTGTTTTTAAGATATTCGAGATTGGTGATGATCGGTTTACCGCTTGAATCGTTGCCGCGGATAACCGTTTCGTCGATAAACCGGGCGGCTTTCATCTTTGCATCATCCATGGAATCCCCCCAGACGAGCGCAAGAGCGAGGTTTGGATCAAAATCACTGGGGATGGAGTAAGGCCGGTCGCCGGGGACATGGGAATAGACCACGGACCAGGGATGCTCCGGAAATTTGAATTCGGTGATCGTGCCGATCCACGGCGCAAAACC
>CAYWXW010000273.1:0-2249 GCA_964462265.1 uncultured Porticoccaceae bacterium | reverse complement strand
TATGGATAGGGAGGTGTCCTTTCTCAAGCTCGTCAGGCTGTAGTGAGATTTAGCGACAGCGGTCCGTAGGAAGTGTGACCAGCATGGTCGATAACGAGTTGGTGAAAATCCAACCACGAGCCCGAAAGGAGGCAACGTGTAGGCGAAGGCAAGGGTGCCTGAAGAAACCCATGCGGGCTGCCCGAAGAGGGAATAACCGGTCACGCATGGGCCAATGAAGGATCTGAAGGAAGCCGTAGCCAAAATTGTCACCCAAGCTTGGTGCGAACCTCTGGAAGGCTGTCACAGGAGGGCAAGGTACCTTCGACTGCCGAAGCCCGATATCCTTTCCGTAACCTGTGGTGGTATAGGAGGTGGGTGGGCAATGAAAGCGCTATCGATCTTACCTGGTGAAGGACCGCCTGTACCGGGAGCGTTGTAACAGCGACAGCGCGACCCTAAGCGGAGCGGAAACGTGAGCGTTATGGGCAGGGGGTCTGCAGATGAAGCCGTAGTAGTCGTAAAGGGCATTGCCGATGACGACCCGGGTGACCGGGTCATAGGGTAAAACAATGCGAAAGTGTCCCATTGATGGGATGGAGGCGAAGGGTGGAACATGTTACCGAGTTCTTCACTTCATTATGAACTGTCGTCATGAGACCAGCCATAGGAACACCACCTAGATCGAGAACGTATACCCTCGATCATACAGGATGTGCACGGGTCGTTGAAAGGGCGATGCAAAACGAGGTAAAATGAAGCAGTTAGAGCTGTTCGTTGACAATCGAAGCCTGTTTGAGAAGCTATGTTCACCAGAGCAACTCAGGCAGGGATTTAAAGCGGTGAGGAAGAATCGGGGTGCTCCTGGAGTAGATGGAGTGACCGTCGATGCGTTTGAGCAAGACTTGGAAGCGGAATTGGCACGGCTTAAACAGGAGCTTGAGCGATGGTCTTACAAGCCCAAGCCGGTTCGCCGCGTTGAAATCCCCAAGCCGGGCAAAGATGCGGGGGTACGCCTATTGGGAGTGCCCTGCGTCAGAGACCGGGTGGTTCAAGCGACATTGAAACTGATCCTTGAACCGATTCTCGATCCGGGTTTTTCGGATAACAGTTACGGCTTTCGCCCTGGCCGCAATCAGCGCCAAGCGGTGGAGGCTGCGCAGAGAATCGTGAAGACGGGCAAGGAACACGTCGTTGACATTGATTTATCAAAGTTTTTCGATCGAGTGCATCACGATCGTTTGATAAGCCGACTGTCAACATTGATACCGGACAAACAGATATTGCGTTTGATCGGTATGACCCTGCGCAGCGGTGTAATGAAGGACGGATTAGTCAGTCCCACCAGGGAAGGTACGCCCCAAGGCGGCCCTTTAAGCCCGCTGTTGAGTAATGTCGTACTTGACGAATTGGACAAGGAATTGGAAGACCGAGGCCTGGAATTTTGTCGTTTCGCCGACGACTGCAACATATTCGTCGGATCACCAAAAGCGGCAAACCGGGTAATGAAAAGCGTCGGGCATTTTATCGAAAGCAAGATGAAGCTGGAGGTCAACCGGAAAAAGAGCCAGGTGGCACTATCGAAGAGAGTCAAATTTCTCGGTATGACCATCATTGCGGACACGATCGCCATATCCGCGGTATCAATAAAGCGTGCGATGGCGAAAGTGAAGGAGTTGACGCCGCGTGGTGCGCATTTGTCCCTGGAGTCCGCGATCAATCGGATAAACAAGTGGTATATCGGTTGGTCGGAATACTACCGGATGACGCAGTACCCATCCCAGCTAATGAAGATAGAGGCCCACGTCAGGCGTAGACTGAGGTCACGCCTGGTAGACCAGCAGAAGAGGCGCCGATACTTGTTCAAGAAACTGATCAAGCGAGGAGCACCTGCTGGATCAGCGTCAAAGGTGGTATTTTCCAACAAAGGCAGATGGGCACTTTCCAACACCTATGCTGTGAATCGTGCGTATCCTAACCGTTGGTTTATCCACGAGCTGAACCTGAGGGTCAGATCCGAAGAGCAACATCCCCACTGGCTATCGATTAAGACCGTAATCAAGGTGACATGAGGAGCCGTGTACGGACCCGTACGCACGGTTCTGTGGGCAGACGGAGGCCTGTTGGCCTCCTCTGACCCGATAATATCACGCTTGACGAGTCTACTTACGGGACAAAGACATTTTACGGGAACAAGCCCTTTATATGAATATCAGGCCACGCTAAGATATTGATTTATAACAATAAACACTGTATTTTCAAGCGATTAT
>CAYWXW010000272.1:575-2264 GCA_964462265.1 uncultured Porticoccaceae bacterium | reverse complement strand
TAACTATGAATGAACCTTTTTTGGATCTGGTTACTTTACTATTTGCTCTGCTGGAGGGCGCCTTACTCGGCCTCTTTTTCTTCGCCGGTCTATGGTGGACTGTGCGTAGAATAGAGACAACTAAAAACGTAGCGCTGTTATTCTTTTGCAGTATGGCGCTGCGCACAATCATTGTCTTACTCGGTTTTTACTTCATGCTGGGCGATAACTGGCAACGCCTCGTTGCCGGTCTTATAGGTTTTGTAATTGCACGCATTATCGTCACCCGACTGACGCGTAGCGGAGATCACACTAAAGACAGCACTACGGCAGTTGGCTCATGAATATCAGTCCCGACAACATCATCTACTGGCAAATTGGCGACTTCAAACTCAACGCCACCATTGTTTACACCTGGGCTGTGATGCTGGTGCTGGCCCTTAGTTCGAAAATGATCACCCGCAGGCTGTCTACTGAGCTGGAGCGTTCACGTTGGCAAAATCTGCTGGAGATTATAGTTACCGGTATAAACAAGCAGATCGAAGAGGTGGGGCTTGAAAATCCACAAAAATATCTCGGCTTTCTGGGCACGCTGTTCCTGTTTGTTGCTGTGGCGGCAATGTTCACGATTATTCCCGGTTATGAGCCGCCAACCGGCTCACTATCGACCACCGCCGCGCTGGCAATCTGTGTTTTTGTGGCTGTGCCGATGTTTGGTATAGAAGAGATGGGCATTGCTAGATACCTGAGGGCGTATACGCAGCCGAGCATAATCATGTTGCCATTTAATATTATCAGCGAGATTTCGCGCACACTGGCGCTGGCTGTGCGCCTATTCGGTAATATGATGAGTGGCACCATGATTATTGCAA
The DNA here is from genome assembly GCA_964462265.1 of uncultured Porticoccaceae bacterium. GTDB lineage: Bacteria > Pseudomonadota > Gammaproteobacteria > Pseudomonadales > Porticoccaceae > Reddybacter. The sequence continues at coordinate 1,413 of CAYWXW010000272.1, read as the reverse complement.
TTCTGCTTACCATTACCCCGTTTATTTTTCCGATCGTTATGAGCGCACTCGGCTTATTGACTGGGATGGTACAGGCTTATATTTTCAGTATTCTTGCCACAGTCTATATAGCCGCCGCCACGCGAGTAACTAAACCGAAAACAGAATACAGGCCAGAAACCAAAAAATGAGAATTCAACCCTGACAACGAAAGGATAAATTATGGACGGTGTAACTATTATCGCTGTGGTTTCAATTTTAACAGCCGGCCTCACGATTGCTATCGGTGTCATCGGGCCTTCCCTGGGTGAGGGCAGGGCGGTCGCGACAGCGCTGACATCACTGGCGCAGCAACCCGATGCGTCTTCTACAATTACCCGCACGCTCTTCGTGGGTTTGGCGATGATTGAGTCAACGGCCATTTACTGCTTTGTGGTGTCGATGATCCTGATCTTCGCCAATCCGTTCTGGAATTATGCTATCGCTGAAATCGCCGGAAAATAACCCATGCTGATTGACTGGTTTACCGTTATTGCTCAGGTGGTCAACTTTCTGATCCTGGTGTGGTTGCTAAAGCGGTTTCTTTACAAGCCAATTCTTGATGCAATAGACGCGCGAGAGAAGCGCATTGCTGACAAATTAGCTGATGCCGATGCAAAAGAAGCCGAAGCCCTAAGAGAGCGCGACGAATACAAGCAGAAAAATGAGGTATTCGAGCAGCAACGCAAGGCACACATGGATGAGGTACTGGAGGCAGCCAAAGCAGAACGCGCCCAATTGCTTGAAGCAGCACGAAAAGAATCAGAAGATTTGCGTAGCAAACTGGAGCAGGGACTAAGAAACGAGCAGAAAAGCCTCA
>CAYWXW010000272.1:0-565 GCA_964462265.1 uncultured Porticoccaceae bacterium | reverse complement strand
GTCTTTGCAATTGCACGTAAAGCACTGTCTGATTTATCTGGAAGCAGTCTCGAGCAGCGTATGACGGAAGTTTTTCTTGATCGTCTTCGTGGACTCGACAGCGATCAGATCACCGCATTGAAATCGGCATTCAATTTATCATCCAACACATTGCACGTGCGTACTGCTTTCGAATTGTCAGCTGAACAAAGATCCTCTATAGAGGCAGTCATTGGCGAGATTTTAGGTGATCAGACGCCGGTCGAGTTCATCACAGTACCTGATCTTGTTAGCGGAATCGAGATCGGCTCTGATGGAAAACTGGTAGCCTGGAGTGTTGCCGATTATCTTGGCTCGTTGGCCAGTAATGTTGATGATCTACTGAAAGGCAAATCTGCAGCTGAGCGAACTTCTGAAGCAGGCCCGGCTGCGACGACGGTAGAAGGTGCTGATAACAATGGGCACTGAGAAAGCTGCCAGTGACATCCTGAAAAGTATTTTTAATAGTACCTTCGATCACATTGCCAGGGCGCGTGAATCCTATTTGCCAACACTGACTCCTCGAGAGATCGGTACGGTTACAAGT
>CAYWXW010000271.1:0-2265 GCA_964462265.1 uncultured Porticoccaceae bacterium | reverse complement strand
CTGCGCGAATCACAAATGCTCGACGCCATGTGGGGCGAGGTGCCCGTGCCAAAGGTTCACTGGACCGACCCCGTGGGCGAAGATCTGGGCCACCCCTTCCTCATCGCCGGCTTTCTAGAAGGCACTGTGCAGCCAGAGGGTGGCGATAAAGCCAGCGGCCTGGGCATGTTCTTCGAGCCCAGTTTACGTCTCGATTTAAAAGAACAATTCGTTCAGCATTTAGCAAAAATTCACACCATCGACTGGCGCAATAAAGGCCTGTCATCCTACGACTCGCCTCGGGAAAATCATTTAGAGGCCAACGAATGGTCCCTCGGCTGGTGGGAGCGGGTTTGGCATGAAGATGCGGTTGAGGCCCACCCCATCGTCGAGAATGCCGCCCTCTGGTTGCGCGAAAATATGCAGCCCGTCGAAAAGCCGGTGATCGTACACGGGGATTATCGCTCCGGTAATTTCATGTACAGCGACGATCATCAAATCAATGCGGTGCTCGACTGGGAGCTGTCTCATATTGGCGACTTCCATGAAGACCTCTCCTACACCACCTGCCAAATACTCGGCACACCGCTAGACGACGGCTCCGTGCTCACCAGTGGCTTACTATCCAAAAATGAATTTCTCGATAAATACCAGCAGTACAGCGGCAATACCGTCGACCCCAAACGTCTGTTTTATTTTGACGTGTTTTCCTATTACAAAGTCGCCGTCATTTCCGTCGCCACCAGTTCGAGAGCAGCCTACGGGCGTAAAACCCACCTCGATGCGATGATGAATTTACTCAGTGGTTTTGGCTACACAGGGATATCTGCATTACAGCGTTTACTTGACCAGGGCAGCTAAGCCAGCAACGGCGAGCTATTAACAATAAAAGTAGTAATAGTGAGTATATGCGATGAGTAATTACACCCCCACTCTGGCTGAGCGGACTCAGCCTTCCGAACAATGGATAGAGCAGATGCGCGCCAACTATCCAGTTGAAAGCGCCATTGATGAGGTCTTTACTCGCAAACTGCACAACCGGCTCAAGCCCGTCGAACACACCATGGACTTCAGCAAGCTGCAGGCGCCACTACTCCATTTTTTACAGGGTGAAACAGGCCAGAGTGATATTGTGGTCGAAAACCTGAAGCGCCTTTCTGGCGGTGCTTCGAAAGAGCAATTTACCTTCGACCTCACCTGGCAGCCAGAACCCGGCAAACGGGAAACCACCCATTTAATGATCCGCATGGACCCTACCGAGTCCATTGTCGAAACCCATCGCCTTCGAGAGTGCCAGGTGCTACGCGCTATGTGGGGCGAGGTGCCGGTGCCTAAAGTGCTGTGGATAGACCCCCTCGGTGAAAAGCTTGGCCACCCGGCCTTAATTGCCAGCTTTCTAGAGGGCACAGTACAGCCAGAGCAGCCCGAAAATAGTGAAAAAATGAGCGGCGTCGGCATGTATTTCAAGCCCGAACTGCGCGATGCATTGAGTCAACAATTTGTCGATATATTGGCAAAAATTCACGCCATCGACTGGCGCAAGAAAGACCTGTCGACCTTTGACATCCCCGAGGCGAACTCAACACAGGCTAATGAATGGGCCATCGGCCTGTGGGAGCGGGCCTGGAACGAAGACACCCTTTCTGCCCACCCCATTATGGAGCGGGCCGTCCTGTGGCTTAAAGAAAACATGCCCATTGTTGGCGAGCCGGTGATTGTTCACGGCGACTACCGCACCGGCAATTTTATGTACACCGACGATCTCGAAATTAATGCCATCTTTGACTGGGAACTGGCCTATTACGGCGACTACCACGACGACCTGTCCTGGGCGACATTGGGACTTTTCGGCGGCAATGACGAAGTCGGTAAACCACTTGCGAGCAGCTTAATGCCCCAGGCCGATTTCCTCGCTCGCTACGAGCGCGCCAGTGGCAATAAAGTCAATATGGACACGCTGGCTTACTACCACATTTTTTCTTACTACAAAATTGCCGTTATCGCCGCCGCAACCAGTGTCCGTGTTGCCTACAGCCGACGCACCCATCTCGATGCGATGATGAACTTTGCCAGTGGCCTCGGTTCGGTCGCCATATCAGAACTCAACCGCCTGCTGGATAATGCCACGGCCTGAGCTGAAAACGGCCTGAGCTAAAAGAGCAGCAACGCGACTAAGGCTGGGCTACCGCCCCACCACCGGGCCAGCGCGTGTCATTGGCCCCATAGGTATGCTCACCGTCACTACTGATGGTTTGGGTACGGCCAATCACCCGCGACGAGGGCACG
>CAYWXW010000270.1:1865-2268 GCA_964462265.1 uncultured Porticoccaceae bacterium | reverse complement strand
ATAACCGCGTCTTTAAAATTCATCATGATAGTCCCTTGTCCGGTGTGATTACTTCATCTCATTGTTGAGGTGCCGACTTACCCATAAGGGCGACTTTGGAAGACTTGTCAATAATTGCTTTCAGCGCTCCTTGACTCCTGAGATCACCGTATTGTTCTGCACGCCCGGGCGCTGCTTGTTGGCAGATCATCGGTGACAATTTGTCTCTCCTGTCAGAGAGCCTTTACCAGCAACCTGGATGAATTTCTCATCAATACAATGATATAACTAAGGCAAATTTAAGCAGTGGTCTCATTCAGTCAAGTCCATGCATTGGGGGGAAGTATAAAATGGTTGTTTTTGAATAATTTAATAATACAGGCTTGATTTTAAAGGTCCGAAGAAAAACATATGTATGGGAGGG
>CAYWXW010000270.1:0-1695 GCA_964462265.1 uncultured Porticoccaceae bacterium | reverse complement strand
AGAACAGTGCCACCATCGAAAGTTCGATAACCGGCTATGCGGTCGTCGACTATGTCCTCGGCGCGCGCCAGGGGCAATATATGAATGTCAGCATGACAACCGACAACGGCGCCGCCTATTTCAATATCCTTACTCCGGGAGAAGATCAGGTTGCCATTTTCAGAGGCTCGGTAAACGAGAATCAGTACGAAGGCATACTGCCCGAGTCGGGGGACTACAAGGTCAGGGTCTATATGATGCGCAGTGCGGCGCGCCGCAACGAGGCTGCCAACTACACGCTGACCGTCAACATTACCGGCAATGCCACGGCCGAGCAGGCAATGGGGCCCACACCAGCCAGCGACGCCAAGGTCGAGGGGACGCCATACCATGCCACCGGTAAGGTTCCGTGCTCCCTGGGAGATGCACCACAGGGTTCCACGCAATGCGACTTTGGCGTGATCCGCAGCACGTCTGGTAATGCCGAGTTGCATGTAACACCTCCAGGCGGCTTCCAGCGCAAATTTATTTTTGCTGGTGTTAAGGTCACTACGGACGGCACAGTAAGGGTGAAAAAGAGTGGCGGCGATTGGTTAATCGAAGTCAATGACTACGAGCACTACCGGATTCCTGAGGCAGTAATATCGGGCGGATAACCAGTTGTCTGACCAGCAGATGTTCTTTGGAAACGATTTTTTTTAAGTTCAGTAGGTAGCCTTTTCCTCGTCATAAGTTATCTGTAAGAGAGCCGACCATTAGGTGCTGAAAAGGAAATCTATATTTAATAATAAAATCAAGGTAACTATGTGAGCCAAATAGGAGGATTTGTCGTGTTCTATAACATTTTGACGACATGTTTTTTAGTACTGATCACGTGTACTGTTGCTATTTCTCAATCTTCGGCTATGGCCTGCGATGGCCCACGCGAGGTCAGCGAAGCAAAACTTTCGTCGATTCAGTCGTTCATCCACAACAAGAAAATGACAGTATTCACCTTCACTGGCTATTCTGGCGCTCAGTACCAAAAGCCAGGGGCTATGCTGGAGCATGCTGCACGCGTTCTTGACAGACAAAACCCTAAGAAAACATTGATCAATATTGGCGCGACTGCGGTAGGCATCGGTGCTATCTACGATATCGCGAAGCAAAAAGGCTTCACGACCATGGGCATTGTTTCCAGTCGCGCGCGCGATGAGCACGTCACTCTCTCGGAATGCGTCGACTACGTATTTTACGTTCCTGACAACACTTGGGGAGGGTTGGCGCCAGGATCCAATCAACTCTCCCCCACATCAACGGCGCTCGTTACTGTTAGCACGTCACTAGTGGCCATCGGTGGAGGTAACGTCACCAGAGATGAGGCACTCGCAGCGCGTGCCGCGGGGAAGCCGGTAACGTTCATTCCAGCGGACATGAATCATGAGATTGCTAGAAAAAATGCACAAAAGAGAGGAAAGTCAGAACCAACCGATTTCAGAGGTTCCGCGCATGCCGCGCTGGCTGACGGCTAACGCAACAATTAATCCAATACGGGAAAAGCTGGCGGCTTTCCTTCAAAACCGTAAGGCGTTGCTGAGTTCGGCTGTTAACTTTGCCGTATCTAAGGCTTGAATGTTCTACCAGTACCTCTACTTACACTTTGTCCCTGTGATGGTGCGCTCGCCTACTTCACTGGAACTATTCAAGAATGGAGTAGATGATAGATTGTGAATTACT
>CAYWXW010000269.1:0-2269 GCA_964462265.1 uncultured Porticoccaceae bacterium | reverse complement strand
AAGCCCGGTGTTGTCCTGCACCTTGCAAATCAAACTGCGCCGTCGCCCCATGACAATATCGCTGCCGCGTATTTCGCCCTCTATTACCGCTTCGGTATTGGGCTGCAGGCTGCCAATGGGACTAATGCGGGTGCGATCCATATAACGAATGGGCAGATGGAAGAGGATGTCTTGCAGCGTGGCAATACCCAGCCGGGCCAGTTTGTCACGCATTTGCGTGCCGATGCCACGGAGCTGAGTTACAGGCGTTTGGTCGAGGGTCGTCATAGGGCTTAGTGTATGGCTTAAGGGCCTGAGCTCATAGTGCAGGCTCATAGTGCGGGCTTAAAACTGTGCGTTTTGATAAGACAGGCTATGATATTGGTAGATCGACGTTGGTAGATCGACAATGAATATTAGAACTTCCATAACAAGAGGTCAGTTATGCCGAAATCTATTGAAGTACAAGAATACATGCGTACGCCGCGCACCATAAAACAAAGCGCTACCGTTGCTGAAGCCGCACAGGTGATTATTGAAAACCGGGTGTCGGGTATCGTGGTGGTTGATGACGCCGGCAATCTGGTCGGTATGTTGTCTGAGTTAGATTGTATGCAAGCCATCGTGAGCACCGTTTACAACGGCGGTACTCCCGGGGCAGAGAGCGTGACAGAGGTAATGACAAAAGATGTGGCGGTTAATCGCCCCGGCGAGGACATTATTACGGTGGCCGCCGAAATGCTGAAGCACAAGCACCGCCGCCGCCCCATCGTCGACAATGGCAAGCTGGTTGGCCAAATCAGTTGTCGACAGTTGTTGCGGGCGATTAACGATTTTGGGGGGTAAATTTGGTGGCTAAATAAGGGCTTAACGATTTTCAGTCAGCCTCGATATTCGCGAGGCTTTTTCTTCCACCTCAAGGCCCAGTTTCTGGGCTAAAGCCTGCGCTGTTTTTTCAACCTGCTGGCGGCTAAATCTATCGCCGATACGCAGGGCCTCTCCGTTTTTCAGCTTTAAGCCCAGATCAAAAAACTGATAGTGCTTATTGCCGACCGTCATAGAGCCTCGGCTCTCGGTGGTAACAGCTGCTATTTCATCATAATTAAGTGTCACGACCTTGCCACCGAATAAACTTTTAAAGCGGAATTCGAGCAGCGGTTGACTGAGGCGAAGATAATAATGGCGAAAGCGCCCGAGCATGGAGTAAGAAAATATAGCCAAACCAATGCTACCAAACAGCGCGCCGAAACCGATAAGGAAGGTTTCCTTTTGTAAGTGGCCAATAAAATAAGCCAGACCGATGCCGATGGCTGTAAAGACTAAACCAATAAAAACGCCCGTACCGAAACCTTTATTTCTATGGTCGCCAATGATGGCCTGTTCCTGCCCCGTACTATTGGCGAAGGGCGTATCGACAGAATCTGCATTATTGGTCGATGATTTGAGGTTGAGTCTAAACGTAGAGCTCGCTTTTTCTTCACTGGGAAATACCGGCAGCTCAATCTGACGTACAAGATCAACACCGGGCAGCTCGGCGTTAACTCTGAGTGTCCAGACATGGTAACTACTATTACCTGTGCTGGACTGGGGCAAGCCGGCAGGCACCTCAAATAAAAACCGCACACTCGTAGAGCGACTACTTTGCAGGGGCTCAAACAGGCCATTGTGTTGCCAGACGATGCTTTGGCTGGAGTTTTTACCGTGGCTATAGTGACGCACACAGTCGAGAGATATTTTAATAAGCGTGCCTGGTGGCAGCGGTGTAGCGAGATGAATGGTGCCCGCCACATCGCCACCAATGGCGCCGGGATAAGGTTCTAGCTTTACCTTCATTTGCCCAAAGCGTCGCCAGTCGAGTGTTTTATGAATGGCCAGGCCAATCAAATATAAGCCCGCTAGCGGGAATAGCAGTACAAACCAAATCATTTGATTGCCCTTATTCAGCTCATCGGAAAAAGCCAACAGGGCGGGGGCAGTTATTAAATTCCAGAAAATGGCAAAGCCCCAGATAAGGCCGCCCGTTAAAGCAAAGCTGTCTTTTAATGAATCGGCCGCCCACTTTTTTCGACCCAGCCAGGGGGTGTCACTGTCGAGCAAGCTGGCATCACCATTGGGTTTTTTAAGCCCCCAATACACGACACCGCCGCCGATAAGACTAAAGAGTAGACCGACAACCCCCGACGCAACGATGGATTCAAAGTCGTCACCGCTGAGTGTTTGCGACGAAAACAAACGGGGTAAATTGGGTATGGCTTCGAAAAATAAAAGACCAAGCCCCGGTAGTAAAAAG
>CAYWXW010000268.1:1085-2272 GCA_964462265.1 uncultured Porticoccaceae bacterium | reverse complement strand
ATTATTACAGCGACATTCTCTGTGTTTGGGCGTGGATAGCCCAACGCCGTATTGATGAGCTGAAACAAAGCTTTGGTGATGCGCTTGAATTTCGCTACCGCTACGTCGATATCTTTGGTGATACCCAGGCAAAAATGGATGGCCTGTGGCAGCAAAAAGGCGGCTATGCTGGCTTCGCCCAGCATGTACAGCGCTCTGCACTGGATTATGAAAACGCACCCATCAACCCCAAAATATGGACACAGGTCAGACCTGCGACCTCTGCCAATGCCCATCTGATTCTCAAAGCCATTGAGCTTGTCTACGACCCACAAACCAGTATCGACAGCGCACTGATGCTGCGCGCAGCGTTTTTTGCCGATGCCAACAACATTGGCAAGCTGGATGTTCTCTACGAACTGGTCGCCGCAAAGGGCTTAAACGCCGATCTTTTACAGACCAGTATTGGCGACGGCTCGGCCATGGCCGCTTTGATGAATGACTATCAAATATGCAAACTACAAACGATTAAAGGTAGCCCCTCCTACGTTATCGACGGTGGCCGCCAGGTTTTATACGGCAATGTTGGCTACCGAGTACTGCACGCCAATATTGAGGAGCTGGCAAAAAACCCGCCAGAAGAGGCGAGTTGGTGCTAAGGCTGTGTAAACTGTTGATTGATAAAAAAAGCCGCGACAATTATCGCGGCTTTTAAGGTAGTAGCTTGATTTTAGCTAGTAGCTGGATCGCTACCAATCACTACGACAAGGGCATCAACAAGAAGCTAGTCCTTTGTTATCGCCCAGGTTGCATCGCCATCTTCAGCCGCTGAATGTTGAATATTGACGAACAGGGTCTTGGGGTCCTTGCCAAAGTAAATACCTGTGCCCTCAGCACCCGGGTCGCTCAAGGAGCCGAACAACCAGACATTGTCGGCCATGCCATCTTTATTGTGGTCTTTGTCGGCAATCCAGATATCCGAGGGCTTGTTGTCTTCAATGATCATCAACTTGCCATCGGGGGTGGTACCCAGGTTATCGACGCTATCCATGCCTGTCTGGAAGCCCTCATCACCGGGCTTGCCCATTTCAATGGGCGCATTCACACCCGGCTTAATGAAATTAGACACCTGCAATGAGTCGAGATTAATCGCCAGCACGCGACCTTCAAAGTATTCATCACCCTCTTCATCACGGGGGCCTTCAGTA
>CAYWXW010000268.1:598-981 GCA_964462265.1 uncultured Porticoccaceae bacterium | reverse complement strand
TCAATGGGGCCGAGCCACTCGCCTTGCCCGGTGTTGTACTCACCTTCTGGGGTTGCGTAAACGCCCAGCACGTAGAGTGATCCGCTGGAAAGGTTGCCCGCCACTTCGGGTACAAATTTATAAATGCCACCGCCACAGGGCGCGATTGCCTCGCCGTCAATGGAGCAGCCGCTGCTTAAACCGCCGTCGAAACGACGCTGGCAGAAGCGGGGCTAAGCGTTTGGGCGTTTCAATGAATCGAAATTGTTCGCTTGCATTCACCGCGTATGAAAATATACTTATCGTATGAAAAAAGGAGACGTCGAATGACAACAGCAACCGTCGTCACACGATTTCAGGTTGTAATCCCCAAATCGGAACGAAACAAACTAAATCTGCAACCC
>CAYWXW010000268.1:0-588 GCA_964462265.1 uncultured Porticoccaceae bacterium | reverse complement strand
CGCCATTCATCAACCATATACACGGCACCGTCAGGGCCAACTTCAATGCCTTCGTGAGCCAAGCGGCCAACGGCTGGGCGGTCGTATACCTGGCCCTGGGTTAAATTTTTGTCATCAAGAACGATCTCGAATAGTCGGCCACCGGCGGTTTCCTCGGCAAACAAAATGGTTCCCCAGGGTGTCCAGCGGATGCCGTCGAGGGCGTTGTAGCTAAGGTCTTGAGTCAGAATAGACGCCGCGCCGGTTTTAAGATCAACCACGGACACAGCACCACCTTCGGGATGGTTGCGCACTTCGTGGGTACGGTACAAATAGCGACCCGCCATACGACCCGTCTCGTTGACGGTATTCATATCGTTCCAGTCGTCATGACCATTGCCGTAAATATTGAGGTCACTTTCGTCAGACACAATTGACTGGCTAAAGCCTTCGGGGATGACCCACGGTGACTCAGGGTTCCAGTTGGTTTTATCAGCCGATTCGGCAATAGGACTAAAGCCAAAGGGGCCAGTTTCAGAATCATTGGCCATCACTAGCGTCGACGATGTAGCGGCGATAACGGCTGCCAGGGCTGTTAAAATCAAAATA
>CAYWXW010000267.1:0-2296 GCA_964462265.1 uncultured Porticoccaceae bacterium | reverse complement strand
AGTCCATATTGAGTCCATTTCATACCAAGATTTCGATGTATCCCTAAAAACTTTAGCGCTTAACGAGCTGATGAAAAGCTCCAGCATTTCAGAGGTTTCTCTCTCATTCGGCACATATACTTAGCACTTCACTAAGGAATGGTAAAAATTACCTGGCAATAAAAAAGCCCCGCTGTTACCAGCGGGGCTTTTTTTTGTGACTGCAGTTTTAAGACATTAAAACTGATTCATGGTGTTGTCTTTACCCGAGGCTTTCAGAGCTTGGTCGCCTGAGAAGTACTCTTTATGGGCGTCGCCCATGTCAGAGCCAGCCATGTTTTGGTGCTTAACGCAGGCGATACCCTGACGGATTTCTTTGCGCTGAACGCCGGCAACATAACCAAGCATGCCCTGGTCACCGAAGTACTCTTTCGCCAAGTTGTCAGTAGACAGTGCGGCGGTGTGGTAAGTCGGCAGGGTGATGAGGTGGTGGAAGATACCGGCTTCGCGGGCTGCATCGGCCTGGAAGGTGCGGATCTTTTCATCGGCAACAACGGCCAGTTCGGTCTCGTCGTAGCTTTGGCTCATCAGGTCATCACGGTTGTAGGCTGAAACATCTTTGCCAGCTTCTGCCCAAGTATCAAATACTTGCTGACGGAAGTTTAGAGTCCAATTGAATGATGGGGAGTTATTGTAAACAAGCTTGGCGTTGGGGATGACCTTGCGTATTTCATCAACCATGCCACCAATTTGGCCAACGTGGGGCTTCTCGGTTTCAATCCACAACAGGTCGGCACCGCTTTGCAGTGAGACGATGCTGTCGAGTACGCAACGCGCTTCGCCAGTACCGGCTTTAAAACGCATCAGGCCGTTGGGCAAGCGCACGGGGCGAACCAGCTTACCGTTTTGCTTGATAACGAGGTCGCCGTTACCCAGGTCGTCAGCAGACACTTCTTCGACTTCGAGGAAGGCGTTGTACTGGTCGGCCAGGTCGCCGGGCTCTTGTGATACGGGGATTTTCTGTGTCAGGCCAGCACCCAATGAGTCGGTGCGAGCAACGATAACGCCATCGTCAACACCCAACTCTAAAAAGGCGTAGCGAACAGCATTGATTTTGGCGATGAAGTCTTCGTGAGGCACGGTGACTTTACCGTCCTGGTGGCCGCACTGTTTGGCGTCAGATACCTGATTCTCAAGCTGGATGCAGCAGGCACCGGCTTCGATCATTTTCTTGGCCAGCAGGTAGGTGGCTTCTTCGTTACCGAAACCGGCATCGATGTCGGCAATAATCGGCACAATGTGTGTTTCGAAGTTGTCGATTTTGGCCTGTACTGCGGCCTCAGCAGCGGCGTCGCCAGCTTCACGGGCGGTATCGAGATCGCGGAACAAAGCACCGAGCTCACGGGCATCAGCCTGACGCAAGAAAGTGTAAAGCTCTTCAATTAGCGAAGAAACAGAGGTTTTCTCGTGCATAGACTGATCGGGCAGTGGGCCGAAGTCAGAACGCAATGCGGCAACCATCCAGCCCGACAGGTAGAGGTAGCGCTTGTTAGTCGTCTCAAGGTGCTTCTTGATGGCGATCATTTTCTGTTGGCCGATAAAACCGTGCCAGCAACCCAGTGACTGGGTGTAGCTTGAGGAGTCAGCGTCGTAGTCGGCCATATCTTTGCGCATGATGCCGGCGGTGTACTTGGCGATATCGATGCCAGTTTGGAAGCGGTTCTGGGCGCGCATACGAGCGACATACTCAGGGCTGATGGCATTCCATGCACTGCCTTGCTCTTTGATCAAGCTGGCAGCTGCGTCGATGTCTGATGTATATGACATAGTCAGTGACTCCTTAAATGAAGGTGGGTGGTGAAATGCAGCTTAGTTGAGCGTTGGCATCTCGCGAGTATTGATTGAGCTGCCTTGGACTGCTAAGCCGCAGGTGTTTCCTAACGCTGTGCATAGTAGCGAAACAGGCCTAATAAATTAAATCAATAATTTCTATGTTCGGTATTTATTCGCTGAATGTGATCTGTGTTGTGATTTGCGGGTGCAAGGCCTGTGAGATAGATAAGGGGCAGCGCCGTAAGAGCATAAGGCGGCAGAGATGGCCTGAATAAAAACACGGTGAGCCGCAGATTAGTACTGTTTTATGCGGTACTTGTATCCATAATGGCGGTGCGCAGAAAGGCCTGTTTGATTTGCGGGCCACTGCCTAAAGCCGATCCACTACAGCCGATCCACGACAGCCCCCTTAATCAAGCCCACCAGACGAAGAGTGAATAAGTGTATGCAGAGTATTGCCCAGCGAATTGCCGATGAGATTGGT
>CAYWXW010000266.1:1815-2327 GCA_964462265.1 uncultured Porticoccaceae bacterium | reverse complement strand
AAAAACAGGCCTGAGTTTCCAGGGCCTGTTTTTGGGATCACTGAATCCATTCTTTTTTATTCTGAATCCATTCTTTCGAGGATGCTATACAAGAGTTCAAGAAGGGCATTCTTGACGGACTCTTTATCTGTAGCAGTGCAAGGAAGTAATTTGACATCGGGAGCCAGGCGCAGCGCAATGCGCATATCCTCGGGATCCCAGGCATCTTCAAGATCCTGCTTATTGGCAGTTACCACGTAAGGGGTTGGAGCGTAGGCGCGGAAGGTTTCTAGAATCCGTCGGGCTTCCCGGAACGTTTCGGGCCTGGAGCTGTCTACCATAACTACAAAACCAAGCATACCTTCGGAAAGTATTTCCCACATGAAATCAAAGCGCTTTTGACCGGGGGTTCCAAAAAGGTACAAAACAAGATCGTCGTCAACTGTGATTCTGCCAAAATCCATAGCAACCGTTGTGGTCTCTTTGATCCTTTCTGATTCGGAAGATATCTTGCGTTCGGTGGCAACAACATC
>CAYWXW010000266.1:0-1805 GCA_964462265.1 uncultured Porticoccaceae bacterium | reverse complement strand
GAATGAACTGTGTTTTTCCTGAACTGAACGGACCAGTGACGACCATTTTGACGGTTTGCATAGGGTGCTTCCCTCTGGAGCAATAATTACAATTTTACAACTTATAATGAACGGATTCGAGTAATTAGCCTGTTGACGAGGGATTTCTGTTCATCCGCTCCTTCTACAGGAAGTGTTGGTACTTTCGGGGCTGGAGGAGCAACGCCTTCAGGGCGAATGATCTCGACCAATCCGGCCTGGATCAAGCTATACACAATTCTCCTGAACTCATAGTCTTCTAGTTTGGTGGTTTTGGCAATCTGTTTCATGGAATTCTTTGGATTGATGAATGAAACAACTCGCCATTCTTTTACGCTGAGGTTAACGTTGCGGATATTTGTTCCGGGATTGTCCGTGAATTTCAACGCCATATCAAGGCTGGGGATTTCGTCTTGCAGGCGTTCCATTTCCTGAAGTTGGCGTGAGCCTTCAATAATAATATTCTCAAGGTTGATCAGCAGAGAGATCTTATCAGCTGCCGGCTTGAGATTATTTTCGAAATGAAAAATACCTTCTTCCCACGAGAAAAGGTCGTTGGCCGTGGAAACAAATTCGTTCTTGAGACTGGAGAGGATTTCTTCCTGGGTTACATAGTTGGAATTTATTAGCATCAATCCCAATTCTTTGTCACCAATATTATTAGCTTTTTCTTTAATTACCTGATATTGTTTATCGGTGAGTTTTTCGCTCCGGAGCAGGACTGCAGCCAGGCCGTGGTCCTTTTTATTATTTTGCGCATAGCTTAATTTGCCGGCATCAAACGAGATCGATGCGACTTTTTCAGGACCTTGAACCTGAAGGGTGCCAGTCTTTTTAGCTAGACTGATTAAATTTAGCAGCTGAGAAAAAGAAAAATCTCTCAGGTTCCCTTTTAATGCCATTAATACCCCATTTGGAATTGAATACCTAAGGGATTATACATTTAAGCAAGTTATCCGTCAAATATATGCTGTTTGCATAACTGCAAAATTGGATAAGAAAATTATTAAAATCGGGACAATCATTTAAAAGACAAGGATTACCGTGGAGAATCAGTAGATTGACTTGACACACCAATCATCGTTGTTTATAATCTTGCGGCAGTGAAAATTCCCCGGTAGCTCAATGGTAGAGCGGTCGGCTGTTAACCGATAGGTTGCAGGTTCGAATCCCGCCCGGGGAGCAGAAAAAACACTTTCTTTGTGAAAGTGTTTTTTATTTTTAAATGGGTTTTGAAAAATTCCGCGAAGCAGTACTGCTTTTATATTTAAGCCAGATAGCCTGGCAAGACATACCTAACGAGAAGCCAAGAGCACCATAATAAATTCCTGGGAATTTCCCATGCCAAATTCCAAACACATATACCAGTATGGTAATGATTAAGAATATACCAACCGCTTCTGGTATACCTTTGGTTTCACCAGATTCGAGCAAAATACCTTGATACCAACTTTGAAGAGTGTTTGCGCCAGGTACCAGAAGGCTTAACCACAGGGCAGTGTTTCCTAATACGATCAGCTGATCTGGGAGGGCTGATATCTTTGAATACCAGAATGTGGAGAGAGGCGTTATTGCAAGAGTTAGCAATAGAAGGGATGTAACAGATGTGATTATGATAGCAAATTTCCTCAGCAATCGATGAGATTGGGAGTCCCGAAGAAGAGTGACAACTACTTCATTATATGCAATCCCAGGTGCACGGAAAATAAACAGCAAGCCTGAAAGGATCGGCCAGATGGCCAGTGAATCCAGAGCCAATGGCATTCTGCTTAATGCTGAGCTGATCA
>CAYWXW010000265.1:0-2330 GCA_964462265.1 uncultured Porticoccaceae bacterium | reverse complement strand
TGAAGCGCCCTGATCAGCAATGGTCAGGGCGTTTTTTTGTGCGCAAGATAATGGGGAGCGGCTGGTTATATCTTCTGCCTATAATAGTTTGCCGGATGTGAGCTAAGAGCCGGGCTTTATGTGCTCCAATCTATGTTTATAATCCACCCTTCAAAACAAAGCGATGATATCTTCATGAGGGATACCTGCCTGCGTATTGTTGATCTACTCGGCGATGGCGAATTCGTCTCTGGAGCCGTGTTGGGCGATGCGCTTTGTGTTAGTCGAACAGCCGTGTGGAAGCATCTCAATAAGCTTGAGGATTGGGGTGTACCCATAGAAAAGGCCAGGGGGCGTGGCTATCGCATTACGGGTGGTATGGAGCTGCTACATGAGCGGCAAATCCTCGATGGGATTTCAAAACCGGCGTGTCAATTGCTGGGAGGGCTCAAGGTCTTAGAGACCACTGATTCAACCAACAATGTTGTGCGCAGTGAAATAGAAAAAGATGCCCCGCAGGGCTTTGTTTGTTTTGCTGAGCGACAATCAGGCGGCCGTGGGCGGCACGGCCGGGAGTGGGTGAGTCCTTTCGGGCGTAACCTCTATATGTCATTGTCGTGGCATTTCGACGAAGGGGCTGCAGCGCTCGAAGGTTTAAGTTTAGCAGTGGGTGTTGGCGTGGCGCGTGTTGTTGAATCCTTTGGCGTCAGTAATGTAGCTCTCAAATGGCCTAACGATATTCTTCTGGATAAACAGAAAGTCGGTGGTGTGCTGCTTGAGATGATGGGCGACCCCATTGGTCGATGTCAGGTGATAGTTGGTGTCGGCATTAATCTCGGTATGACTGAAGGCGTGGCAATTGATCAACCCTGGGCTGATCTCAATTCTCATGCGCAAATAAGCCGTAACCAACTGGCTAGCGCACTTTTATCTGAATTATTACCCCTGCTTGATGCTTACACTGGTTGTGGATTCCAGGCGCACCACGCAGAGTGGGAAAGCCTTGATGCTTACCGCGATAGTCCGATAAAGCTTATAACACCCCGCATGACGGTAAGGGGCTTGGGTCGCGGGGTCAGCGCGACTGGTGCAATACAAATTGAAGTCGATGGTGTTATTAAAGCCTACTCAGGTGGTGAGGTTAGCCTGCGAGGCGATGATGATAGTTGATATTGATATTGGCAATACTCGGGCTAAATGGCGCTTGTCATCGGATGGTAATTCTTTGCATCGGGGGGTTATCGATACGGGCGGCGGGGATTGGTCGTCACTATCTATGTTGAGCGCTTATCAGCCGGAGCGAGTGAGGGTTTCCAATGTTGCTGGGGAGGCGGTGGCGCAGCAAGTACGGCGTATTGCTGCAAGAGATTTTGGGATAAAGGCTGAATTTGCTCTTGCCTGTGAATCTGTCGGAGCAGTTACCTCGGGTTATGAGGATCCGCAGCGGCTAGGTGTTGATCGCTGGCTGGCGATATTGGCGGGATGGGAGCTGTTCCGCAATCGCTGTGTTGTGGTAGATGCGGGCAGTGCGTTGACATTCGACTTTATTGATGCGAATGGGGGGCACTTGGGCGGCTACATCGTGCCGGGGCAGCAAATGATGATTAATGCCTTGTTCGGTGGCACCAGTGGTGTTCGTGTTAATTCCTCACAGGCATCCGGTTTTGATTATGGTCAAAATACTGACACGGCAGTGCGTAACGGTTGTTTTGCTATGGCCCTGGCCCTGATCGAGAAGGTCATAGTGGAAAACAGTGAGGAGCGAGACTCGATCAATATCGTGTTGACCGGCGGGGATGCCGATTTGCTCTTAGCAGACTTGCCAAAAGCTGTCGTTCATAAGCCAGACCTGGTGTTGGACGGCCTGGTGCTGGCATTGCCATGAGCAGGGTGAGTGATGATTAGGTGGCTTGTGCTCAGTGCTCTGGCAGTGAACCTCATGGCTTTCATCTGGTTTACAAGGCAGGATGAAGTTTTCTCGGGTCAGGAGGTATCAACAGATCTTTGGCAGAGGGGGCCGGCGGGAGAAATTGTTTTGTTGTCTGAGTTGGAAGTCATTCCGCCGACACGATCGCCTCCCGTTGTCGAAGGTCGGCTAGTTGAAGGCCCGCTATCAGAGGACGTTGATGTACGCGCAGTCGTTTCAATTCAGCCGTTAACAGTGCCTGGGAGTGTTGATCTAGAAGCTGATGATAGCCACCTTGAGCTTGCTGCTAGTCAGAAAGTTGCTGAGAGCGATAAATTGCTGAGCAGTGTGTCAGTAAAAGAGGCGTTGCGTGAACAAAAGCTTGAGCCTGAATCTCTGTCCGAACCCGAACCCGAACCCGAACCCGAACCCGAACCCGAATTGC
>CAYWXW010000264.1:0-2330 GCA_964462265.1 uncultured Porticoccaceae bacterium | reverse complement strand
CCCTCGGCGGCGATCTGTGATCCGTCGCGGTCAAAGACTTCCTTCAGCTTGCGGCGCGCGTGCGCCCAGCAGTGGGCCACCCGAATGGGATCGCCGCCCTTGCGGGTAGGCTTGGTCAGCCGGTTGTAGCCCTGGTATCCGTCGATCTGCAGGATGCCATCAAAGCCTGTCAGGAATGTTTCGGCATTCTCGCCCGCCCGACCGGGTGCATAGAAGTAGACCACACCGGGCGGATCCTCACCGCCCCATGGCCGGACATCGCGGGCCAGCGCCCAAAGATAGCCGGTTTTGGTTTTACCGCGCCCCGGATCCAGCACCGGGGCCGTGGTTTCGTCCATGAACAGCTTGTCTGAGCGTTTCAGGTGTTCTGCAAGCCGGTCAACGACGGGCTTGAGGTGGAACGCCGCCTTGCCGACCCAATCGGCCAGCACGGCCCGGTGCAGATCAAGACCCGCGCGCGCCAGGATCTGGCTCTGACGATACAATGGCAGATGATCCGCATATTTGCTGACCAGCACATGGGCGATGCTCGCCTCGGTCGGCAACCCGCCCATAATCAGGTGCGCTGGTGTGGGAGCTTGGGTCACGCCATCGGTGCAGGTCCGGCAGGCATACTTCGGGCGCACGGTGACAATGACGCGCAACTGCGCTGGCATGATGTCGAGCCGCTCGCTGCGATCTTCGCCGATCTTGTGCATGACACCGCAGCCACAAGGACAGATCAGGCTGTCGGGTTCGATAACCTCTTCGATGCGCGGCAATGCTGCCGGGAGATTCCCGATGGTGCGGTTTGGCGCAGGCCTGGCTGCCGTCTTGTCACCTGCCTTGGCGGCCCGATCCTCATTCTGCACCTCGACCTCGGTCAGTGCGATCGACAGATCCTCGAACGCCAACTGCCGCTCATCCTCGGTCAGCTTTTCCGACCGTTTGCCATGCAGGGCATGGTTCAGCTCGGCAATCAGATGCTGTTGGCGTTGGGTAATCTCCTGAAGTGCGGCGATCGTTTCTATCAAGGTCGCAACCACAGCGCGCTGCGCGGCAGGGATAGTGGAAAGGTCAATGACAGGCGTCTCAATCATGCCGCGAGACTACGATAAAAACACAGTAAAAACACGCAAAAGGCAGCGGTTGATTCATTCTGCCGCAACAGGTGGACGTGTCTCCAAGGCCTTTACCTTACGCCAGTCCAGACCGGCAAACAGGGCCTCAAACTGAGTGTGGTTCAGCGCCATTACCCCATCCTTGATCGCAGGCCAAGTGAACATCGTATCTTCCAACCGCTTGTAGGCCATCACCAATCCGGTGCCGTCCCACTACAGAAGCTTCAGCCGATCGGCACGGCGCGAGCGGAACACAAACACCGTGCCAGTGAACGGATCCTTGCGCAGCACAGATGATACGATCGCTGCCAGGCCATCATGAGCTTTCCTGAAGTCCACAGGCTGCGTCGAGACCAGAACCCGCACGCGGTTTGACGGGAACATCATGGGTTGGCTTCCAGGCCGCACACGACCGATACAATCCGTTCCGCTGAGGCCCCGGCTCCCAGCCGGATCACGACTACGCCCATGACAATCTCCGGCCGATCCTCCGCACCAGTTTTACCAAGCGGGGCATCGTCAACTGATCCAACGATCAGAGACGCGAATTCCGCGGGATCTTTCGGCGCAGGTAGCACGAGCCATACAGTCCGCGCCAGCATCCGCCACGAGGACAGATGGTTCGCTGGCACACCATGCCGCAGCGCGACAGCACTCACAGTGCTGCCCGGCAACAGCGTCTCCGCCACGATCCGTGCTTTCAGCTCATCCGGCCATTTCCGGTTCCGACAACCCCGGCCACCAACCGGGAGAACCTCCGATGTAGTCTCCATGGAGAAAATCCAGTCCAACAATCAACAGGGTCCAATGAACCCATCACAATGACAAACAGAAGGTGGGTGGCAGGAAACGCTTACCCTGATCCTGTGCCTCCTGTATGCTTTCTATGATGTATTGGTCCAGCCACTCATGCCGAACGGTGTGATTGTAGCGCTCGGCATATTGGGGTCGATTCCGGCTCAGCACAGGATAATACGTTGTTTCATGAGCGTTTTCTGGTTTCGTGACACT
This sequence comes from uncultured Porticoccaceae bacterium, assembly GCA_964462265.1. Lineage (GTDB taxonomy): Bacteria > Pseudomonadota > Gammaproteobacteria > Pseudomonadales > Porticoccaceae > Reddybacter. The sequence goes on along the minus strand of CAYWXW010000264.1, from coordinate 219 downwards.
ATTAAGCTAACTCGCTGACACGGGTTCATCAAAAATGTAGCCTGTGCAGGCGCTGGAGACGGTGGTCGAACCGATGATTGCTATGCTCTCATCCGTGGATTGGCTACCGCCTGTGACCTGCCCCCCGCCAAATCCCCCATCGTAATGTAGAGTCTGCGCCAACACTGCTGTGCTCCCCAACATTGGACCGCCAGAAGCTAGATTTTTCCGGCTCTTTCA
>CAYWXW010000263.1:0-2343 GCA_964462265.1 uncultured Porticoccaceae bacterium | reverse complement strand
GGTTGCCCTTATCCTTTCATTGCTAACTAGTAGTCCTGTGGGCTTCTCTGCACCGGCCGATGGCAATATCGATCCGGGAGAGAATAGTTTAGGAGAAATGGCAAAGTCAGCGCAAAACCCCGTGGCTGCGATGATTAGCGTGCCCTTCCAGAACAATACGAATTTTAATGTTGGGCCTGAGGAAGAAACGCAAAATATACTGAACATTCAGCCGGTCATACCGTTTAACCTCAATGAAAACTGGAACCTGATTACCCGCACAATTATTCCCGTAATCTCCCAACCGAAGTTTGCGCCTGGCCAGGGTCGTGAGAACGGCATTGGCGATATTCAGTTTTCGGCATTTTTGTCGCCAAAACAACACAGTTCTGGGGGCTGGGTATGGGGCGCAGGACCTATTGCCCAGCTTGACACTTCCACTGATGATCGTCTCGGTGCCCAAAGGTGGGGGCTGGGGCCTTCAGTCGTTGTTCTAAGGCCGGCTGGAGCCTGGGTCTATGGTGCACTCATTAATAACGTTTTTGATGTTGGGGGTGATGACGACCGCGATGACATCAATCAGATGCTGATACAACCCTTTGTCAATTATAACTTTCCCGACAAACCCGGCCGTTATCTAACATTTGCGCCAATTGTCACGGCAAACTGGGAAGCTGATAGTGGTGACAAGTGGACTGTGCCACTGGGTGGTGGTATCGGGCAAATTATCAAGTGGGGCGACACACCAGTGAATCTGCAGGCCTCTGCATACTACAATGTTGAATCACCGGAAAATGGTGCGGATTGGCAGATGCGACTACAGGTGCAGTTTCTGTTTCCCAAATAGGCGTTTGAGTAATAGAGACAGTAAAAATTCTAGGACGATAGTAAAGAAAGGGAACAAAGGCATGAATACAACTAAAAGAATTTACCTCGTTGTTTTTGCATTGTTGATTCTGATAAGTGCCAATTTTGCATTGGCACAAGTGCCGCAAAAGCCGAAATACGCTGCTGATGTACCGGAATTCCTGCTCACCCCGGACAGGGTAGAGACCGAATTCCTTGGGCAGCTCGAATTTTTCGATGGTATGCCCAGTGAAGCGACGGTTAAGAAAGCCTATGATTTTCTCGACCTGTCGCGAGGCGTTGATGCATTTCTTAATGGAATGCCGGCAGCCTCCATCTATGCCTTCCTGGAGGGCCTCAAACAGGCGGGCCTGGAACCAGGGGATATGGGGATTACTGAAAGTCTACTGGATGCTCGCGGTCTGTTATTGACTGCCCAATCAACGACCCCGTATGCCATGGCAGAGCTTGACCTCAAAAATGGTCCGGTTGTCGTCGAAATCCCCGGGCCTGTGCTGGGAATCCTGGACGACGCATTCTTCCGTTACGTTAGCGACATTGGGCTGGTCGGTCCCGATCATGGTAAGGGAGGCAAGTATCTCTTTATAGGGCCGGACTACGACGGCGATATCCCTGAAGGCTACTTTGTCGCAAGATCCGAGACCTACCGTCATTGGTTACTGATGCGTGTTTTTGTTAAAGACGGCGACCTGGATGGCTCAGTAAAAGAGCTGATAGAGGGATTTCGTGCTTATCCTCTTGCGCAGGCAGCTAATCCACCGAAGCAAAAAGTTGTTGATCTTTCCGGCGTAAAGTTCAATACGATTCATGCTAATGATGAGCGCTTCTATGAAGAGCTTAACGCGGTGGTTCAATACGAGCCTGCGGATGCATTTGATCCAGAACTGGTTGGGCTCTTCGCCTCTATCGGCATCAAAAAAGGGCAGCCTTTTGCGCCGGATACTCGCATGCAGAAAATCCTGAAAGATGCAGCTGCAATCGGCAATGCCACGGCAAGGTCCTTAACTTTTAGCTCGCGCAATAAGGCGGTCTATTTCTATCCGGATCGTCAGTGGTTCACACCGTTTAGCGGCGGCCATGACTTCATGGACAACGGTGAGTTGGTTCTGGATGATCGCATTATGTTTCACTATGGGGCTACCGGCATTACACCTGCCATGGCCACACCGAAGGTAGGAACCGGGTCGGCCTATGCGGCTACTTCAAAGGACGCTAAAGGCGAATACCTCGATGGTGGTAAAACATACAAAGTGACTCTTCCCGCACCTATTCCGGTCAACAATTTCTGGTCATTCATGGTGTATTCGGGCCAACATCGCTCAATGCTGGAGACCGACCAGAAATCAGCCGGTCTCGACAGCACTATGCCATCGGTCAAACCCAACCAGGACGGTTCGTATACCGTCTGGTTCGGGCCAAAGGCACCAGAAGGTCACGAGGGCAATTGGATTCAAACGATCCCCGGAAAAAGCTACCTTACTATTCTACGCCTCTATG
>CAYWXW010000262.1:0-2357 GCA_964462265.1 uncultured Porticoccaceae bacterium | reverse complement strand
CTCAGAGCGATTCCCAGGATTAAAGCAATGACTGCGCCCGTTACCAGGCGTTTGGTAATCTCTGCGTCCAGCCACCTCCTTTTTGTGAGATATAGCAGGGTGATAAAAACAGCCCCATTGACAAAGGCAATTAAAGCCGACAGACCATACACACCCAATATATCTGAAATCTGAATGAGTTGCAAACGGTTAAACTGGGAGTATCCCAATAATTCCCAGGGAAACCCGGAGAATAAAAAGGAGCGCAAATATTCCAGTGCCACCCATAACAACGGAATCATTACCAGACACCGGACTGAATTCTTCCCGACTTTGGCCAAGATTGCTGCGAATGATGCCACAAAGAGGGCCAGAAATGCGGCCAAGAGCAACAAGATCAATACACTCAAATATGCCGGCAAATACCCGTAGGTTCGCATCACGGGAACCAGCCAATATAGCAGCGTGAGAAAATGAACCAGACCGGTGATAAACCCCAGCCGAAAACCGGCGCCGGCGGGTTGATCTTTCAGGGTGTATAAAAGCGGGACAAGTGCAAACCAGGCCAGCCAGTCCAGTCCGATTTTGGGAAAGGCTGCCGTCAATAGCAATCCGCTTAAGCCCGCAATTAGTATATTTTTTTTTCCTGTGTTCAAAGGTTCAGAGTTCACCGTTCAAGGTTAATTGGAGGCAATATACCTAAATTTCAATATTTTAAAATGATTACACCAGTAAAAAGGCAATTTAAAAGTTGCCAAAAGTTCTTGAAAGTCTCGGCTTTGGAGTGCTGGAGTGTTGAAAAACAAAGACATCAATCCTTTCGTCATTACTCTCTCCGAGCCGTAGGCTCTACGAGCCGGAGGCCAATACTCCAGTACTCCGAAATTAATTGAAATTGAAAGCGACAACGATGGATTATCTTCTTTTGGGTTATAGATCCGTATTTTTATGAGTCTCAGCATTTTTTTGGCAATGCTGTGGTGGATTCATACCTCGTTTCCAACAAAAAGTGAAATATAAAAGGAACCAATTTTTTTCACGAATTATTTTGAATACAATATTGACAAAATAAAAAGCTTGTAATACGGTAATGACGTAATACAAATCGGGAAAATTAAAAACTTAAAGAAAGGCAATCCGAATATGAAACCCGTAATAGCCGGCAAATTAACAACGAAATGCCAAACAACCATACCGGAAAAGATTAGAGGTATTCTCGATCTTCATCCCGGCGACTCAGTAGCCTTCGAGGTCACAGCAGACAAAAAAGTTTTCCTTAGAAAGGCAACCCCCATTGACTTTGAGTTCACCAGAGCATTAGAGGGAACGCTTGCATCCGAGTGGCTTTCTGAGAACGACGAGGAGGCATACCGTGGCTTATAAGCCATTTGAGGTCGTCGTCGTCCCATTTCCATTTACGGATAGAAAGGCGGCTAAACGCCGACCGGCATTGATTTTGTCAGACGATTTAAAATTTAATGAGTCGAGTGGTCATGCGGTGCTGGCAATGATAACCAGCCAAAAAAATCCGGATTGGCCGCTGGATACTACGATTAAGGGTATTCGCCGCTCAGGATTGACGGCACCGTCAAAGGTTCGCATGAAACTCTTTACGCTCGACAGTCGATTGATTATTAAAAAAATCGGCATGTTAATCGATAGTGATAAGAAGGCTGTTAAAAAAGCATTGCAAAGTTTACTGGGAATTGAATTTGAGCCGCCGATCCCGGCGGCCTAAACCACTATTTGATTAATTTCCACATGCTTTATAAGGGGTAATATGATGAGCCGCAATAAACTCATAATCTTTTTTATTATCCTTGCGATGTCACTACCGTTCACCTATGGAGGATGCGTTCTCGTATTTACTTCCGGTGACATCGACAGGGAGAAAGACCCCGATGAAATCGACACTGAAACTGCCTTTGCCGGTAGAACTACCCAGGCCGTTATCGATTCAGCCAATGCCAAAAACCTGTCGGGCGGCGCTTTTGCCGCCGGCATCACGCGTTTTGAAGCTGCAAGGGCAGGATTTAATCAAGATTCAATGGCGACCCGGATTGGCGCCTTTCGACCATTAAGATTGCCTCTGGTTTTGCAGGACTCGCTTCAACAGGTTGAAAAAGCTTCTAAAGTAGTTTCCTTGTTTAAACCGGCGGTTGAGACCAGGAGCGGTACTTTGCAGGGTGATTGTGGCGGCCGGCTGTCATATTCAATTGATTTTATTGCTGAATTTGGGAGTTTTGACGGCAGTTTTGCCTTTGATAATTATTGTGATCATGGGATTACCATTTCGGGAGAGACGGATATCGATGGAACCTATGAGGTAGGAACCGGTGATATTTTAACAGCTCATTTTTCTTTTGCCACCCTGACAG
>CAYWXW010000261.1:0-2369 GCA_964462265.1 uncultured Porticoccaceae bacterium | reverse complement strand
CTCGACTATTTACCCATTATTGGGCCAGCGCCCAAAGTCGATGCTTTTCTTGAGGATTATGCCGACCTGCGCCGTGATGCCAGCACTGACATTGCCACGCCTGGGCAGTATTGGCCGGGCCTTTTTATTCACTGCGGCCTGGGTTCTCGAGGCTTGAGCTATGCTCCTCTTGGCGCTGAACTATTGGCCAGCCACATTAATGGCGAGCCACCGCCCCTTGAGCAGGCATTACTCACGGCACTCAACCCAGCGCGCTTTATTATTCGCGATTTAAAACGACGCAAAATATAAGCATCCTCTATATAGGCTTATCCTGACTACCGTAGGAAATAAAAAAACTATCCTTCCTGCCAGTAGCAATTTGCCCTCATTTCCGCTTAACTAGATAGCGCTCTATTCCCATCACGACAAGAATTAATAAAACGGGAATAACAAAATTATAAATTATAAATACTCACCAATAGAGAGGCTTTAACCATGAGTACCACCAATAAACCGATTATCTCTGCCGACTCCCATATCGCCGAACCGCCCAATTGCTACCTTGATTACATCGATCCCGCCTTTAAAGATCGCGCTCCTCATATTGAAGTGCACCCCAAGTACGGTGATGTCTTTGTTATTGATGGTCTCGACCAGCCCATTCCCATGGGTCTTATTGCCGCTGCTGGCAAAAAGCCCTCCGAACTCACCGCCAGCGGCGTCAGCTTCGACGAGCTACCAAGAAGCTCCTGGGATGCCACTCACCGTGTTGCCGACCAGGACACCGACGGCGTATCCGCTGAAATCATCTACCCCACCGTCGGCATGATGCTCTGCAACCACCCCGATACCGACTATCAATATGCCTGCTTCCAGGCCTACAACCGCTGGCTCGAAGAGTACGTCGGCGATGCACCGAAGAATCGCCTCTTTGGTCTTGGCCAAGTCGCTTTGCGCAGTGTTGAAGAAGGCATTAAAGAGATTGAGGACGCCAAGAAACGTGGTTTTGTTGGTGTAATGATGACCGGCAATGCCCCCGAAGCCGATTACCACGACCCCATGTACGACCCATTGTGGGAAGCCGCCGTCGCTATGGAAATGCCACTGTCGTTCCATATCCTCACCTCTAAAGCCGATCAGCTAAAATCTCAGCGTGGGCCAAAGATCAATAGCTTCCTCGGTATTATGCGCGGCTGTCAGGACATTATGGGCACCTTCGTTTTCGGCGGTGTATTTGAGCGCCATCCCGAGCTGAAAGTGGTTTGTGCCGAAGCCGATGCAGGTTGGGTGCCCCACTTCATCTACCGTATGGACCATGCCTACGACCGTCACCGCTACTGGATGAAGGCACCACCGTTGGAAAAGATGCCCAGCGAGTACTTTCTCAACAATATCTACCTGACCTTCCAGGACGACTGGACCGCCTTCAAACACCGCAGTGAAATGAACCCCCAGCGGCTGATGTGGGCCAATGACTTCCCCCACAGTGATTCGACCTGGCCGTGGTCGCAGGGCATTCTGGAAGAGCACACCAAGGACATGAACCAGCAGGAAAAGGACTGGATTCTGCATGACAATGTCAGCAAGTGTTACAACCTGCCCATCTAAAACATTCGTTAAGGCACGTTAGTCAATAGCTGAAACAACACCCGGCGCTGTGCAAGCAAGCCGGGTGTTGTCTTTAGGCTATAGCTTAAGCAACAAGTCAGGAGATAAAGAAAATGCATTACGATATTAAAATTGTCGGCGGCACAATCGTCGACGGTAGCGGCAAGGCGGGCTATTCAGGCGATGTCGGTATTAAAGACGGCAAAATTGTCGCCCTCGGTCAGGCTCCCGGCGACGCCACACAAACCATTGACGCCAGTGGTAAAGCTGTTACCCCAGGCTTTGTCGACATTCACACCCACTACGATGCTCAAGTCGTTTGGGATCGAATGCTAACCATTTCACCCTGGCACGGTGTTACCACCGTAGTGCTCGGCAATTGCGGCTTCGGCGTTGCCCCTACCCGCCCCAGCCAGCGCGACTTGATTGTCGGCACCCTGGAGAAGGTCGAGGGCATGAGTCCACTCGCCCTGAACGAGGGCCTCGGCGGCGATTGGCCCTTTGAAACCTTCCCCGAATACCTCGATGCCATCGAAGACCTCGGCACGGCGATTAACGTTGGCGTACTGGTCGGTCATACGCCAACTCGACTTTATGTGATGGGAGAGGAAGCCACAGAACGTGAGGCCAGCGACGACGAAATTGCACAAATGCGCCAAATCGTTGTCGAGGCACTGGATACGGGCGCCCTCGGTTTTGCCACCTCAAAATCACCCACCCATGTTGGCTTCAAGGGCAAACCGGTGCCCAGCCGTGTTGCCTCGCTGGATGAGCTGGAG
>CAYWXW010000260.1:1854-2424 GCA_964462265.1 uncultured Porticoccaceae bacterium | reverse complement strand
ATCGGATGATCATGATTGGCTTGTGTATCAGTGATGATCTGATGGCGGGAGAAATGGGTGACATGCGGCACACCTGACATCACCAGGCCGACGTAGGGGTGCTCGGCGATCTGGTCTCCCTTGCCTACAGCGTATAACACGACTGCCTGGGTGTTCAGGTTGATACCCGATACCGTATCACCGCCGGCCGCCTCGAACGACAGCAACGGGATATCTTCACCACGCCACTTCATCTTACCAAGGTACCAGTCGGGATGATCGCCGGAGGAATCGACGTCTTTCACCGATATGATCTCCGCCACCAGCGAGTTAGGCAAGATGACATTCTCACGTCGCATCGTGAGGATGACACATTTCAGTTGTTTCTTGTCTTTAGCTATCATTACCTGTCACATCAGTAGGATGTATGTAGTATCTTGTTGATGTTGCTGACAAGATCGTCTTCCTGGTACGGCTTGCCGAGGTATTCGTTAACACCGATCGACATCGCCTTGTCACGGTGTTTCGAACCGGTACGCGATGTGATCATGATGATAGGGATATCTTTCAGACGGTCATCATTACGGACAT
>CAYWXW010000260.1:0-1844 GCA_964462265.1 uncultured Porticoccaceae bacterium | reverse complement strand
GCAGCATGAGGTCAGGCATACGGTCCTGCAGCTGGTTGGTCGCATCGACGCCGTCTTTAGCAAGTATGACATCGATACCGTAACGGCTCAGCATACGTTCGGTAACCTTGCGGATGGTGATCGAATCGTCCACCACCATGATAGTCTTGCGTACCTCTTTGACCGGCTTGATCTCCTGTTCTTCCACGACGACTTCGCGCGGCTTGAACAGGCTCTCGGCAACGACCAGTGCAGACATCTCGAGGATGAGTACCACACGGCCATCTGCGAGGATGGTCGCACCAGCGATACCGCGTACCGCACCGATCTGTAGTCCGACAGGCTTCACTACGATCTCGCGACGTCCCAGCAGATCATCGACATGCAGGGCAAAGTGCTGATCACCGACATGGACCAGCAGCACGGGGAACAACCGTAACTGCTTGGAGTAATCAGGCTGGTTACCGGTCAGCAGGCCACCGAGATGTTTCAATTCATACTCGATACCGTTGAATTCATAATGTGTGTTGCCACTGTCATAGAATCTCTGCAACTCAAGACCGGTGATACGGACCACACCTTCGATACTTGCCAGCGGCACAGCGAATACATCATCACTGGTGCTCACCAGCAGTGCCTGGTTGATCGCCAGCGTCAGTGGTAGTCGTATTTTGAATACACTGCCTTGACCGCGCTCAGTATCGATATCGAGCACACCACCGAGCTGCTTGATCTCGCTGTCCACGACATCCATACCGACACCACGGCCGGCAACCTGGGTTACCTCATCGGCGGTACTGAAGCCTGACTGCAGGATGAACTGCAGGACATCATGATCGGATACCTGTGATTCCTCAGTGATATATCCGGCCTTGATAGCTTTTTTCCTGATCTTGTCGACATTCATACCAGCACCATCGTCGGTCACGTTGATGACCACGTCAGTACCCTGACGATTGACGTCGATGGTGATTGTGCCGGCTTCATCCTTTCCGAGAATCTTACGTGCTTCGGGCGTCTCGATGCCGTGTGCGACGGCGTTACGCAACATATGTTCGAGCGGTGCGATGATCCTGTCCAGTACGGTACGATCGACCTCGGTACCCTCACCCTCGATGACCAGTTCCACCTCTTTACCGAGTTCACGCGATACCTGGCGCACGATCCTGCGCAGACGTGATGACAGGCCACCGAAACGTACCATGCGGGTACGCATCAGACCTTCCTGCAGGTCGGTACTGACTCGCGACTCCTGCATCAGCAGGGTTTCGGAATCGCGGGTAATGTCGCTCAGGATATCGTTGATACTCTGCACGTCGCCCGCGGTCTCACTGAGGCTTCGCGTCAGCTGTTGCAGTGTCGAATACTGGTCCATCTCGAGCGGGTCGAAGTCGGCATCGAAACTATCTCCAGACTCCTTCTCATAACCGGAACGGATCTGGATCTCGGTCTCAATCTCGAGATTACGTAACTGTTCTTTAAGACGCACAACCGTCTGGGTTAACTCGCTGAGGTTGAAACTGAAATCCGAGATCTGCTTGCTCATGCGCGAGTGATAGATATTCACCTCGCCGGCATAGTTCACGAGGTTGTTGAGTAGATCGGAACGAACACGAACCTGTTCCTGGGCGTCCTTGAAACTGACGTCGGTGGCGCGCTCACCCCAATGTGGTTTCTCTGCTTCGTCTTCGGCGCGTCGCTGAGGGATACCTGCATCTTCCTTCCTGCGCTTGAGCACCTGCTGTTCGGAATCAGCTTTCGCCCCGGCGGCATCATCCCGTTCAGCCTGCGCGGACTTTTTCGGCAGCAGACTGGAGATATCGATATCTTCCAGCTCCTCTTCGTCTTCACCCGGCTCGAGCTGG
>CAYWXW010000259.1:209-2459 GCA_964462265.1 uncultured Porticoccaceae bacterium | reverse complement strand
TCCTTTCTGTTAATAGGATTATCCTAGTCTATTAACTGTCCATTGTCAACCCTTTGAATAGAATAACTTGCACCATAATAATTATCATCATTTCTAACTTTGGCATATCCACCAGACTCTCGTCTGTGTCTGATAAACTCAATCGGTCTACCATGTTCAATGTTTTCCATGTTATGATTAAGCCATTCAGACTCGCAACTTGTACTACAAAAATATTTACTTCTTCTATTGTCATAGTAACTTTGTGGGTGGTTTTGATAATCTGTTTCTAAGCTTGCATAACGACCTCGGACCACTCCTCTAGATTTTAAAAATCTGTCTTGTGTGGTTCTAGTATGGCAAAGAGGTCCTTGGCAAAAATGTTTATTAGTCATTCCAACTCCTTTTCATTCTTCTCATTTCAGAATAAAGTTCTAACATGTGAAACTTATCGCAAGACTTAATCCAATTAATTAATTCCTCACGCATTTCTTTTTGTTCTTCATGTGCTTTCGCTTTGTTATTGTCAATCACTTCAAAATGTTCTTCTTTTAATTCAGCCATTATATATCACTCCATATTCTTAATGCTATTAAACTAAAAATTGTTCCTAATAAAAACCACTCCATTAGTACCTCACTTTCCAACTGCCACTTGCAGTTCTATATCCTTTTTTATCTAAATCAAAATAAGTGATTAATGCAGTTCCAACTTTACTAGTCCAATATCTGCACTTGTCATCAAACTTACCAAATCTAGTTACTTCCTCGCCATTGGCTTTTGTGAATGTTATTCTAAATGTTTTATCTTTTATCATATTTACCTTTCTGTTATGGGACTATCTTATAGGATAGTCCCATGATTGTCAAACTTAATTTAGACTTTCTTCGTATTTTTTTCTAGCCAATATTTTAGCCTCTCTTGATTGATGTTTATTTTTTAACCCTTTAATCATACTTGCTAGATTACTAGGATTATAGATAGTTAAGCCTGTTGAGTTAGTTCGGATTAGTTCTGCCTCATCAACTTGTATTCCAAGTTCTGTTGCAAGTTCAATCCCCTCACTTAAATATCTGTATGCTTTCAATCCAATTTTTAATTGGTCGCATTGTTTGGTAATACTATCAATCCATGTTTTATGTTTAGATACTAGATTACCTTTTGCAATTCGCCATGCCTCAAATTGTTTGTACTCATCTTTGGTACATGCGATTGCTCTTGAACGACAGTAGCTAGTTCCAATGACATCAAGATAGTATTGGTCATTAAAAGTTTTAGTCATGCCTGTATCATTATTATTACTACTAGAATAACTACTACCATTATATCCAAGTGCTTTCATACACGCGTCCACATGTTTTGTTTTATGTGGGTTGTCCTTGTTTTCTGATTGTTGTGCAAAGATATCTGGGTTGCAATCCATTGCTTTTAAATCTTCTCTAAAATATGCAACTGCAAATTCCTTACCCTCGTCGCCACTATACTCACTACCATTTAGATTACCAAACAAACCAAAATCAAAATGTGATTTAGTTTCTTTTGCGTCGCCCTCGTCGTCTAAATCTTCATTGTGTGCAAAGTAAAAACATTTATCTTTTGCAACAACATCACAAGGTTGTCCATACTTCTTTTTGAATTGTCTTAATACTGCAACATCTTCTGGTGGATAAGACCTTTCAACAACATCAACTGCAAGTCTATGTGCATGTTCGTATTGTCTATCAACATCTTCTCTTGCTTGAAGAAATGCCTCTCGTTCTTGAGTGTCCTCGTTTTCAAAAACATTTTTTATTTTGTTATAGAGTTTGTTTCTTAACTCGGTGTTCAATCTTATGTCTTTATTTTTTTTTGTCATTTTGACCTTTCTGTTAATTATTTTTATTTTTTTTAATTTATACTATTGACTTTATTTGTCAATAGGATTATATAGGATATATCAATTAATTTACTTGTTTAGATAATTAATTGGTAGGATTACGGCTAGAAAGGTTTGATCCCGAGTATAGCCCACTGATCCCTGATCTAACAACCGAAGTACTAGGGGTCATTGCTACGACAATGACTGTTAGATCTGGGATCAGTCATTGTTGACTGTGAGAATAAACACTAGAACACGGGTGAAGACCATTGGAATAGGCCCCCGATGAGACTGGATAACTAGCGGTCTCCAGGCCCCGCGTAGCATAGTGACTGATCATTTGCTGGACCATGCCGGCGGTAACAGTACCCAATTTCTAGAAGAGTTTGGGTGAAAGAATGGATGGTCCTGCT
>CAYWXW010000259.1:0-199 GCA_964462265.1 uncultured Porticoccaceae bacterium | reverse complement strand
ATTAGGAGCAGGGGATACCCTAAAAATTCCCCTGCACTGATCCCTGATCCTAGTGTTATGATCCAATCCCCACTAGGATCTGGGATCAGTCATTAATGACTGTGGAGATAAACACTATAACATAGGGCGCGATACCGGACGGTATGGGATTGTATAACGCGTGAGAAGATCCTCCCCTACGTAGCATAGTGACTGATCA
>CAYWXW010000258.1:0-2460 GCA_964462265.1 uncultured Porticoccaceae bacterium | reverse complement strand
TCTCAAAAGCACTGCCTCCCAAATGGCTGTTGTTGACCTAAGCCGCCCCGTCACCGGGGCGACTCGGCTTCAGAACCGGACGTGAGAGTTTCCCCTCATCCGGCTCCTCAATGACATGGTGCTTGTCTAAGTGCATACCTTTAGCCTTATCATCATTGGCTGTTTTCGAGTCGTGGCAGTGCCGATGGAGCATTTGTAGATTTTTGTATTCATCCTTTCCACCTTTCGATTTGGGGATTTTATGGTCTACTTCTAGTACGTCTCCATCCTTAAAGAACATTCCGCAGTGGGCGCATTTTCCTTTCTGCTTTTTGAGAAGTGTTGCCACTCTTGTAGTTGCTTCAGGATGTTTACCCATTCTTGTACTCCAGTACACCAAGTTGCCATCGTATGGACTGGCATCGCCTTTAACTTTTATATGTCGAACGATTGGAGTTGCGGCATATCTTAGTAACCGTTTCGGGTTTTTACCCTGTTGTCTGTTTGCGAATGCCCAATTATCATTACCGATGGTTTGCCAGTATTTACTAACTATCCACCTAGCTGATTTATTGGGGTGGCGGCGTTTTGCCCATGCAAAGAGTTTTTGGTATGTAAGGCTATCTAATTGTGAATAAGTTTCCTTACTACACACACTTGAGTAGTAGTTTGCCCATCCTCTGATAATTGGATTTAGGTTAGTGATAAGCGCCAATTGTGACGCTGACTTATGGGCGTTGATGACACTACATACTTGGTCATAATGCGCCTTTTGTTTCTCTTTACTTGGGGTAATGATTGGTTTGAATCCTAGCAATTCCCCTTTTGGGTCTTTTCCCGAATGGTACTTTGACACCTTATATTGCCTAATGTGGAACCCTAGGAAATCGAATCCTGGGTCGTTTCCTTCATACTTGTCTAGAGTATGAATTAGGCGGGTTTTGCTAGGCTTCAATTCCAAACTCATGCCTTTTAACCATTCAGAGATGATATCCCTGCATCTTTGGACAACGGATTCGTCTTTGTGAAGAATCACAAAGTCGTCGGCGTATCGGATAAGCTGAGGGGAAGAGAAATAAACCCCTTTTATGACCTTCTCAGGGAAAGCCTGTTTTATCCGGTTTTCCATACCGTGGAGGGCTATGTTTGCCAGTAGAGGGGAAATTACTCCCCCTTGTGGTGTACCCTCAGATGTTGAAAACAACTGCTTACCATCCATCACTCCCGCTTTTAACCAAGCTCGAACTTGTCGGCGGATGGTGGGGAATGTATTTAATTTGTTGAGCAGTGCTTCATGGTCGATGCAATCGAAGCACTTAGCAATATCAGCGTCTAGCACATATTTGGCTTTAGCGTTTATTGCCTTATATATTGCGTCGATTGCATCATGGCATGAGCGTCCTGGTCTGAACCCGTATGAGTTCGGTTCAAATAAAGCCTCCCATTCTGGCTCAAGAGCCATCTTGACTAAGGCTTGCAAGGCGCGGTCATTCATTGTCGGGATGCCCAGTGGTCGTTTCTCCTCCTTTCCAGGCTTTGGTATCCATACGCGCCTGGTTGGGGAAACCCTTGAGCTTAGTTTCAGGTCGGCAACCAGAGCAAGACGTTGCTTCGGAGTCAGGGATTTAACCCCGTCTACACCCGCCGTCTTCTTCCCCTGATTGTCTTGTGTGACCCGTCTGACCGCCAGACACTTTGCTGACCAAGATCTCATTAGAATCTTCTGGAGTCTGTGTACTGCCTTGACATCACCACGACTAGAGGCTTTGTAGATTCTTTTTTGCAACTTGTAGACTTTCCGCTCCAGCTTTCGCCAAGGGATTATCTTCCATTCCACCGTAGTCTTTAAACTCGTTTTAGATATATTCATTGCTACTGGGACTCTACATTCCATATCACCGTGAGTCTGTCTGCATATCCCTGCCATTACAGTAGGGCATTAGCTTTTGACTCAATCCCACCTACTCGTAACATCCGGTTAGCACCTACTCAAGGAATCGACCGCCCTAAGAGAATACGAGAGGTTACTTCGTTCCTGATAGCCATTGGTTGGAACCTTTAGAGCGATACTATCCACCGGGTTTATCGGAAGTGCATATTGGTCAAAAATTAAATTGCCAACTCCTTATCCTTTGCCTTTTGGCTCCAGCGTGAAAAGCCTTATTTCGCTGGTTAACTCTGACGATGGTTCAGACGTATCTTCGCTTGTGCTACTCATGGGTTCTTGCTCGACGGGAACCGACTTAGGCTGTCAGCTTAACCGCCTTTTCATCCCGCTTTAGGCTTTTGAGGGCTAGTCGCCAACCTAGGGATGATGCTTTTATCCCTGCACCTGGGAAGTAGGACTTGAGTTTTCTAGGGTACTCACTCTCACCTACATGGCTATCAAGTTGTCAAGGTTCTGTTTGGGTTTCCCCTTCCTTTTTCCTTGCCCCTCATCCCTCCATTGCTGGATTTCAAGGGAACGAATCGCACTAACTT
>CAYWXW010000257.1:2063-2474 GCA_964462265.1 uncultured Porticoccaceae bacterium | reverse complement strand
AGATGCAGGCCCCGGCGCAGCGTCCATACGGACCACCTCCAGGCTACGCGCCTCCACCGCCTCCTGGTCAGTAATCAGTCAGGACTAGGTAAAAAAGAAGAGCCCTCATCGAGGGCTCTTTTTTTGTCTGCTCATTAGTGCCCGGGCTGTACGGTCTGCGCTATCCGGCCCAGGTGCTGGTCTGCATCAATCGCGTGCCTTGTACCATATTTCATTAATAATGTACGTATGAGCGCTGCTGCCTTCGCTGGTATCGATGCGAAGTTCGAACTCATCGTCCAGCATTTTGCCCAGCAGGGCCTTGCCCATCGGGGAGTCCATGCTGATATAGCCCAGTTTCGGGTCGAACTCGTCGGGGCCAACGATGCGGTAGGTATATTCATTACCATTTTCATCTTCGATACATACCCA
>CAYWXW010000257.1:1259-2027 GCA_964462265.1 uncultured Porticoccaceae bacterium | reverse complement strand
CGATCGCCTTCGGCAGCCGCGGCAGCGAGGATACGGGTTACTTCCGGGCGCTTCTTTTTCCACAGGTAATCGTGCTCTTCAGACAATCGTCTGTGCCCTTCTGCTGTGATATATTTTGAACTCGCTGGTTGCGGCGGCCGGTATCTGCCCATTACTTTTCCGAATAAGATTATACGTGTCTGATTTTAGCGAATTTATTGACCTGGCGCGTGTGCCTGAATGGGTATCCTGGGTCGCTCAGGACGCTGACGGATGCTGGTGGGGTTATCAGGTCGAACCGAACCAGAGCCATTCAGGCTGGTACGAGAACGAAATCGGTGCATGTATCCGGCTGGGTAGAGGTGAGCGGAATCCGGGCTGGATTAAGACTCTGTCCAGGCTTGCACGATAAATTTCAGCGTTTAGTTATATTTTTCATCAAGTTATTGGATAAAGATAATATTTTTTTAAAAAGTGTGCTATAACTACATCTGTTCATAATAACAATAAATAATAATTATAAGGGGGTGTTGAGATGGACGCGAAGCATTTGCAGAAAGGTTCTCAGGCTAAGATTGCCAGCACTGGCCAGATCGTCGAGGTCAAACGTGTCAGTAACCACGGTTTTTCAGTGGTACGTTTCCAGACGGGTGGTGATTACATGATCCTGAACGACCGTCTTGAAAGCATCGAAACGAAAGAGACCCAGCACTGATTCAAGGCTTTAGGCTCTAGCGTTACTGAGGCGATTGAAGTTTTTTATACTTCAATCGCCTTTTTATTTGCCAG
>CAYWXW010000257.1:0-1249 GCA_964462265.1 uncultured Porticoccaceae bacterium | reverse complement strand
TAAAAGCGCCGACTAGTAACATTCGAGGCGGGCGGTATGCCGCCAGTTACCGGTTCTGTTAGCAGTTATCAGGCCATGTAAATCAGGCCATGATGATATGGCCACAAAACGGGGGAGGAAGGTGATGGTCAAGAAAGTCATCTCCAACGTCGAGCAGATCGAGCGGCGTAAACACTGGCGAGACAGGCGTGCCGGTCAGGACCGGCGTAATCCAGCACGCCTCAGGCTGGTCAGTTATGACTGCCGCAGTGGTAAGCCCAGGCGGCAATCCGATATCGGTGGTGAACTCGCTGACGGTGAGGTCTGGTGGCATCCGGACAAACCGTCAGAAACCCCTGACTAGTCTGCCGTTTCTGCCGGTAATCTATGAGCTCGACTACCTTATCGAGCTCTTCCTTCACCCTTACTTCGTACTGATTTTTATAGGTATTGCGGATGTTTTCGATACTCTGCTGGTTCTGGGCATTGCCTTCTGCATACCCCAACCAGACCGTGTAGCCGGTGCGCGCATCAATCAGCGCGATCACCAGTGCCGCCTTGGGCACATTGGTCGGCACCATCTCCTCTTTGTTATCCGGATCCTGCTTCAGCTCCAGTACCGAAGTGTCCACGCCTGCGGCAAAGCCGACATACAGGTCAGGGTCGGTCTCGACCTGGACCAGGCCACTGTGCCTCAGTTCCCGGTTTATCACGAAGCGGACCTCTTCATCGGTATCCAGTGTCGGTTGCTCCCACTGGCCCACCGGATCAAACACGACCTGGGCGCTACCGGCCCAGGCATAGCTTTTATACGCTGACAGGTCGGTGTCTGGCTGAGCAAAGGTCTCCACCTGGATATCGCTGGTGAGTGTCGTGCAGGCGAAGATGGTTGGTAGCAGGGCTGCCAGCAGCAGTCTGCGATGTGTAGGACGGATTGAGAAAGCGTACATCAGTGTTCCTGCTTGGTAATGGTTCAGGCCTGTGTCCTGATTCTGAACAGTATCGTATAGAGAACAGGTACAACAATCAATGTCAGTATCGAGGCGAAGCCCAGTCCGAACATGATCACCACGGCCATGTCGAGGAAGAATACATCACTCAGCAGTGGTGCCATGCCCAGGATCGTGGTGCTTGCAGCCATCATCACCGGCCGCATACGTGACACGGCAGAATCCAGTACCGCGCCCAGTGCTTCCTTGCCGCTCGCGATCTGGTTGTCGATCTCTTCGATGAGTACGATGGCATTCTTGATCAACAGGCCGGTCAGGCT
>CAYWXW010000256.1:0-2481 GCA_964462265.1 uncultured Porticoccaceae bacterium | reverse complement strand
GCAAGTGCAAGGCTCCGCGCTTCCTCACCCGTTCAGATTCCTTCGCGTTGCTCAGTCACTTAGCTGCGGCTTCCGGTGAGCCACTGGCCATTTGCTACCCCACGCTTCGCCAGCGGGTCAGGAGCGCAGGGGCTGCGCTCATATTCAATTCGCCAAGGCCACTAGGTATCAGTAATCCGTATAACAGCCTTTTGAAGTATCAAACTGTTGGGATAGGTGACCAAATCGCGGTCTTTTCTGATCATAACGTGGAACAATGAAATGTCCTCTATAACGCCGCTGATATCCTCATCGCCATCAAGGATCTTGATGTTGTCACCCACTCTATAGGGAAAGGCAAAGAAAATAATCAAGCTGGCCGTGACATTACTCAAAATCGACCACTGAGCAAAGAGTGCTATACCTATAACAGCAAATACCGAAGACAAAAAGACCGACACTTGTGAGTGCTCCACGCCAAGTATCAGAGATGCCACCATTAAGAATAATAAGGTAAACACTAACTGCAGCACCTTGCTGATGTATTTCACACGATATGCCTGCACAGCTTTGGAGTGCCCCAAACGCTCCACGGTTTTGGTGGCCATCGACACCCCTAAAAGATAGCCAATGAATAATCCAACGAGCAGGATGGCTTTCATTACTTTTCACCCTCATTAGTTAATTGATTCAGTTTGTCATGCAGCCGCATGATTTCCAGTTCAAGTTTCAAATTGATTTCATAAGCGGCATCTTGCTTGATTCTGTCTTTAGCCGCCTGGCGGTTTTGCGACATCATAATAATGGGTGCCTGAAATGCTGCCAGTGTAGAAAGTCCCAGGTTCAATAATATATAGGGATAAGGATCATAGGAATCACCGGCTAATAGCAGGCTGCTATTGACACCAATCCAGGCGAAGATAAACAAAAAGAACATCCCAATAAACGGCCAGGAGCCCCCAAAGCTAGCCACTTTATCAGCAACACGCTGACCAAAGGTAAGGGTTCCCTCGAAAGATTCATTGACATTTTCAGTAACCGACGTCTGTTCAGCAATACTTTCTATCACCCTCTGCTCATAGGCATCCAATTCTTTATAAGGCACGCCTAAAAGGGCTTTAGCCAGATTTTCAAAGTATTTAATCATCGCAACAATTCTCCTTAACGGGTAGACCGGCGTCCTAGCTTAGCTACGCCGTTATTTCTTTTTCAACAAATGCTGCCCCCGCTCATAAAAAGGGGAGCCACAATCGGCTCCCCCAGTATAGGCCTGAAGACCGCTACCAGTCTTCATGGCCTGGTTGTGCTCCGCTGCCTTTTTCATCAACCGGTTTGTCAGCTATCATCGCCTCGGTGGTCAGCATCAGCCCAGCGATAGAGCCCGCATGTTGCAAGGCTGAGCGGCTGACTTTGGCCGGGTCGAGAATACCCATTTCCAGTAAATCACCATACTCGCCGGTTTGTGCGTTGTAGCCGTAAGCGCCCAGTTCTAAGCGAACATGATCCAGCACCACGCTGGCTTCGACACCTGCGTTGATGACGATCTGCCGGAACGGTTCCTCCATGGCACGCAGGGCAATTTTGACACCAACCTGCTGGTCGCTGTTGGCAACGCCTAAGTCCTTTTCTTTGATGGCATCGGCGACACGAACCAGGCTGACACCGCCGCCGGGCACCACGCCTTCTTCTACCGCAGCGCGGGTAGCATGTAGCGCGTCGTCGACCAAGTCCTTTTTTTCCTTCATTTCAACCTCGGTCGCAGCGCCAACCTTAATCACGGCAACACCACCCGCCAGTTTGGCCACACGCTCCTGCAATTTTTCCTTGTCGTAGTCAGAGGTTGAGCGTTCGACTTCTGCTCTAATCTGGCTTACGCGCGCATCAATGTCCGCTTTGCTACCAGCACCTTCGACGATGGTCGTGTTATCTTTGCCGATCAGGATTTTTTTAGCCGAGCCCAGCTGGCTGACTTCGGCAGCTTCCAGATTCAACCCGACTTCGTCCGAAATGACAGTGCCACCCGTCAAAACGGCAATGTCCTGTAACATCGCTTTACGGCGATCGCCAAAGCCTGGAGCCTTGACCGCTGCTACTTTCAAAATGCCGCGCAGGCTATTGACCACCAGTGTAGCCAGGGCCTCGCCTTCTACGTCCTCAGCGATAATGAGCAACGGACGACTTTCTTTCGCTACCGCTTCCAGTAAAGCCAGCAGATCACGTACGTTACTGATTTTCTTATCGAACAACAGAATATACGGGTTTTCCAACGTCACCTGCATTTTTTCCTGATCATTAATAAAGTAAGGCGATAAATAACCACGATCAAACTGCATGCCTTCCACAAGATCCAGTTCGTTTTCGAGAGATTTACCTTCTTCAACAGTAATAACCCCGTCGCGCCCGACTTTTTCCATCGCTTTAGCAAGGATGTCTCCAACATCCGCATTCCAGTTGGCCGATACCGTGGCTACCTGCCTTATCGCGGTGCTGTCTTTACAGGGT
>CAYWXW010000255.1:1489-2492 GCA_964462265.1 uncultured Porticoccaceae bacterium | reverse complement strand
TGGGCCAGGCTCTCACTGACCGGCCAGTGGGCATGATCGGGTGCCAGCGCCATGGCCGCCAGTTCGGCCGGCCAGCTGCGCTCCGGCCAGTTGTGGTCGGGGTTTTCCCGGTCGCAGCCCGGGCTGCGGTCGAGCTCGCTCAGCAAGTCTCGGATTGCATCCGTTTTCAGTCCCTCATCAAGCTGGGTTCGGGCCAGCTTGACCGCGCGTTCGGCCAGCGTTCGGCAGATTGCTTCGTCGGCGGCAAACCGTGCTGTCGCGGGGCCGGGGTTGACCATGCCACGCCGAACCAGTTCGGTGCCCAGCCAGCCGGCGATCATGTGGCTGGCATTGACCAGAGCGTCACCCGGATAGCGTTGCTGCTCGCGCCGAGCCAGCTGATCCGCGATGGCTAGCAGGCGATCGCGTTGTTCGTTGAGCGCCTCGAAAAGCATATCCCTGGGAAGGCTGTCGCGCTTGTGGTTGCCGAAATCCCGCTGCTCACGGCGCGGATCAGGAAGGTGCACATCTATCTGCGGCATCGTTTGGTATCGGGGCGGCACCGAATTGTTGGCTCCCCTTGGTGAACGTCGCTGACACTACCACAAACTATGACGGCAGGCTCAGTTTGAACCAACCGAACTTCATCCCGGCAAGGTATAGCGCCAGGCCGCCTGCGAGCATGCCGGCCGAGGCAGCAAGGTCCTGGCCGCTGAGGAAGTAATGCTCAAGGTAGTAGTTGATCGGCTGTGGCGAGACTCCCCAGTCGGCCAGTCCGGGTGCGATCACTGATTCAAGCAGTCCGTGTGGACGCCAGCCCAGCCAGACGATCGGGATGACCGGGAGCAGCATGCCGACAAGCATGGCCGGATGCGCCTCGCGCACTCGCACCGGGTGGGTCTGCCGCGGCCGTCTCAGGAAGATCAGACTGATGAACTTGATAAACGAAGCCGCCGTGCCGGCGCAGGCAGCCAGGTAGAGCCACTCGGCGTAGACCAGGATCTGGCCGCCTTCGCGTTGGCCG
>CAYWXW010000255.1:509-1451 GCA_964462265.1 uncultured Porticoccaceae bacterium | reverse complement strand
TGGTGAATCATGCATTTGCTGACGAATCCGTTGAACAGCGGCATCCCGGTAATGCCGGCAGCAGCGATCAGCATGCAGGCGAAAGTGACCGGCATGCCGCGCCAAAGACCGCCAAGACGGTACATGTCGGCAGTGCCCATGCGCAGCGCGACGGCACCAGCGCCCAGGAACAGGCAGGACTTGAACAGGGCGTGATTGACCACGTGCAGCAGCCCGCCGGCTGTGGCCATGGCCCCTTCGCCGGCCAGGAACGCGCCCAACCCGAGACCAGTGATCACAAAGCCCATCTGGCTGACGCTGTGCCAGGCCAGCATGCGCTTGGCCGAATGCTGGCCCAGCGCCAGCACCACGCCGATCACCAGGGTCGTGATGCCGAAAAGGGTCAGAACGAGGCCCATATCAACGGTCTGGCTCCCGGCCAGCGTGTCCGGTGGCGCGCTCATAAGCATGTTCATGCAGCGAAACAGGCCATAGGCACCGGCCTTGATGATTACGCCTGACAGCAGTGCGCTGGCCGGTGCCGGCGCCACCGGGTGGGCCGCCGGCAGCCAGATGTGCAGAGGCACCATGCCGGCCTTGACGCCAAAACCGACCAGCATCAGCCCGAAAATGGCCCAGCGCCAGCCGCCACCCACGGTCTCTGGAAGCGGCTGCCACGCCAGGCTGCCGGCCTGGGTCTGAACGGCCAGAATCCCAGCGAGCAAGGCGATGCCGCCGGCCAGCGTCATCCAGAAATAGGTGATGCCGGCCGAACGCGCCTCAGCGCTGCCCGAGTGCACCACAACAAGTACCGCGACCAGGCCGAGCAGTTCGAAAAACACGAACAGGGTCGAGTCCGCCCCGTTCACGCCGGGGTAGTCCGGCGCGTCCGGAGTCCCGGAGGCGTCAAGGTCTCCCGTGGCCCGGCTGTCCTGGCAATCCGCCAGGCCGTCGCCGTCCTGG
>CAYWXW010000255.1:0-499 GCA_964462265.1 uncultured Porticoccaceae bacterium | reverse complement strand
CTGCCAGCAGCACCAGGCAGATCGACAGGAATCTCGATCGGGCCGGATCGTCGCCGAGGTAGACGGTCGCATAAATCGTGGCGCTGAGCCATATGAACGTGCCAACCAGCGCAAATACCAGGCCGAACGGATCGGCCATGAAGTGGAAGTGGCCGAGCAGGCCGGGCAGGCTTGCGCTCAAGAGTTCGCCCTGAACAATCGGTGGTGCCATCGATGCCAGCCCGATCAGCACCAGACCAACGCTACCGACAGCCAGCGCGTTCTGCCAGGCGCGCCGGGCAAGAGTCGGCAGCAGGGCGGCGCTCAGCAGCGGCAGCGCAACCAGGGCTGAGAGCATGCTCATCCGCCGCCACCCATCATGCGCGCTGCGGCCAGCCGGGCCAGCTCCAGAGGCAGTCCGGGCAAGGACGCAGCCAGGCCCAGCAGCAGGCTGATGCCTGCAGTGATGGCCAGCATGGAAAGCATCACAGGCGGCGCTTGCTCAGCGCCGGCAGATGAT
>CAYWXW010000254.1:999-2492 GCA_964462265.1 uncultured Porticoccaceae bacterium | reverse complement strand
AACTCTCCTCCAATATTATTGGTTTTATTGAGTATATCTTAAAATCAAATCAGCTGTGTATAATAAACTCTCTAGCTTCGAATTGTAGTCCCCGATTTTTTCTTTGTCAAGAAAAATTGACTGGTTGTAAACTTTCTTTTCTGAAAGAGGTTACATTCTACATGAAAAAGGACGCTATCCATCCTGCAGTACCTTACTTGCTTGTCCCGATCGGCATACTTGCCGTATCCACGGCTTCTTTGCTGATCCGGTTCTCTCAGGTTTATGTACCTTCAATTACCATCGCCGCTTTTCGGCTGGGATTGGCTGCCCTTATCCTTCTTCCTTACACTCTGATCAAACACAACCATGAGATGAGAAGCTTGCTTTGGGATGATCTGAAGTTTGCCCTGCTGGCGGGTTTCATGCTGGCAGTTCATTTTGCCGCCTGGATCACATCCCTGGAATATACATCGGTGGCAAGCTCTGTGGTTCTGGTGACCACAACTCCGCTTTGGGTTGCTTTGCTGGCGCCTTTCTTCCTGGGAGAAAGGACTCATCGGATCCTGGGTATGGTCGTTGCTCTGGCAGGCGGGATCATTATCGCACTCAGTGATGTTTGTGTTTGGCTGCCAGGAGGGATCAGCTGCCAGATTGAACCTGGAGGCCTGGGGGCCACAACGCTTTTGGGAGATTTCCTAGCCCTGGTGGGAGCGGCTGCAGGAGCTTCCTACCTGATGATCGGCAAACACTTGAGGAGCAAGGTGTCCCTGGTACCCTATATTTTCCTGGTCTACAGCGCAGCAGCGATCTTCCTGGCCGCAGCTATGATGATCATGGAGGGGATTCCCCCCATCTATCCCGGAAAGGTGTATCTTTGGCTGTTCTTGTTGGCTGTAATACCGCAGTTGTTGGGACATACAATTTTCAACTGGTCGTTAAAATACTTGCCCACAGGGTATGTCTCAGTCAACCTGCTGGGTGAACCTGTAGGATCGACCATCCTGGCATATTTCTTCCTGAATGAGACACCCCCAGCAATGAAAATATTTGGTGCTATACTTATTTTAGCCGGGATCGGGTTGGCAACTTCTCGGCAAACATCACATCATTAATCAGGAAATCTCCTAGGAGTTTCTGTGGTGAATAATCAGGACCCTCGTAACATCAAAGATATTCTGGATTCATTATCCGAACAGAGCAAGTCCTTTCAAGGAATCTGGAAGCGGGCCCAAAATTACGGCTGGGATATTCTTGGCATCCTGCTGATAGCGTTCTCTGTGATGGTGTTGATAGCCACCCTCGTGCCCAGCCTTGTGGAAGGCTCGGCCTTATTGAAATGGACCGATTTCATCCGGTTTGGATTGGGATGGGGCTCCATTTTTGTGGTTGCATCCGGGATCGTGCTGGGCATCTGGATGTTGAAGAAACAAGCTGGTGAGCCTAATTCGATTATCTGGGTCAGGATCTTTGCTTTGGAAATTGCGATTTTCGCCTTGATAACCCTTTTTACT
>CAYWXW010000254.1:0-941 GCA_964462265.1 uncultured Porticoccaceae bacterium | reverse complement strand
GTTCGCCCTGATCGGCGCTGTAGTGGGATTTGGTTTTACCGAACAAGTCAGAGAACAGCTGGATTCTATGAGGGAACCGACCCTTCCCGGATTTGAGGAGGCCCATGGGGGAGATAAATCGAGCCCCACGGTTGGTTTACAGACAGAAAAACTCGCTCCTGCCAAACGAACACAAAAGGTCCCAGCTGAGTTCCGGAAACAATTTAAGGTGGATGTTAAGGATGACAAGCCGGCTATATCACCCCCCAGGGATAAGACCCTGCCTTCGCTGGACCTGCTAATTTCCGGGAAAGCATTCAAGCCCAATCAACGGCATATTAACACATCGGCTGGTTTGATCGAAAAGACGCTGGCCGAATTTGGCATTCCTGCCCAGGTAGTGGGCTTCCAGGTAGGACCCACGGTGACCCAATTCGCGGTCAAACCCGGTTATCTGAATGGAGCTGAGGATGAAGCTGATGAGGAAAGGAAAAGAGTCCGGGTATCGCGGATCACCTCTCTCAAGAACGACCTGGCTTTGGCTTTATCCGCAACCCAACTGCGGATAGAAGCCCCGGTTCCGGGCAGGTCATATGTTGGCATTGAAGTGCCCAATGAAAAATCATTTCTGGTCACGCTGCGCTCCGTGATGGAATCGGAAGCTTTTTACAAAGTGGATTCTCCTTTGGCGATCGCCCTTGGCAGTGATGTGTCTGGCGAACCGGTTGTAGCGGACCTGGCAAGTATGCCTCATCTATTGATCGCTGGAACGACTGGATCGGGCAAATCCGTTTGCATCACTTCAATTACCACCTGCCTGGTGATGAATAACACACCAGAGCAGCTGAAGCTGGTGATGATCGATCCCAAGATGGTCGAGCTGGTCCGATTTAACGGACTGCCCCACCTGTACGGCCAGGTGGAGACAGACCTGGAACGCATACTGGGGGTTTTGCACTGGG
>CAYWXW010000253.1:0-2501 GCA_964462265.1 uncultured Porticoccaceae bacterium | reverse complement strand
CCGCATTTCATTTTACCCAGCAAATGGGGTTTTTTACCCACTGTCATGGCAACGACACCCAGGGTGCTAAAGCCCGCGCCGGGGGCTTGGCCATTATTGGTGATTTTTCCGCTAACGGGTACTGGTACGCCTGTTGCGCACTCCCCAGCTGCATACACCGAAGTGCTGATAAGCAGGGAAGAAGTGGCGAGGGTAGTCGCGATTTTTTTAATAATAGCTTGCTTCATTTGTCATCCTCTATGATTGACCGTGGTGATTAAACGTGAAGTTTTTTGATTTTTTTCTGAATAATCATCCCTGTTTATTATGCTCGCTCATCCTTGATCACCAGATTCTAACTCGCTGTTCGGGGGATAGATACATGCCGTCACCTATCTGTACATCGAAGGCCGAATAGAAGGCATCGATATTCGGCACCACGCCATTGACTCTATATTCCGGCGGCGAATGGGGATCAGTTTTTATCAAGCGTTCAATCAGCTCGGGTCGGCGTTTAACGCGCCAGGCCTGTGCCCAGCCAAGTAAGACCCGCTGTTGCCCGGTGAACTTACCCATTTTGGGTGCCGGTTTACCCTGCAGGGAAAGCTCGTAGGCTTTAAGGGCAATACTCAGTCCACCCAGGTCACCAATGTTTTCACCGAGCGTTAATTCGCCATTAATCGGTAGATCGGGCAGGGGTTCGTAAGTGGAATATTGGGCAATTAAGTTAAGGGTGCGTTGCTCAAAGTTGTTTCGGTCTTCATCCGTCCACCAGTTTTCCAGATTGCCCTCGCCGGTGTATTTGCTGCCCTGGTCGTCGAAACCGTGGCCGATTTCATGGCCGATTACACCACCGATGCCGCCGTAATTAACGGCGTCGTCGGCATTAATATCAAAAAAGGGTGGCTGTAAAATGGCGGCGGGAAAGACAATTTCGTTCATCCCCGGGTTGTAGTAGGCGTTGACCTTTTGCGGTGCCATAAACCATTCACTGCGATCGACGGCTTTGCCGAGCTTGTCTATTTGCAGTTGATGGTTAAATTGATTGGCGCGACGAATATTGCCGAGTAACTCGTCGGCCTGTATTTCAAGGCTGGAATAATCTTTCCATTTATCGGGGTAACCAATTTTTGGCGTGAAAGTGGCGAGCTTTTCAAGAGCCTTCTCACGGGTGGCGGGGCTCATCCACTCCAGTTCGCTAATGGATAGGCGATAGGCGGCGATTAACTGGTCGACCAGTTCAACCATGCGCGCCTTGGCTTCGGGGGGAAAGTGTTTAGCCACATAGAGCTGGCCGAGCAATTCGCCGATGTTGGCATTAATACTGTTAACGGCGCGTTTCCAGCGTGGCTGCTGTTCGGGTTGACCGCTCAGGGTGCGCTGATAAAAATCAAAGCTCAGTTGCTCATAGGCCTCGGGTAAATAGGCCGCGTAGGTGCTGAGCACTTTAAAACGCAGATAATCCTGCCACTGCTTAACGCTGGTGTCGGTGAATATCTGGTTCAGAGCCTGGGCGTAAGTGGGTTGGCGAACAATCACCTCGCTTTGCTCGCCAATGCCCAGCCCGTCGAGAAATAGCGTGAGTTGATAGTCGGGCAGCAATGCTTGCAGAGCCGTGTCGCTGAGCTTGTTATAGGTCTTATCGCTGTCGCGATTATCGACCTTGGTCCAGTGTTTTGCCGCCAGTGCCGTTTCGATAGCAATAATATTGTCGACAGTTGTATCGCTGACTTTGGCTTTGGCCAGGGTCATTAGCTGGTCAATATAGGTGCGGTATTTTTTCAGGATTTCCTGCCCGCGTTCTGTCTCATCAAAATAGTAATCCCGGTCGGGCAGACCGAGACCGGACTGGGTGAAGTAGACAATGTATTGGGTGGAGTCTTTCGCGTCTTGATCGACCCAGAAATTTAAGGGTGAATCGATACCAAAAACATTGCTGCGACCAAAGTAGCTGGCGACATCGGCGTGTGTTTCCATAATTTCGATCAACACCAGCTCGGTGGCCAGGGGTGCCAGGTCGAGCTCGGTGATGGCCTCGGTGTCGAGAAAGGCTTTGTAGTAGTTGCCAATACTTTGCTGGGCTGCGTCTTCATTGTCGTTATTGGCGGCCTCCTGAATAATCACCTGCAACTGGTCGAGGCTTTTTTCATGGAGAATACTGAAGGAGCCCCAGGATGACTTGTCGGCAGGTATTTCAGTTTCACGCATCCAGCGGCCATTGGCGTAGGCGAAGAAATCATCCTGCGGGCGAACGTTTAAATCCATACCCTGTAGGGCGAGCCCCGATGGATTGCGCTTTTCCTCAGTAGTTTTACTGTCACAAGCACTGAGCAATAACAGGCAGAGAAGGCTGCTAAACAAGGTGATTCTTAGAGTGCAAAGCTGTTTGTTCATTAATGATTCCCTGTGTTTAAGCGGAGAGTATTTCGCCGGGTGATTCTGGGCGCTCGTTTGGGCAAGCGCTATGTTGGGCATACTAACACTGCGAGCACGGGGAATGCTGGCACAATAAAATGCTACAA
>CAYWXW010000252.1:0-2527 GCA_964462265.1 uncultured Porticoccaceae bacterium | reverse complement strand
TGACTGCGGTACTTCCGATTGGTTTGAAATTAATCAGCAGCAGGTAAACGACTTTGCCGACGTCACCCTCGATCATCAGTTTATTCATGTCGATCCGGTTAAAGCAGCAGATAGCCCCTTTGGCACCACCATCGCCCACGGTTTTTTAACCCTGTCGATGCTGGCTCATTTTCTACAAAAGGGTGTTGGCGTCAACGTACCTAATCGCACCATGGGCGTGAACTACGGCTTCGATAAAGTGCGCTTTTTAACCCCCGTTAAAGTTGGCAGCCGCGTGCGTGCCAATGCGGTGCTGTTGGAGGCGACCGAGAAAAAGCCTGGTCAATACCTGTTTAAGCTGGATATTACCGTTGAAATTGAAGGTGAAGACAAGCCAGCACTGAAAGCCGAGTGGTTAAATATGGTTTTCGCAGCGTAGTTTTTTAAGTTGGTTCGCCACCTAAATAATAATTTTTGGAGAGATAAAATGACAATTCGTTTTGATGATCGTGTCGCCATCGTCACTGGTGCTGGCAATGGTTTGGGTAAATCCCACGCCCTGGCGCTGGCTGAGCGTGGTTGTAAAGTTTTGATTAATGACCTCGGCGGTGCTGTTGACGGCAGTGGTAGCTCGGCTACGTTGGCCGAGCAGGTAGTCGCTGAAATTAAAGCCACTGGCGGCGAGGCTATTGCCAATGGCGCCAATGTAGCCAACTACGACGAAGTTGAAGCCATGGTTGCCCAGGCGAAAGCCGAGTGGGGCCGGGTCGATATTCTGATTAACAACGCCGGTATATTGCGCGACAAAAGTTTTGCCAAGGCTGATCTCGATAACTTCCGCGCCGTGGTTGAAGTGCATTTAATGGGTTCGGTGAATTGCTCGAAGGCGGTGTGGGACTTGATGCGCGAGCAAGAGTACGGCCGCATTGTTATGACCACCTCTGCTAGTGGTCTCTACGGTAACTTTGGTCAGGCCAGTTACGGTGCCGCGAAAATGGCTGTGGTTGGTTTGATGAACACTCTTGTTCTCGAAGGGCATAAGTACGGCATTCATATCAATGCATTGGCACCCTCGGCCTATACGCGGATGACGGCGGATATTTTCTCCGATGAAAGCGCCGAAGAATTAATGCCCCCCGAAGCGGTGACCACAGGTTTGTTAACCTTGTGCGATGACGGCGCGCCAACACGTACTATTCTCGCCGCCGGTGCCGGAGGCTATGCCACCACGCGCATTTATGAAACCGATGGTATTTACCTCGCCCCCGAAGAACGCACCCCAGAAAATATTCGTGCCGCATGGGTGGATGTCGAAAATGAGGCAGGCCAGCGTGTGCTGACCAACGCTGGGCAGCAAACCCAGAAATTTCTTAAGAAAAGCAAAGCATCATAAAAATACGTAGTCCTTAATCGGCCTGCGTTAACCCAAACAGGAGTTTAGAAAAATGAGAGAAGCCGTCATTGTTTCAAGTGCCCGTACCCCCATTGGCAAAGCCTATCGTGGGATTTTTAATGACACCGAAGGCCCCACGTTGGGCGCCATTCCTATTCGCGAAGCCGTAGCGCGGGCCGGTGTTGATCCCGCCGATATCGACGATGTCATCATGGGTTGCGCGCTGCAGCAGGGCACCACTGGCTATAACATTGCCCGTTTGTCTGCCCTGCGTGCCGGCTTGCCCGATACGGTCAGCGGCATGAGTATTGAACGTCAGTGCTCCTCCGGCTTAATGTCCATTGCCACGGCTGCCAAGCAGATTATTTGTGACGGCATGACCACCGTTGTCGGTGGTGGTATCGAGCACATCAGCCTGGTGCAAAACGAGCATGCCAATAGCTATCGCAATCGCGACCAGGCGCTGATCGCCATGCACAAAGATATTTATATCCCCATGCTCGAGACCGCTGAAATTGTTGCCAATCGCTACAATGTCAGCCGTGAAGCTCAGGATGAATATTCACTGCAGTCGCAGCAGCGCACAGCAGCCGCTCAGGAAGCGGGTCTTTTTGATGACGAGATTGTTGAAGTCACGGCGTCCATGCAGGTCATGGATAAGGCAACCAAAGAAGTCTCGAGTGTTGAGAAAACCCTGAAGCTCGACGAGGGTAATCGCCCCAGCACCAATGCCGAAGGCCTGGCTTCACTCGGTCCGGTGATTGAAGGCGGTAGCATTACCGCCGGTAACGCCAGCCAGTTGTCAGACGGTGCGGCAGCCTGCGTATTGATGGAGCGTAAAGCCGCTGAGCAACGCGGTCTTGAACCCCTGGGTATTTACCGTGGCATGGCCGTTGCCGGTTGTGGGCCTGAAGAAATGGGCATCGGCCCCGTATTCGCCATTCCTAAATTACTGAAAGCCAACGGTCTGAAAATGGACGACATCGGCGTTTGGGAATTGAACGAAGCCTTTGCCGTGCAGGTGATCTACTGCCGTGATCAGCTGGGCATCCCCAACGAAAAACTCAACATTAATGGTGGTGCCATCTCCATTGGCCACCCCTACGGCATGAGCGGTGCGCGCATGGTCGGTCACGCGCTGCGTGAAGGTAAGCG
>CAYWXW010000251.1:0-2549 GCA_964462265.1 uncultured Porticoccaceae bacterium | reverse complement strand
TAAAAGAACAGATTCTTGGCGTTAATTGCGTCAATTTATTTAATCTGCCATTGGGCGCCAATGCGGCGGCAAAATCTGCCTAACAGATAAGATATGCAAATTTATACTATATATGTATTTTTAGCCATTGCGGCGATATCTACGGCAATTTATATACCTGTTCTAAAAGCATATAGAGTATCCGAAAAACTTGTTGAACGGAGTTTAAAAATTGGATTCTATAGTATCGGGGTTATATATGGCCCCAGCATGCTTGTTGATTTCGTGGCTATTTCACAAGTATCGATGTTTTCTTCATTTCCATGGTTTGTTATTGGTATTTTTTTTACCGGAAGAATGCTTAAAAATAATTTAAACATAGAATCATTATTAGCTTACAGCACGGCATTTGGTGTGTATTTAGCTTCTATGTTCGTCGCGTTTTTTATTTTTTTTAAGTTCTTTGCCTGACAATAAAAAGACATGTAAAAAGCATTTTCAGTCGGAAATCAGAATAAAAAATGCCGCATCACTAATGACGCGGCATTTTTTATTCTCGCAAGAAATCTTTTAATAATAACGAACTACAGCTTGTGTAGCTCGGGAATGCACTTCTCAGCAAACAGGCTCATACTTTTGGTGGCGTAGTCATAGGGCATACCGGCATAGCTAAAGCAGCCGCTCATTTTGAAGTCGCCGATAACTTGCTTACGCGCTTGGGCTTTTTCGAGTATTTGCTCAGGTGTGCCCCAGATTTGAAAGTCGACAAAGGCCTGGGCGACGGCGTCAACGCCAACATCGTTCAACATTTTCGAGGCTTCGGCATAGGAGTTGTAGCCACTGGTGCCCTCAAAATGATCACCCGCCATTTCGTAGTGGTTAGCCGCCGTGTGGAAGTAGTCGGCCGCATACTTGCGGGCCATCTCTTCAGCGCGGTCGGCGTTCTCATCACAAACCACAAAGTCGATGCACAGCACGGGTGGCGCTGTGGCATTGTGCTTCTGCTGAAAAAGGTCACGATAGCGGTTGATTTCTCCGGCCATGCTGTCCAGAGGCTTCTGCATGAACAACATGATGGTCGTGCCCATGTTGGCGCCGGCGTCGATGGAGTCGGGCGACATGGCGACCGAGTAAATGCGATCGTCAAAGCTATACGGTGGACGTGGACGAATTTCAACGCGAGGCTGCTTAATCACTTCACCGTCGTATTCGGCGAAGCCGGTTTTCAGGGCATTGATGATCATTTCAGCACTTTCGTCGAACTGCACACGGCTCTTGCTCATGTCGAGACGGAAGTTGTCGTATTCAATACGCGCCAAACCCCGGCCCATACCGAAAATGGTGCGGCCCTTTGAATAGTAATCGAGCAGAGCGATTTCTTCGGCGACACGAAGTGGGTCGTGCCAGGGTAAAATCACAGCGCCGGTGCCGAGCTTGATTTTACTGGTTTGCCCAGCCATGTAGCTGAGAAACTGGGTGACATCGGGGCACATCGTGTAGTCGGTGAAGTGATGCTCAACACACCACAGCGAGTCGAAACCTAAGGGTTCAGCCAGCTTGGCGATTTCGAGCTCGGCGTCATAAACGGCGAGGTCTGTCATATTGCCGGGGTTTTGGAAGAGCATGTGAATGCCAACGTCCATAAGAGTCTCCTGTCTTAATATTGGCTGCTTGAGCCGTGATTGGCGAAGCCTCTTATAGGGCTTTTTGTGCCAGAAAATAAATCGTTTGAAGAAAAATTTGCGCGCATAACTTACCGTAAACCTGAACGCATTACCAGCGGGTAGCCCTATAGCCTGCCGAAGCCTGAGCATCTGGTCGGCCTCTGTTAGCTGTGCTCTAATAAGCACAGCATTATTAAAGCCAATAAAAAATAATTAAGGAGTAACAAAATGAAAGCAGTCAGAAGAATCGTCACCGGTGTTAATGAAAAAGGTCAGTCAGTTTTTACCCAGGACGAGGGCCGTGCAGACCTTTTCGGTGGTCAGGGCATGGAGGGTTTTACCGATCAGGGGCAATTGGCGATGGCCGATTTATGGATGGGCACCCTACCCGCGAATAACGCTGCCGACAACTTTGGCGAGCGCCCCGGTGAATACAGCCTCGACCCCATTCCCGGTACGATGATGGTACGTATCGCCGAGTTCCCCCCCGAGCCCGACGGCACAGCCAAACCCGGTGCCGGCCTCGATTCTCACCCGGGATTTCACCAAACCAATACCACCGACATTATTATTGTCCTTGAGGGTGAGATCTATTCGATGATGGAAACCGAAGAAACCCTGCTCAAAACGGGCGATGTATTGATTCAGCGCGGCACCAACCATGCCTGGTCGAACCGCTCGGGTAAAAAGGTCAAAATGGCAGCGATTATGATGAGTACCGAATAACAAGCATTCGATAGCATCAGCTGTAAAGATATAACCCTGCTTTTGAAGCGGGGTTTTATCTTTCTTGGCCAGCGATACAAGCAGCCATCAACCTGGCCCTCGTTCGGGCGAAGCATTACAATGCGAACCTTTAAATAATCACTTAAGTACGGTCACTATGATTAGCATTTACCACAATCC
>CAYWXW010000250.1:0-2574 GCA_964462265.1 uncultured Porticoccaceae bacterium | reverse complement strand
CAAGTGCGTGATAGCGTAAGAGCAAAATTGCGTAACCTGGTTAGGCGTGCTTTGCGTAAGTGGAAGTACCCACCAGACGGTGCCGATGAGGCGATCAACTTGTGCCTGAAACAAGCAGAAGCATTGAGCCAAAGCTGGAGTACACTTTGACTTTAGTAGTAGCGTGAATTAAAACCAAACCATTATTTAACCTTTCTATAAAGAGCTTATTGATGAATCCCACAACCATGAATTGCATTGAAATCACCAGCCCCGGTGGCCCCGAAGTACTAACACTGGGTCAGCGCCCTCTGCCCGAATGCGGCCCCGAAGAGGTGTTGATAAAAATCGCCGCCGCTGGTGTTAACCGCCCCGATGTTATTCAGCGCAAGGGGGCTTACCCGCCACCGCCGGGTGCCTCTGACTTACTCGGGCTTGAAGCAGCCGGTGAAGTTGTTGCCTGTGGCGAGCAGGTCAGCGAGTGGGCTGTTGGCGACAAGGTCTGCGCTTTACTTAATGGAGGTGGTTACGCCGATTATGCGGTGGCTCACCAGTCTGTTTGTCTGCCCATACCCACTGGCTTGTCGATGGTAGAGGCTGCGGCACTACCGGAAACCTTTTTTACCGTGTGGCACAACGTGTTTGAGCGAGCCGAATTACAAGCCGGTGATATTTTTCTCGTCCACGGTGGCACTAGCGGTATTGGCACGACTGCCATTCAGTTAGCCAAAGTCTTTGGTGCAAGAGTCTTTGCCACGGCGGGCAGCGATGAAAAGTGCCGCGTGTGTGAAGAGCTGGGGGCCGAGAAAGCCTTTAACTATCACACTGAAGATTTCGTCAAAGGTATTAAAGAAAATACCAAAGGCGCCAATGTGATTCTCGATATGATCGGCGGTGATTACATACAGAAGAATATTAAAGCCACGGCACCGAAGGCGCGCATTGTGTCTATCGCCTTTTTGCGCGGCTCAAAGGCCGAAGTCGACTTTGGTGCAGTGATGCTTAAGCAGTTGGTACTCACCGGCTCTACTCTGCGCAGCCAGCCCCTTGAAAACAAGAGTCGCATTGCGGCGGGCTTGAAAGAAAAAGTCTGGCCACTGTTGAATGCCGGTACCATTAAACCGGTGATTCACTCTGAATTTAAACTGAGCGAGGCCAGTGCGGCCCACCAGTTGATGGAGAGTAATGCCCATATTGGTAAAATTGTTCTGCTGCCATAAAGGAATTCGATAACACCATGAAAAAGAACTCCCGGCTGGTTTACTCCACCGACAAAGGCCGTATTAAAACCACCGATAGCGAAGCAGCAGCCAACTCTGCGGGCGACGGCATTGTGCGTATCCGCCGGGAAACCAGCGGCCGCAAGGGCAATGCAGCGACGACGATTAGCGGCGTGCCCTTGCCCGAAGCTGAATTAAAAGCTCTGGCAAAAAAGTTAAAACAAAGCTGTGGTTCTGGCGGTTCGGTGAAAAACGCCATTATTGAAATACAGGGCGACCATAGAGACAAGGTGAGCGAGCTGCTGACGAAAGAAGGTTACACCGTCAAGATGGCGGGCGGCTGAAATGACAGACGACATAAAAACTAACACGGCTTACGGCAGTTGGGTATCACCCATCAGTGCTCGGCAGGTTGCCAGTGCTGCGCCCGCGATTGATGCTCCCTCTCTTGACATGGGAAGTTTTGATATTGACGATATCAACGGTGACGATCTTTACTGGCTCGAAGCGCGACCAGAAGAAGCTGGGCGCAGTGCCATTGTCAGGCTCAGCGCCAATGGCGAAAAAACCGACGTGCTGCCCGCGCCCTTCAGCGCCCGTAGCCGAGTGCATGAATACGGCGGCACGCCCTATATTGTTGTTGCCGGTTTTTTATTTTTCTGCGAACAAAGCGATCAACGTATTTATCGCCTAGACACGCGGAGCAAAGAGGCCACACCCGAGGCCATCAGCCCGGCTAATCAAAATCTGCGCTTTGCCGATTTTTGTTACGACAGCCAACACCAACGCCTTATTTGCATCGCCGAGCAAAGCGGTGAAGCTGGTTGTGCAACACAAGGTGAGCCACGCAATTTTATTGCCGCGCTCTCTATAAACGCACCTCATAAACTTATCGAACTACACAGCGGTGCCGATTTTTACGCCTACCCACGCCTTAGCCCTAACGGTACACAACTCAGCTGGATAAGCTGGCAGCATCCGCAAATGCCCTGGCAGGGTAGCGAGTTGTGGCTAGCGGATTTAAGCAATAGCGGTGTATTGGCGAACTCTGAAAAAATTACTGGTGGCTGTGACGAGTCTATTTTTCAAGCTCAGTGGTCGCCCGATGGCCGTTTGTATTTTGTCTCGGACCGCAGTGAATGGTGGAATATTTATCGCTGTGCAAACACAGGGGAAGGCGCAAACAGCATTGAAGCAATATGCCCGCAGCAGGCAGAGTTCGCTACGCCGCTGTGGACATTGGGTATGTCGACCTATGGTTTTTGTGACAACTTTTGTGACAACAATAGCCTTGTTGCCTGCTATAGCGAAAACGGTTGTTGGCGCCTGGGTTTAATTGCTGAAAAAACACAGCAACTCAACACCGTCGACCTGC
>CAYWXW010000249.1:0-2577 GCA_964462265.1 uncultured Porticoccaceae bacterium | reverse complement strand
GGGCCTTCCCTACATGTTCAGAATGTGCGGACGGGATGATGATCAGGCCCCTGCAGCCGCCAAATTCATGAAAGAATCCCTGGGTGCCAAGACCATTTTTATTGTGGATGATAAAACCACCTATTCACAGGGACTGGCCGACGGCGTTTCCAAAGCATCAAAAGCACTGGGCATGGAAGTGGTCAACCACGAGCATGTGAACCAGGGCGACAAAGACTTTTCCGCAGTACTGACCATGGCCAAACGGGCCAATGCAGATGTGTTCTACATGTCCCTCCAGGGATACTCTCCCGCCGCCATGATGACCCTTCAGGCCAAACGGTTGGGCATGGAATCCCAGATTGTGACCCAGGATGCTGTTTTTCAGCCCAAGTACATGGATGTGGCAAAAGAGGCAGCAGAAGGGGTTTACCTGACCTATGGGTTCACAGATGTCTCTACACCTGAATACAAGGCCTTTGAAAAAAGATATGTGCCCAAATATGGTGCCATTGCCGCCTATGCAACCTATGCATATGATTCAGCCACTGCCCTGTTAAAGGCCATCAAGGCTGCCGGTACAACCGATTCCGAGGCCGTTAAAGCCGAATTGATGAAACTGGATTTCAAAGGTGTTGCAAAACAAGTCAAGTTTGCAGCCAATGGCGATTCCGGATCTTCCTACATTGCCTATAAGATTGTTGACGGCAAGTTTGTTCCCTATTGGGAACCGGTCAATGGTCTGATCAAATAATTTAGATCAGCTTATTTGGTTAAAAAGTGATGCGGCCTTGGCCGTGGCCTTGGCCGCATCTTCTTGTCCACCCACGACGCAACGGTAAGAAAATTAAATACAATGGAATATTTTATTCAGCAGTTGATTAACGGTATCACTTTGGGCGGGATGTATGCATTGATCGCCCTGGGGTATACCATGGTATACGGTGTTATCCAGCTCATAAACTTTGCCCACGGGGAGTTCTTTGCCGCCGGCGGATATGTGGGTGCCATTGCCCTGGCGTATTTTGCCGGAATCGGTTACATGGATTCCCACCCGGTAATCTGTCTGACCGCCTCGTTTATGATTGCCATGGCCTATTGCGCCTATCTTGCCATAGGGGTTGAAAAGATTGCCTACAAGCCATTGCGGAAAAACTCCAGGCTGGCGGCGCTTTTGTCTGCGCTTGGGATGTCCATCTTTCTTTCCAACGGGATGATGCTCACCCAGGGGGTATACGACAAGGTCTATCCCAGTGAGCTGTTCCAGGGAAGATTTGATTTTGGCATGATCACCGTTTCCTATCTTCAGATTTTGATTGTTTCCCTGACCGCCATTCTGCTGGTAGGTCTCAATTTGCTGGTGTTCAAGACCAAAATCGGAATGGCCATGCGGGCCACGGCCCAGGACAAGACCATGTCTGCCCTGGTGGCCATCAGCAGCAACCGGATCATCTCTTTGACCTTTGCCATCGGGGCCGGGCTGGCTGCTGCCGCCGGTATTATGTATGGCCTCTATTACGGGTCGGTCAAATATGACATGGGATTTGTGCCCGGCATCAAGGCCTTTGCCGCTGCGGTACTGGGGGGGATCGGAAACATTACCGGTGCCATGATCGGGGGGCTTATCATCGGGATGGTGGAAATCTTTGGGGCCGGCTATATCTCCGGCGAATACAAGGATGTGTTTGCATTCATCATACTGATTGCGGTTCTTTATTTTAAACCAACTGGAATTATGGGCGAGAATATCGATGATACAAGAGTTTAAAAAAATCTGGAAACAATATGCCATTGGCATGCTGTGGCTCCTCGGGCTGCTCTGGCCGTTGATGGGGATTCATGCAGACGGCACCCTGACCTTCCAGAAAACCCTAACGGTATGGACCTATCTGCTGGCAGGCTCACTGGTCTGTCTCATGATTTATGTGATGAAGGTCAGCGGTTCACTCAAATTTATTGCAGGCCCTGTAACCCGGGCGACCAGCGGCGCAAGAACGGCTGCAACGGCCCTGCCCGCCTGGGTCTGGATCGTTCTAATCCTGGCAGCGGCGTTGGTGTATCCCCAGTTTGCAGGCCGCTACGGCACGGATGTGGCCATTAATGTCATGCTCTATATCTGTCTGGGTCTGGGACTCAACGTGGTGGTGGGCCTGGCTGGTATGCTGGATCTGGGGTATATTGCATTTTACGGGGTGGGTGCTTACACCTATGCTCTGTTAAATGTTACCTATGGGCTGGGCTTCTGGGTCTGTCTGCCCTTTGCCGCCATATTTGCCTGTCTTGCCGGTTGTGTCGTCGGGTATCCCACCCTGCGAATGCGCGGCGATTATCTGGCCATCGTCACCCTGGGGTTTGGAGAAATCATCCGGATTATTCTCAACAACTGGATGACGATTACCAATGGCCCCAATGGGATTCTGGGTGTAAAACCCATTGGTCTTTTTCTCCCTGTATTTGAAAATGGATTGACATTTGAACATATCTGGGTAAAAAAGCTCCAGCTGTTTTACTATTTTGCCCTGGGGCTGGCTATTTTTGCCGCCATTGCCGTGCGACGGCTGAATTATTCGCGGGTGGGCAGGGCCTGGGAATCCATCC
>CAYWXW010000248.1:0-2599 GCA_964462265.1 uncultured Porticoccaceae bacterium | reverse complement strand
GAATTTATGACTCAAAAGGTTGATTGAATTACACTACATGGTATTAATAGTGAGGATGGGGTAACGGAGGGAGCCCGTAGGGCGACCGGAGTTAGCCCATCGCCGCCTGAAACGGAAGGAGCATTCCATGAGTGTAAGCGATGATAAAGCGTCCCAAAAGGAAAAGAAGAAAAGACGATTCTTGTCCCCCGAGAAAAAATTTCAGATATATTTAGAATCCCAGAGCGGTAAAGCCCCTGTCGGAGAAATATTAAGACGTGAAGGAATATATTCCACCGATCTGGCCCGGATCCGAGAACAGGTAAAGGAGGGGGCTCTTGAGCGTTTGAGTGCTCGTCCTGGCGCAAAGCGCAAATCTGTGCCGCAAGAAAATTATGAGGCGCTAAAAAAGGAGTTAGAGGAAAAGGAACGCGCCTTGGCTGAACAGGCAGTGGAGTTGGCGATCCTTCGAAAAAAAACGAATGGGGGTTCGTGGGACAGATAAAAGGCCGTTGGCTTTGTGAGGAGCAAAAAATAGATATCCTCCTGATGATTGAGCAAGCCAAAGAAAAGGGCCTTACCGTAACTCGAAGCTGTGTTTTCTGGCGAATTAACCGTCGTCGTATCGTCAGATGGCGTACCAGAAGAGAAAACGGCCAAAGTCTTGAGAATTTCAAGCCAGGTCCAAGGCAGCCAGTCCATAGGCTCTTGCCAGAGGAGACAGAGGCGGTTTTGATGATGGCAAAAAAAGAAGAATATGCTGATTTATCCCACCGATTACTTACCGTAACCGCTTGGGATCTGAAAATATTTTTCGTTTCTTTTTCTTCAGTATATCGCATTCTACGCGCTGCAAATCTGATGGCAATGCGGGGAATTCAACGCCGGCATAATAGTCGTTCAATTCCCCCAGTTCGTAAGGAACTTACAGGCCCCAATCAGCGATGGTGTTGGGACATCAGTTATTTGCCAACTTACGAGAAAAGAATTTTTCTCTATCTGTATTTGCTTCTTGATGAGTATTCTCGTAAGGCCATAGCTTGGCGAATCAGCTGGAATCAAACCGCTGAAGAGGCCCGATATCTTTTAGAAGAAGGTCTGATCAATGAAAACATTTTAGATCTTCCTGAAGACCAACGCCCTGAAGTCTTCAATGACAGGGGACGTCAAATGAAGGCCAAGCCAATCAAAGCCATGTTTGAGGATCACCATATACCTCAATTTTTCGCCAGACCACGGACCCCCAATGATAATCCCTTTGTGGAGTCGATGTTCAGTACCGTTAAAAGGGCTCCTCAATACCCTGGCCGCTTTTTGGATCTAGAGCAAGCGGTTGGATACTTTAAATGCTATTTTCCTTGGTATAATACGGAGCATTTGCATTCCGGTATTGACTTTGTTACGCCCGATCAGTGCCACCTGGGGCTGAGGGATCAAATCGTTTCCCGTAGAAAAAACGATCTAAAAAACCAACGTCTTTTTAGAAAGCAAGTGAATCGGCAAACGCATAATTTCTTGAC
This sequence comes from uncultured Porticoccaceae bacterium, assembly GCA_964462265.1. Lineage (GTDB taxonomy): Bacteria > Pseudomonadota > Gammaproteobacteria > Pseudomonadales > Porticoccaceae > Reddybacter. Next base: position 1,100 of record CAYWXW010000248.1, on the reverse strand, counting down.
ACAGGAGTTACTAATAAGTTCAAAATACAGCCGACATGTGCTATAGTGGGTGTATGAAAACAAACGAATTTGACGGCCGCCGATTAGATCACAAAACGAGAGAAAACATTCGAATCCGAGCAGTAAAACTTGTCGAACAGGGCCAGAGTCCAGAGCAGGTCGTAAAAGCGCTTGGATTCCATCGTTCCTGTATCTATGAGTGGCTTGCCAAGTATCGTGAAGGTGGCACCGAGGCGCTAAGAACCAGAGCGATACCAGGCAGGCCCAAAAAGCTAAACGGAACGCAAATCAAAAAAATCTACAACATCGTGACGTCCAGAAACCCGCTGCAACTGAAATTTGAGTTTGCTTTGTGGACAAGAGAGATGGTCCGAGAGCTGATCTGGTCTCAGTTCAAGGTCAAACTCAGCTTGGTCTCTGTGGGCCGATTGCTCAAGAGAATGGGACTGTCACCTCAGAAGCCGCTACACAGGGCCTACCAACAGGATCCTGAGCGTGTTGACAAGTGGCTTGAGAACGAGTTTCCCAAAATCAAGGCACTGGCCCGCAAGAACGGTGCCGATATCTATTTTGGCGACGAAGCCAGCATCCGCTCGGACTATCACAGCGGTACGACTTGGCCCCCCAAAGGACAAACTCCAATTGTCACCAGCACAGGAGCCAGGTTCAGTGTCAACATGATCTCGGCTATTAGTCCGCGAGGGCTACTACGGTTTATGACGATCAAGGGGCGATTCAATGCCGAACGATTCGTCGATTTTTTAAAACGGCTGATCCACAATTCGAGACGACCGGTATTCTTGATAGTCGATGGCCATCCGGTTCATAAAGCCAAGAAGGTCCGCGAATACATCGAGAGTACAGACGGTAACTTGCGTCTTTTTATTCTGCCTCCTTATTCTCCCGAGTTGAATCCAAGTGAACTTGTTTGGAACAGCGTGAAAAGTAAGCGAGTCGGGCGCAAAACAATTACTGGGCCAGATGATTTGAAACGTAAGGTCATCTCTGGTTTACGTGCCTTGCAGAAAACGCCGTCCAAGGTTGCAAGCTTTTTTCACGAAAAATATGCTCGTTACATTATTACTGATGTGTCGGGTGCG
>CAYWXW010000247.1:1158-2645 GCA_964462265.1 uncultured Porticoccaceae bacterium | reverse complement strand
CGATCGATCCGGCTTTTAGCCGTAACCCGAAGCCACCGGCTTTAGCCGGTGGAGTATTCACACGGGCTGGGTAAGGAGCTTGTGGCAAGGGCTTATCCTGCGGCGCTTGAAGCCAGCGCCGCAGGTGTGTTGGTTTGTCTTTGCAAAAGGATTAAACGAAGCCTTGTTACGAGAACTTTTGTTAAGAGAGCCTTTATTAAGAGAACTTGGCCGCTTTGAGACTAAACTTGCCAGAACCCAAGCCGGTCATGCACAACAGGCCGCCGATGATGGCCATGTTTTTCATAAACATGTGCTGCTGGGTCATCATCTGTTGAGCATCTTCGATATTCCAATAGGGGTGAAAAATCACTGTGACCGGTATCAGGAAGAGGGCAATCGTCAGCGCAGCGAGGCGGGCATGCCAGCCCAGCAACAACATCAGGCCGCCACCCAGCTCGATAATAATCGTCAGCACCAAAAGCACATCGACCATGGGTAAACCTTTGCTCGCCATATAGCCGGAGAAGGTCGAGAAACCGATTATTTTGTTTACGCCAGCGGGAATAAAAAGCGCCGCAAATAACATGCGCCCAAGAATGGGGCCAAAACGCTGGGCGATGATGTTTGAATTGGTCAGGAAGGTGCTCATGGTTTTTCTCCAGTTTTTATTGCTTGCAAGAGTCGCTAAATATAATGCCTGAACTCTATTTTTTCATCAGGCATTGTATTAGCGACTTGCAGGCTTGATTTAGGTGAAGTCTTCCGGCTTGGGTGCACGGGGTTGGCGCGATGGCTTTTTATCGCCACGCTTTTTGCCAGCGTTATCAATTTTAGGGCGTTTTTTATTGGTGCGCTTGAGCTCCAGTTTATTGCGGCTTTTATCACCCAGGCCACTGACCTGTTCAATCTTCATCGCCTGCTGGCGTACTCTGACACGTTTCAGATGCTGAAAGATCTCCTTCGGCATACCATCGGGCAGATCGACTGTACTGTGCTCGCTATGCATGTCGATGTGACCGATAAACTCACTTTCAATACCGGCTTCATTAGTCATCGCGCCGACGATATCACCGGGGGATGCGCCGTGGTCGCTACCCACTTCAATGCGATAGCGCACCAGTTCAACATCAGGGTGCTGACGCAAGCTGGAGATAGGCTTGTCGCCGCCAGCGCTTTTAGGGTTCGGTTTGCGCGGGGCTTTGTCGCGACGAGGTGCATCGTGACTACTGTTTGAAGTATCGCGCTGGGGGCGTTTGTTCTTCTCGGTGTTTTTTAAGCGGCCCTTATGTTTGTCGGTCTTCTTTTCAGTTGGCGTGTTAATCGATTTTATCGAGGGATAGAGCGGTGTTTTTTCTTGTGCCTGCCAGGCGAGAGCTGCGGCGATATCGGCAATGTCCAGCTCGTTGTCGTGAGATATTTTTGCCAGTAATTCACGGAAACTACTGAGATCCTGTTTTTTAAGGGTCTCGAGTATCGTGTTTTGGAAGCGTTCGATACGCTGCCCG
>CAYWXW010000247.1:0-1105 GCA_964462265.1 uncultured Porticoccaceae bacterium | reverse complement strand
ACAAAAAGTATTGCCTTGCCCTCGCGCCCGGCCCGGCCAGTACGGCCGATACGGTGGACGTAGGATTCGTTGTCGTTGGGAATGTCGTAATTAATCACATGGCTGATACGCTCAACGTCGAGGCCACGAGCGGCAACATCGGTGGCGACAATAATATCGAGCACACCTTTTTTGAGTTTGTTAATGGTTTGTTCGCGCAGGGCCTGGTTGAGGTCTCCGTTCAAAGCCGAAGCGGCATAGCCTCTGGCCTGAAGTTTTTCGGCCAGATCTACCGTCGACGACTTGGTGCGCACAAACATAATGATGCCGTCAAAGTCCTCAACTTCGAGAATACGGGTCAGGGCATCGAGTTTTTGGTGGCTGTTGACGATCAGATATCTCTGAGAAATTTTCTCAACAGTGCTGGTTTTATTGGCAATACGCACCACTGCGGCATCGCCAATATAAGTATTGGCAACTCGGCGAATGGGCGCGGGCATGGTGGCTGAAAATAGCGCCCGCTGAGCCTTGTCCGGCGTTTTGCTAAGAATTTTTTCAATATCGTCAATAAAGCCCATGCGTAGCATTTCATCAGCTTCGTCGAGCACCACCGCTTTGAGTTCGCTGAGGTCGAGGCTGCGGCGGTTGATATGATCAATCAAACGCCCGGGGGTACCGACGACAACGTCTACGCCACGACGCAGAGCGCGGAGTTGGCCGCTGATATCCTGACCACCGTAAACTGGCAGGACGTGAAAGCCCTTCATGTGGCGGGCATAGGTTTGAAAGGCCTCAGCAACTTGTATCGCCAACTCGCGGGTTGGGGCCAGCACCAGAATTTGCGGCTTTTGCTGGCTAGTTTTCAACTTGCTCAGCAAGGGCAGTGCAAAGGCAGCCGTCTTGCCCGTACCGGTTTGTGCCGTTCCGAGTAGATTGCCACCGCCTAACAACAAAGGAATAGCCTGAGCCTGAATGGCCGAAGGCTGCTCGTAGCCCAGCTCGTTAACGGCTTTTAAAACCGGTGCGGACAAGTTGAGGGAGGCAAAAGTCACCTCTTCAGGCTTGTTTGCGTCACTGGCAGAACTGGCGTCCTGACTGGCTGTTGACTTGGCGTCTGGCTTTGCAT
>CAYWXW010000246.1:0-2648 GCA_964462265.1 uncultured Porticoccaceae bacterium | reverse complement strand
AACGATATAATCGACCTTGCATTAAATAGCAATAATGTAACTGACGCATCAAAAGTCTTAACCCTTTGGGAGCAAAGACAAGATGCCTCAAACTCCAATCTGACCGCTCAGAGCCGCCAGAGACAAGCTAAACAAAGTAAGCTAGAACGCGCAGTGGCACCCACTAAAGGGTCAAATACGCCAGCGCCGAAGGCTCAACCCTCTGAGCACGATGAATTTTTAGCCGGATATAATGATGGCTAAAACAGGAGTAAGACATTATGGGTATGCAAGCATACACCACCGAAACCCCCCGCGTAGGCAAACTTAAAGGCGAAATCCTTAAACACGCAGTCCCTCGACTGGTTCTCGGTATTTCTGGCGATCAAAAGAAAATCGGCAAGAATCAATCCGACACCGTTGTCTATCGACGATGGGTGCCGTATGGCGGCACTGCTGGCACTGCTGCTGGCACAAACACATGGAGCGTTACCGCCGTTGGCCACCAGGTCAATGAAGGCGTAACACCTACTGCCGACACTCTAGCGCCTGATGATGTATCTGTACAGTTGCAGCAATACGCCTGCCTGTATTCGTACACCGACAAAACCGCCGATCTCTACGAGGATAAAATCCCCGATGAGATGAAGGTTCAGGCTGGTGAGCGCATGGGCTTAGTCCGAGAAATGATTGACTACGGCGCTTTGAAAGGCTGTACCAATAAATTCTACTCGGGCGGCACATCTCGCGCTACTGTTGATGAAACCATTAGCCTGGGCACTCTGCGCAAGGTATCACGATCCATTCTTGGTAATCGCGGCGATCTCGTCACAAGTGTTCTTAAGGCGTCTGCCGACTTCAACACCTCGCCTGTTGAGGCCGCGTTTATCGTTTTCTGTCATACCGACTGCGAAAACGATGTCCGCGAACTACCAGGTTTTAAGGCTTGCTCAGAGTACGGCAGCATGAAGTCGCTGCATCCTATGGAGATTGGCTCGACTGACCGATATCGCTTTATCGTTAGCCCTGAGCTTAGCTCTATCCCTGATTCTGGCGCGGCTGTAGGCTCAACAGGTATGCTGTCCACAAGCGGATCTAATATCGATGTTTACCCTTATATCGATGTTGGCAAGAACGCATGGGCTAACCTCGCATTGCGCGGCATGGACTCGTTCGATGTTATCCATATTCCAACGTCGCAAAAGGATAAGAACGACCCCCTTGGGCAGCGTGGCTATCTCGGCGCTAAGTTCTACAGCGCGGCATTTGTCCAAAATGATGGATGGATGGCAGTCATTGAGAGTGGAGCAACATCACTCTAACTGGTTTATTAATAATGCCTGCTTCGGCGGGCATCTATTTAGGTATTTATTATGAGCACAAACGGTATTGATATTACTCTCGTCTCTGGCGCGCGACGTTGATGGCACCTCTGATGGCGCTATTACTTATCCAACATTCCCAACACTGCCCTCTGGTATTGCTCCATTTGCTTACACGGTGCTACAGACTGACGGCACTTCTGCTGCTGCTGGTTTGCGCCCTGGCACTGATTACTGGAACGCTGCTGGCCTGACCGTAACCACGGTCAACTGCGGCGCATTGCCTTCGCGCCCTGTCATTAGTTAACCAATAACCTCAACACAACCATGAGCGGCTCTCCGGGGTCGCTTGTATTACACAACGAGGAATTATCATGTTGAATTGGAAACGAATTAGCGAGCTAAGTATTACGAAACGCTTACGCTTTGCGAAGAACGCTGAAATGACCGTCGAGAACCCTAACGGCACTACAAGTACTGTGAGTATTGGTGAGCTAGCCAAGCTGGACGCGGCATCACAAGTCACAATCTTGACCGCAGCATCCACACTGACTGCTGCTCAGTCAGGCTCCACACTGGTATTGAATTCTGCTACAGAGTTTGCCACCACACTACCTGCGCCTTCTCTCGGCCTTCGGTATCGCTTTATACTGACAGTAGCGCCAATCTTATTGATGGTAGCGCGACTGTAGCAGGCCTGGTTGTTGCGGCTGTCAACGAAGATACAATCACCTTTACCGCAGGTGCGGCATTGTCGGGCGATTGGGTTGAAGTTGTAAGCGATGGTACGAACTGGTTTGTATCTGGCCAGGCGGCAGCAAGCACAGGCGTAGCGTTTACTGCGACGTAATATTTAATCAAGACTAGCCCGTTGGTGATCCTGCGGGCATTCTCTTACTGAAAGGTGATTATTATGCAAAAGAAAACTCCCGGTCGCCCTCCCGCCAAACCTCAAGCAGATGTAAAAGCCGACGGTGTAGACCAAGAGCGCGAAGAAATCATTGCCGCAAATAAAGACCTGTTTAAAAGCAATCAAGATTTATCGGCTAGTGCAACGCAGCTAGAGGAAGAAAACAAGGCGCTGGCTGCGCAATTAGCAGAAGCCCGAGCCCTCGCTGCAAAAGCTATTCCGGTATCGACCCCTCATCGCCATGATGCAATGGAGGTTGACCAGGTAGACAAGGGCACGGCTGATTTCAGTGAAGAAGGTGATTTCATTAAACCTGTTATTGGCGAGCTGTCAGACCCCATTATGAAAGAAAAGCTGGCGATGGAGAAATTCATGACGGATATGATTACCGTCAACATTCAAGGCTCTGCCGACTACCGGCATTCAAAAGTATTCTC
>CAYWXW010000245.1:0-2674 GCA_964462265.1 uncultured Porticoccaceae bacterium | reverse complement strand
GCAGGCCGATCCGAACACGGACGCCTATGACGATCTGCTCGAACGCTATCCGGGTGCACAGATCCGCAACTTTGATGGTGAGCCCGGCGTATCCGAAATGGATGCCTTGATCGCCTATCTGCAAATGCTGGGCACGACGGTTGATTTCTCAACTTTCACCCCAGACGCAAGCCGCTAAGGAGGCAGAAACAATGGATAAATATTCTCTGCTTCGCGAAATCGCGGATAGCTGGGTTCTTCTGGCGATGTTCCTTTTCTTTGTGGGCGTGATTGTCTGGGTTTTCCGCCCAGGGAGCCGCAAGACATACGAGGAGACCGCCAGCATCCCTTTCCGTAACGAGGACCGCCCCGGCGAATCCAAGACCAAGGAGCGGCAGTCATGAGCAGCAACACTGAAAAAGACATTGATGAAGTCACAGGCACAGACACAACTGGTCATAGCTGGGACGGGATCAAGGAACTCAACAACCCGTTGCCGCGCTGGTGGCTGTGGACCTTCTATATGTGCATCGTCTGGGCCGTCATCTATACGATCGCTTACCCTGCGTGGCCGATGGTCAGCAGGGCAACCACTGGTCTGCTGGGCTATTCTACACGCGCTGAAGTGGCGCAGGACATTGCCCTGTTCGAAGAAGCCAATGCCGAAATTTCGGCACAACTGGCCTCTGCTGATCTGACCACCTTGTCCGAAAACGAAGAGCTGGCACGCTTTGCCACCTCTGCCGGTGGTGCTGTGTTCCGCAACAACTGTTCGCAGTGCCACGGTTCTGGTGCTGCGGGTGCGGTGGGATATCCCAACTTGCTGGACGATGACTGGCTCTGGGGCGGTGATTTCGAGAATATCGAATACACGGTTCGCCATGGCATCCGGAACGAGGAAGACTGGGATGCGCGCTATTCCGAGATGACCGCCTATGATGAGATCTTCAGCAATGACGAGATCGATCAGGTGGTGCAATACGTGCGTCTGATTTCCAACCAGCAGCATGACGCTGGCCTTGCCGCTGGCGGAGAGGGGCTTTTCCTGGACAACTGTGCGGCCTGTCACGGCGACAACGGTATGGGCAATCGCGATCTGGGTGCGCCTAATCTGACAGATGCGATCTGGCTTTATGGCGGCAGCGTCGACACGCTCGAAGAAACCGTTCGCTATGCCCGCTTTGGTGTGATGCCCCCTTGGGGCGAGCGCCTGACTGAGGCAGAAGTCAAAGCAGTCACCGCCTATGTCCACCAATTGGGTGGGGGCGAATAAGGCTCACCAGCCCCGGATCATCTGTTCGCGCATAGATCCGAGGGCCAAGTGAAGGGAAGGGCGTCTACGCAAGTGGGCGCCCTTTTCTGTTTCGACGTGTTTTGGGGGGTGGGTCGCTTGGTCGGGAAAAGCTGATTTCCGCTACATCAGAACCTGTTGCCCGTTCTTGAGATGCCGCGCGACAGCCTGCTTTTGCAGACGCCCCGGCGGAATGAAGCATGCAGGTTCCGGGCGGTAGTTGATCTGCGCAATTTCGGGGAACAGCGTCAGAATTTCTTCTCTCGCAGCGGGTGCAAGGGCTTTGAGCGCCTCTGGCCCGGTAAACAGGCTTTCAGTTGGTGCGCCTTCCGCAAAGATCACTTCGTGCTGGTCAAACAACAGGTGGAAATAGGTGACCTGCGTAAGCTGGTTTTCGACATAGATGCTGGGCAGGGCTGTCAGTTTGATTGCCGGGATCAGAACATCGCGGACACCAAACATCCGTTCAGAGATATGCGATGACATCAGCATCCGGTGTTGGCGTGACACCAGCAGGTCGCGCGCGGGCAGGCCTTTGCCCAAGGCGCCAGCGACAATGCGTACCGGATAAAGGTTGGGATTGTTGCGCAGTTCTTCCTTTGAAATGGTCGCTTCAAAGACACGGCGCAGGGCGCCAAAGGTTTGATCTGCGCGCAAAATCCGGTCGCCCTCTTTGAGGGTTTCAACCGGCCGCAGGCCATGGTCTGTCGCGATCAGCGTGCCTTTGCAAAAGCATGGCACAAGTCGCGACACGTCGATCGCACCAGGGCCTCCGTTGGAAGGGCCTTCGGATGCGCTTATGATTGTGAGCGGCGTGTTGGGCGGTGGAACGGCGTCAACAAAAGTGATGGCCTCAATCGTCGCATAGCTTGGGCTGCTGTTATTGATGTTGACGGCAATCGCTGTGTATTCATTGCCTTCCAGGTCGCGCAGAACGAACTGATATTCGGCTTCAATCCCCGCACCTGCGGTGAAAGTCACACCATCAATGGTGACATCGGCATCAAGGCTCTGACCGCCGTCGTTGTCCGCAAAATTCGTTTCCGCACCACTATCATCTACGATAATCTGGGTCGTGCTGGTCGTATTGATGGTCAGCGTTTCGCCAACCAGATGGCTACCGTCGCCTTGGGTAATTCCATCAAGCGTCTTGGGAACAGTCGCACCGCCGACGACGCGGGTCCCCGTGAGCGAGATATTCCCCTCGCCATAGACAAAGAACGAATAGATTGCCAAAACGCGAACTCAAAAACTAGTAACGGTAGCTTATCCTAGGCGAGCTGCAGCATAAAAGAAACCTTCCTAGGCCTCTTGTGCCAGCCTTGCCTCAAGCACATCGAATGGCACGCCGGGTTCATCCTTTGCGCCACGGATCACGAGTGAGGTTTTCACCGACGCGACGTT
>CAYWXW010000244.1:0-2707 GCA_964462265.1 uncultured Porticoccaceae bacterium | reverse complement strand
TAGGTGGTGATGACAATCGTAAATTTAAACACAATGCAAGATCCGCCTCGACTTACAGACTATTATCTAATAGGTTTTATTAAATTCCCATAAAGCGACCATAAAGATTTAGGTATTTTCCACAATACCTATTGATACTCATACTTAAGCGTATTTATCTCTTACCATAAAATACTCCCGATCCCCACCGATCTATCTACGTGAAATTACTGATTTTTCAACGGCTGAATAATAAACTTATCCTTTTTTGACTCAATTGGCATCCGCCATTTTGCTGAATTAAGTAGCCGGACACCATTGACGTTGAGCATGAGGACAAGGGAATAGGGAACAGGGAATGGGCAATCGGCAATCGGCAATCGGCAATCGGTAAGGTAGAGTTTTGAGTTAACCTTCCCTATCTCCCCTATCTCCCCCTGCTCCCCCTGCTCCCCCTGCTCCCCCATAGTCGATAGATTGAAAAAAAAAGTAACGAATGTAACCTAAAATAAAATAAGGGGGTTTAGATAACGCACTCTATCCCTGATTACTCACGTCTAGCACGCCCAGAGCAACCACCTGACAGGGATACACAGATGTCGGCTCTCTTCAGAAAACCTTGGAGGCTAAATCATGAAAGTATTTACATCGATTGACATGACGGCGACGAGTTCTGTCAGAGTTGAACCAATTCAACGCTATATTTTAGAAAAAATTAATAAATTTATAATTGCTCCTGTAATAGAATTCTGGCGTTTTAGCACCTATTATGGAGCTTTTATTACTCACACCGATTCTCCAGAGCAATAATCAGCCAATTAACCCGAAAAACACCTTAATTGGACGGGCAAGTATTTTTTGTCCGGCGCTTCCAGATCCAACCCGGCTCGGGTTCACTAATTTCGATCCAACCGTTTTCTTCTTTTCCGGTTACCGTTAGTTGAGTATCTTTTTGCAGAACAGTCCCCGTTTTCTGGCGTCCAGACAAGGAACGTAAATTGGTGGGTGTAGTAACAATGACACAACTCTGGGCGGGTTCAGGTTGGGGTGAATGGGTTGTCGGTTCAGGTTGGGGTGAATGGCTTGGGGATTCAGATTCAGGTGGATGGGTTGTCGGTTCAGATTGAAGTTGATTCTGGGCAAGTTCCACGTTATTTGGCGGCGTCGTCGGCGAAGTTGATAATCGGTTAATCCCCGAAATCGCGATCGCGCCTAGAGTAAACGCGCCGACACCGATTAATATGGATAAGGTGCGAGGCGAGTGAGTAATCGGATTCGGGTGAGATGAGGAACCGACTGGCGATCGGGAACGATTCACCGGCGCCACCGTTACCGTATTCTGATCAGAATTCGCGGATTGAGGTGCTGGGATGGTAGAAGATGGGGAAGGGTTAGCAGGGTTAGCGTTATTGGATACATTCGCCGCAGGTTTTGTCAGTTTCCCCAGAAAACGAAACGTTTCAGTCAGATAAAAACGCCCCTTATGGTTAACCAGGACTGCCCAATTTTGGGGTGTGTGAGGATGGGTGAGTGCCTGGAGTGCTTGCAGCGCCTCAGTTGCCGACTGATAGCGATATTTAAAATAGTGACGCACCATCTTCGTCATAATAATGGCTAACCCCTGACTCACTTGAGCATATTGTTGCCAGATGATCTCCCCCGTCTCCGGATCTTCAACCAACTGAGTGGGACTTAACCCCGTCAGCGCTTGAATAGCAATCATACCTAAAGCATAAATATCACTGTTAGGACGGGGTCTACCTTGTCCCTGTTCGCTAGGCATATAACCGGGCGTACCAATTCCCACCGTGTCACTGACGGCGGCTTGAGCCATAATCGATGGCATTTTGACTTGCTTCACCGCGCCAAAGTCAACCAGAACCAGCTGGTTATCTATAGCGCGGCGGATTAAATTATCCGGTTTGATATCTCGATGGATAACATGATTACTATGGACGAATTCCAGGATTGATAAAACTTCGTGCAACAGTTGAATCACCTGGTCTTCCTGCCAACGTTGACCGGGCTCCAATTCCACACTCAGGGGATGTCCGGCAATGAAATCCTGTACTAAATAAAACTCTTGGTTATCCTCAAAGTAAGCTAACAACCGGGGAATCTGGTCATGAGTGCCAAGCTTTTCCAGGGTTTCAGCTTCTCCATTAAACAGACGTCTGGCGGTTTGCAGAAAGTCCGGTTCACTGGTGGCAGGTTTGAGATGTTTAACCACACAAGTCGGATTACCAGGTCGGTGGGTGTCTTGTGCCAGATACGTATGACCAAATCCACCTTGCCCTAGAACCTGAACCACTTGGTAACGTTGGTCTAGTAATGCGCCTATCATTATAATATTGATTGCTGCCCGGACGTAAATGTATAGCCTAATCAGTTGTTCAGGCAAAAGCGATGGTATCCGGATTGTGGAGGTTTTATCTCATTCGATTGGAACGGGGATTTGACTGTATGCTAAAAAGACATAGAATGGCATGTCTCTATCCAAAACAAGTAACTCATGGGAGAAAATACTGTATTTTATGACGGGGTACAGACGTTCTGTGGAAGTGTCTCTACTGATAACTGATAATTATGACGGCTTGATCACCCCTCATGGGTGTTCCTAAATCAATACACTAAGATTAATCTACGGGATGAGGATTATCGAAAAACGTTTTGCGCCCCATATTCGCTTCCAGGACGTATCTTAAGTATGGCTGAACTCAAACTGCGC
>CAYWXW010000243.1:1738-2740 GCA_964462265.1 uncultured Porticoccaceae bacterium | reverse complement strand
ATAACGTTTCTCGCTGTAGCGACGTTTGAGAGCCATAAATCCACACCCTTCAATAGAAAACCTTATAAAATGTTCTATATAGGAGGTTTTATAATGAAAACTATAAAAGAAAGCATAAGCTCAAAAGAGTTTAAAAAACTGATGATTTACACTAGAGGTAGAGAGGATCTTAGACGAAATACAAAGAAGAATTTACTGAGAACTTTTGTCTTTTTGTATTACACAGGTGCCAGATTAAATGAGTTGCAAACCCTTAAAGTAAAAGATGTCAAAAGCTTACTTCAAAAAGGTGAATTATTTCTTTTTACACAAAAGACAAATTCGCAGCGAAAACTATACCTATCTTCTCGATTCAAAAATGATTTATTAAACTTAGATTTTGAAGAAGATGAAAATAATCAACTTATTCAACGTGCAGGATACCCAAAAAGTTCCATGAATCCTCTAAGCTATATAACTATAGTCAACAAGTTCATAAAAGACACTTTGGGACCAAACTATACCTCTCATAGCTTCAGACAAGGATTGCTGACTGAAATGGCAGCGAAGGGTATTAATGTGCAGATTATGGCCAAGTTTGTCGGGCATAGTTCATTCAAGACCACATTAAACTATGTTAATATAAAATAAACATTCAATATGGAGTTGCCAATACGGCTGCTCTTGTTTTTGTTCTCATCTATGACAGTATTTTTCAACAACGAGCTATTGATCTAGAGTTAATACACTTCGATCCTAAATTTCTTTTTTTCTAATTGTCTTTTATCATAATAGTGGAAGAGTTAGCTTTCATGAAATGATTCAAGAGTATAGTGCAAGTAATACAAAGCAATATCCCTCCTTTTTTTCTATGCATTTTGTACATCATACACCACTATGGACTATGCTTGTCTTTATACCTTCATTGATTTTTGGATATTTTAAAGAGCAGTATGGACACATAGGTACCAGTATCTTTCTTCATATGTTCTACAATTTTTGTTCTGTTTTTTTGATATTGCA
>CAYWXW010000243.1:818-1728 GCA_964462265.1 uncultured Porticoccaceae bacterium | reverse complement strand
CAGCTGTATCTCGAGTTGCGTGTCTATTTCTGTGGATGAACACAACACAGTTTCGTTGGCGTGAGATGACGCCGGTATTGGCGTTCGCGCCAACTGTTTTTTTGATATTGCACTAGTATTTTCTTCTAATATCACCCTAAAAGGTGATTATATTTACTTATTATTATGATAGAATATGCTTATACATTGAGTCGTAATGTATAAATTTTATATTAAGAGGAAAGAGTACTATGAAACGATTTGGTTTTTTTGTGAGCTTGTTATTGGCGAGTTCATTGTTTTTTGCAGGATGTGGAGGGTCATCTAGTACAGAGACTATTGTAGATAATCCACAAACGATTGCTATAGATAAAATTAAGGCTTATGCGGAGGATCAGACACAGCCTGCTCCAGTAATAGAAGATTATGTAGATGCTGGTGTTGTAGGTGTTACTGCAGATAATCTTGATGACATTAATGCTCTTGTGGCACGTCTTACGGCAGAGGATGTTGATACTGATGCAGAGATACAGGCAATTTTAGATGAGTATGAGTTGTCACTCTTAAGAGTTCCTGATGCAACAAATATAAACACAACAGTGGTTGCCAGTCCAACATTCTTGCCTGTAGACACTAATACCACTATTACAGTTACATTAGCTGACAGCAATGGAGACCTTATTACTACTGGTGGTGCTAATGTAACACTAGTTGGTAAAGGAAGTAAAAATACGCTTTCCATTTCTGCAGTTACAGATAATGGCAATGGTACATATACTTTTACATCAACACAAAGTGTAGCTACAACAGTGACTTATACTGGTGCTGTAAATGGTGTAGATATTACAAATACAGCTAGTGTAGAATTTACAGAGTCGGTAGTGGAAGACATTATTCCTCCGGTTATTACACTTGTAGGCGCTAATCCACA
>CAYWXW010000243.1:0-808 GCA_964462265.1 uncultured Porticoccaceae bacterium | reverse complement strand
TATACAGAATTAGGTGCGACTGCTAGTGATAATGTTGATGGTGACATCACAGCTGACATTGTGATAGATGTTTCAGATGTAAATACAAGTACATTGGGATCTTATGAGGTAACATATAATGTAACTGATACTGCTGGAAACATTGCAGAAACTGTTACCAGAGATGTGAATGTTGTCGGAACAGACACTACTCCTCCAGTCATTACACTCGTAGGTGCAGATCCTCAAGAGATAGCTCTGGATACACCTTATACAGAATTAGGAGCGACTGCAAGCGATAATGTTGATGGTGACATCACAACTGACATTGTGATAGATGCTTCAGATGTAAATACAAGTGTTGCAGGGGAATACACGGTAACCTATAACGTATCAGATGAGGCAGGAAATCCTGCTGTAGAAATAACAAGAAGTGTTGTTGTGTCCGCAGACGATACTATTCCAGTTATTACACTGGTCGGTTCAAATCCTCAAGAGATATTGTTAAACACACCATATATCGAACTTGGTGCAACTGCAAGTGACAATATTGATGGTGATATTACTAAGAATATTGTAATTGATGCTTCAGCTGTAGATGTTAATAATACAGGTGTTTATACTGTAACTTATAACGTATCAGATGCTGCAGGCAATCCTGCGGTAGAAGTAACTAGAGATGTGAATGTTCTAGCAGACACAACTGCACCAGTCATTGCACTCGTAGGTGCAAATCCACAGGAAATAGTACTAGGTGCAGCTTATACAGAACTAGGTGCTACGGCTAGTGATAATGTTGATGATGACATCACAGCTGACATTGTGATAG
>CAYWXW010000242.1:0-2741 GCA_964462265.1 uncultured Porticoccaceae bacterium | reverse complement strand
ATTTGCTTTTCGAAATGGCCCCGGACTTCGGTTCCCCGTTTCTCAAGGCAGCGGTGCCGCGGGCGTATGTCGACCTCAACAGAAGCCCGGATGAATTGGACCCCGCCCTGATCGAAGGTGTGCGCAGGTATGGGCACAATCCCAGGGTCGCCTCGGGTCTGGGTGTCATTCCCCGCGTCGTTGCCAATGGCCGCGCGATTTATCGTGGCAAGTTGTCCATGTCCGAGGCTCAGTTTCGAATCGAAAAATACTGGCGACCGTACCACCATACGCTTCAAGGTCTTCTGGACGAGGCGCATCAGCAATTCGGCAATGCCATTTTGGTCGACTGCCATTCCATGCCACACGAGGCAATGGACGGCATGACCCATGGGGCCAACGCCAGACCTGACGTCGTTCTCGGAGATAGGTTCGGCGCGGCAGCAAGCAACGAAGTGGTCGAAAGACTTGAGGCGGCGTTTGCCGCTGCGGGGCTTAAAGTGGCCCGGAATGCGCCGTTCGCGGGTGCCTATATCACGCAGGCATATGGGCGTCCGTCACGCTGCCAACATGCGGTTCAGGTTGAAATAGACCGTGCGCTTTACATGGATGAAAAGACGGTAACACCGCGGGCCGATTTTCATGAGTTCCGCGACCTTTTGCGAAACGTGGTCTCGGAAATTGCGGAAATCGGATATGACAGGATCGCGCTGGCGGCCGAGTAGGCTTTTCTGTCACCGAAGGGATCGCCCCTTTACAATTGAATCGGGGCCGAACCTTGCACGAATACGGTCGGTTGTGCGTTCGGTTTCGGACCGGCGATGCGCATCGGGGTCAAGCAAGTCACCCGATTTCCCAGCCTCACTTTCGGGGCATAGATCCGACAGCCCGCACCCGATCAAACGGAAAGGGCCATCTTCACCAACTTTTTGGAACAAATCGCGCGCGGTACGAAACACGGTATCGGCCATTTGTGTTGCATCCCGCAACGCCACCCGGCGCGTCAGACTGCTGTGATCGGCCCTTTTCAGCTTGAGAGTGACGACGCCCCCGGCCAGTCTTTTCGCCTTGGCTCGATCAGACACTTTTTCAGCCAGTCGCCATATATGCCCTTCAAGAAGTTCACGGTCGCTGGTGTCCTCGAAAAAAGTGGTTTCGTTTGAAATGGATTTCATCGGCTCGTCGGCCGAGACGCGCCGCCTGTCTTCGCCGCGTGCAAGGTGCCACAACCTCTCTCCCATCGCTCCGAACCGGGCGCTCAGCGCGTTGCGGTCCCAGCGCAGAAGATCCTTGAAAGTCCTGATGCCCGCCTTTTCAAGCGAGTCCTGCGTTGCCGGGCCGATGCCCCATATCAACCGCACGGGTTTGTCGTTCAGAAAGGCCGCGGTTTCAGCCTGACCGATGACGGAAAAGCCTCGGGGCTTGTCTAGATCCGAAGCAACCTTGGCCAGGAACTTGTTGTGCGACAGTCCGATCGAACCGGTAAGCCCCAGTTCATCCTTCATTCGTTTGACCAGTTTGGCGAGCAAGATTGCAGGCGGGGCGCCATGCAGTTTCGCGGTCCCGCTCAGATCCAGAAACGCCTCATCCAGGGAAAGCGGTTCTATTGCAGGCGTGAGTTCCTCCATCATCATGCGAATGGAGCGGGAGGCTTCGACATAAGCATCCATCCGTGGCTTGATGATGACCGCGTCGGGGCAGAGCTTGAGCGCCTGAAACATTGGCATTGCTGACCGCACGCCTCGAATACGCGCCACATAGCAAGCTGTGGAGACCACGCCCCGGCGTCCGCCGCCAATGATGACGGGCTTGTCCACCAAAGACGGGTCATCGCGTTTTTCGACAGAGGCATAAAAGGAGTCGCAGTCCATATGGGCGATGGACAGGCTGAAAAGTTCGGGGTGAGAAAGGATCCGCGGGCTGCCGCAAGATGCGCAGCGCCGTTGGGTTTCAAGAGGATTCAGACAGTCACGGCATAGGGCGGGCATGGTGCAGGGGTATCCGAAGCGGGTCTGGCTGCCTATATAAAGCCAAGCTGGAAGTCTTACCAACGCTTCCAAGCGGTCCAACATTCTGAAGAATGGAAGAGCCTTGTCGTTTTCGGGTGCAAAACTCGCCCTGTTCCTGGGGTCCGACCTGTTGGTCATCAAGAGGGACAGCAAGCCGGACATACCATATCCGGGGCACTGGGATCTTCCCGGTGGCGGTCGCGAAGGTTTGGAAACGCCGCAGGAGTGCGCCCTGCGCGAGACCCGTGAAGAAGTCGGCCTGAAGATCAGGCCATCTGATTTGATCTGGTCAAATCGTTATGAACGCCCTCGCGGATATGTCTGGTTCTTTGCATCACACCTGCCACTTGCAAGCCGAAACCTGGTTGAATTCGGATCAGAGGGGCAGGGGTGGATGCTGATGTCGCCGCAAGACTACTGCCTGCATCCGCTGGCTATTCCGCATTTCGTGCAACAGTTGCGTCTTTACATGTCGCAAGATGCGTTTCGAACCCTGGTCGGAAAGACCCCCCGCTGCTGAGGCGGGGGGAGGTAACGAACCACAGGAAGAAAAAGGTTCGTTGGGGAGTATCTCTGCCCCAAGAATTCAACACAAACTGCGATTTTCAAAGTCCGGAATACCCTACCATCGATCTACATCCTTGGCGTGTGCCTTTAGGGGCACAGCAAAATCAGGTCCTTCCGAGGGAACTCAGAATGGATTCGGCAGCTGCACGCGGGTCAACGGCCTGCCAGACAGGACGCCCGACGACG
>CAYWXW010000241.1:0-2758 GCA_964462265.1 uncultured Porticoccaceae bacterium | reverse complement strand
GCCTCACTCAAACATCAGGGCCGACATAGTGCGCGGCCAGGGCAGCACTCGCCCGCTGCTCGCCGGCAATACCTTTCACCACCCGTTCGAGGTGTTCACCACGCACCTGTAAATCCCAGAGCGCCGGGGTGCCATTGGCGACCTCGTGATAGCTGCTAAAGAGCTCGCCTTCGAAGCCAAACATTGCCACACCACGGGCAACCACACGCTGGCCCTTGCTAAAGCGGTTGAGTGAGGTGAAGCTGGCGACGTAGCGGGCATAGCCCCGCGCGGCATCACACACCGGCTCGTGCATATCCCAAAGCCAGCGATCACCATCGCGATACCAGTCATCGACCATCATTTTCTCTATCGCCTCACGACCGTGAACCGCGCCGTAAATGGCATCGTGGTAAAGAGCATCCGGGGTAAACAGGGCTGCGAAGGCCGGGCCATCGCGCTGTTCTACAGCCCGGGCAAAGCGGGCCACTTTTTCGGCAAAGTTTTGCATCATCACTCTCCTTTTGATTGTTATTGTGGCGATATATTCTAAGCGCGAAAAGGCGGACAGGCAGTCAGGATTGTCGACGCAATATTCGCAAAAAACATGGTTAAAACTTGCGGGCTGTTTATGCCCTCGGCGCCTCTACCAAGGGGCGCTAGGCTTCGCTCATTTCTGGAAAAACCAACGTGACACTCGTGCCTTGCCCTGGCGCACTCAATACCTCAAGCCCCCAACCAAAACGATCACAAATACGTTTAACCAGGTTTAGACCCATGCCGGTGCCCCCCGCTTTAGTGGTGTAGCTACGATCAAAGATATAAGGCAGCTTGTCCTCGGGAATCCCTTCTCCGGTATCGGCAATCACTAGCTTCTGGCCGCTCAGGGTGATGTCAATTCTGCCACCAGAGCTGTGTTCTATGGCATTGCGTAAAATATTGCCGAGGGTGATTTGAAGAATGCTTTGCGGTTGATTGACGATCAATGTTGAAAGGTAGGCGGTTTTAAGCGCTATATCGCAGTCCTTCAGCTTGCTTTTACTATCCTCAAGCAGAGCCTCGATAATGGTTTCGATATTAGCCGGCGGACTCTGGTTAATAGCGCTGGCCTCCTCCCTTGAAAGGAGCAGGGTGGCTTCAATAAAAGCGAGCATTTCAGCGCAGGCTCGCTGGATGCGCTTGAGTGCTCTGCCCGAAGGCGCGCTTTGAGGGTTGGCATCGAGCACGTCTACCGCGCCCATCACCACAGCCAAAGGCGTCCTCAGTTCGTGGCTGGCGGCTGCGGTAAAAGATTGTTCCCGCTCGACAAACTCATCAAGCCGCTCTAGATAAACATCCACCGCCCTGGCAATTTGACCAATTTCAGTGCCTTCAAAATCACTGCCAAGGCGAACTTTTCGCTGCCCCGGCTGGATGCCGGAAACTCTCGCGGTGAGCTCGCGAATCGGCGATAAAATAGTGCGCGAAGCCCTGGCCCCCATAAAAATAGCGGCAATTAAAATAACGCACACACCATAGACGAGGGCTTCTAGCAGGGCGTGCTCCTGAGCCTCCCATTCGCTGACATCGTAAATCAGGTAGACCGGCTGCTGCTGCCACAAATCGACCTCCACATGATAATAACCTTCACCCATGCGCACACTGTGGTGTGAACCCTGCCCCAAAGCGCGCACCGCTGCTGGCAGGGACGCAATATCTTGCCCCCGGTAAAAGCGCCAGTCTTTAAATAGGGGGTTTGCCAGCAGGGCCTGTGGATCGGGCTGGGTGAGCAATACCTGCAGCTGATCGGCCACCATATTGCCAAAAGTAGCCTCTTCCAGCCGTTGTTTCATGAGCAGCAAAGTGGCACCAAAGAGGGTACTGGTAAGCGTGACGATCAACACGATTGTGACAATGATGCGGGTTTTTAAACTCTTTCTTTTCATCGCGTTTCCAGCCCTCATGCCGATGAAAGCCGATAGCCAATGCCATGAACCGTGTGCAGCAGCTTGGTTGCAAAGGGTTTGTCGATAACGTTTCTCAGGCTGTAGACATGGGTGCGAAGAATGTCATTGTCGGGTGGCTCCTCACCCCAAATCTGCTCTTCGAGTTCCTGTCGAGTGACCACACGCTCGGAGTTTCTCATCAAAAACTCCAGCAGTTTGCGCTGAATAGGATTGAGTTTTAAGGCAATGTTGGCGCGGCTTGCCTGGTAGGTGCCGGGTTCATATTCGAGATCACCGACACTCAGCAGCGTTTGCTGATTTTGCATTTGCCCTCTTTTTATCAAGGCCAAAAGTCGCGCCTCCAGCTCCTTTAGCGAAAAAGGTTTTACCAGATAGTCATCCGCCCCCGATTTAAAGCCCTCTAGCTTATCGTCAAGCTGGTCTTTGGCCGTGAGCATTAATATTGGCGTATCGAGATGCAGGTCCTGGCGCAATTTTCGGCACAGACTCATGCCATCCAGACGGGGCATCATGAGATCCAGCACAATCACATCAAAAGCATGGGCTTGTGCAATGTGCAGGCCGACAAGCCCATCGGCTGCAAAATCCAGGGTGTGACCCAGGGGCTCGAAATAATCGGCAATGTTTTCGGCTATATCCTTGTTATCTTCGACAATCAATATTTTCACACTGAAATGCCCTCGAATAATTTATCTATTATGGTCACAGGTTGATATTCGCATTGTCGCCCAGGCAATGCCAAAGAAATGTCAACAATGGCCACGCGCCAAACCCTTGAGAACAATCACCCGCTGCAACTGCTTTTCGTCTTTGCGTCGACAAAATTTTGACAT
>CAYWXW010000240.1:0-2863 GCA_964462265.1 uncultured Porticoccaceae bacterium | reverse complement strand
TAGCTGACTATTAAATATCATGAGCATTATGATTTGTCGTCACCCTACTTTAATTTTTTCTTATCGCAACCATAGCGCAGCATTACAAAATGAACCCCAGCAAGATTAGTGTTACTGACTATCACCAGCGCAGCAAACACCGTTTGCAACAATACGCCAACGGCCCGGATGGCCTCGACTGGGCCAGCCAACCGAATCCATTTCGCGAATTTGCCGGCTGCCCGAAAATTGAATTGCCACTGGCCACACCACAGTTTGACGCCAGCTTTGCTGACCTTTACCAACGCGATAAAAACCCCAGCGCAATAATAGATGCCGATGCCATTGGCGCATTATTTGAACTTGCCATGGGCCTGTCAGCATGGAAAGTTGCTGGCCAAACTCGCTGGGCACTGCGTAACAATCCATCCAGTGGCAACCTGCATCCCACTGAAAGTTATCTGATAACATCCGGCATCGACAATATTGCCGCTGGTGTTTATCACTATCACAGCTATTTACATTGTCTCGAACAACGTTGCGCTTTCGCCACCCCGCCCGCAGCCGATAGTTTGCTGATTGGTTTGTCTTCCATCCACTGGCGCGAAGCCTGGAAATACGGTGAACGCGCTTACCGTTATTGCCAGCACGATATCGGCCATGCCATTGCAGCATTTAGCTATGCGGCCGCAACACTGGGCTGGCAAATTGAAGTGCTAGAGCCATGCAGCGACCAACACATCAACAGACTATTAGGTTTAGATCGACAAAGCGATTTCAACAACGCCGAACATGAAACCGCCGATGTGCTGTTACAGATTCACACACGAGCAAAACAACTATCAGTCAATATAGATAATCTCATCACCTGTGCACGGCAGGGTGAGTGGCAGGGACAGGCTAATTGTCTAAGCCCACAATCACATATCGACTGGCCGGTGATTGATGACATCAGTAACACCTGCATCAAACCACAAACCGAAAGCGCAGGCTGGAAGCCACCGCCCTTGCCCGATTTAATGACATGCCCATCAACAGCACAGGCCACCACCATTATTCAACAACGCCGTAGCGCACAGGCATTCGACGGCATCAGCACACTGCCCTTACAAAATTTTTATCGCATGCTCGACAGTATATTGCCACGCCAGAATACACCGCCATTCGACAGCCTGCACCACGCGCCGCGCATCCATCTGGCGCTATTTATACATCGCGTTGAAGGCATGGAACCCGGGTGTTATATTCTGGCGCGATCAGCTACTGGCGAAAAAATACTGCGTGAAAATTTAAGTGCGGAATTTGACTGGATAAAACCGGCGACCACCCCCGATCACCTGGCCTTATATCAGCTCGTCATCGGCAACAGCCAGAACGCTGCACGTGCGATCAGCTGCCACCAGGACATTGCCGCCGACAGTGCATTCAGCCTCGGTATGCTGGCAGAGTTTGATAGCAACATCCAGGACAAACCCTGGCAATATCGGCAACTGTTCTGGGAAGCCGGCATGCTTGGACAAACGCTGTACCTGGAAGCCGAAGCCGCCGATGTACGCGCCACTGGCATTGGTTGTTATTTCGATGACACCATGCACGAAATACTGGGCATAGAGAACACGGCGTTACAGAGCATGTACCACTTTACGGTAGGCACCGCGATTACGGATGAAAGAATTGCGACAGAGCCTGCGTATCAGCATTTGAAAGATAGATAAATTTACAGGAGCACTGCTGACCCACATATTAATCAGATTAAAGGGGACGGAGGGATTATTTTCTAACCTCATTGCAGGATTGGTCATTGTTGCCTACATGGACGTAGGTAGTAGAGCAACGCAGGAGCAGTTGCCGAAAAATCCCTCCGTCCCCTTTATTACTCATTCCCATGCATCAACCCAAAACAAACCGCTCATAATCCTCAATCACCTCAGCCACGCATGCCTTAAACAAACGTTCGCCCGCTTCCACTGTCGCCAGTGCCGGATTCGAGCCGATACGTCCATCTGGAAACTGAGCACGATAATCGTCGGCATCGCGAATGTTACCATTCGGTGCAATGGTAGGTGACATAGTGGCGGACTTTATCTCCTCTGGATAGGCGTAGTAGGTTAGTGAAACTTCCGATGGTGTAGCATGGCTGCCTTCCTGGTCGCCGAACAGTTCTTTCGATATTTTGCCAACGCTTTCGGCCATGTACCAGTTGCGAAGTATCAGGCGCAGGTCCGATAAGGCTGCTTCACCGAAGGTGGACTGAGCGTAGATTTCCTGAAACGCGGTATTGATGGTAGAAACATTGCCGCCATGACCATTGAGGAAATAGATGTGACGGAAGCCATGGCGATAGAGTGAGTGAACGACATCGACTATTACCGCGAGCAGGGTGCTGGGCCGTAACGCGATCGTTCCCGGAAAACCGAGGTGATGATGCGCCTGACCGATTGACAAGGTTGGTGCAACCAGTACTTCGATAGACTCGGCGACGCCAAAGGCGATGGTCTCGGGGCAGATAGCATCGGTGCCGAGCATGCCATTTGGGCCGTGTTGCTCGGTGGAGCCAATGGGCACGATGATGCCTTTTGATTTTTCGAGATATGCTTCGACTTCGGGCCATGTGGCGGTTATTAGGCGCATAGGAATTCCTTTATGATTATTTGTTCAAGGTTGGAATACATGGTGGGGGTTGTCAACTTCCAAAAAGGGGTCGGTGACAAATGATTCTTATTTGTCACCGACCCCTTTAATTCGATTTGTACAGAAATAAGTGGGTCAGAGCACGATTAGTTGTTTCTATAATATTAAAAATTTCTTTGTAATATTCCCTTTTGATACCATGTTTTACTCCTTTATTTTATTTTGTTTTAAGTTAATGAACAGCGTGGTGATG
>CAYWXW010000239.1:2342-2916 GCA_964462265.1 uncultured Porticoccaceae bacterium | reverse complement strand
CTATCTACTTCACAATCGTTATCGCAATCGCTGGCATCGCAATGTTGACTGAAAAAGGTGCGTTGTGAGTTTTACACCAGCAACAGAAGCCTTGGTAGTAATCGCCCTGATTGCTGCCTACAACTTACAAGCACACTTCATTGGACTAACACTCCTGAGGTCAAAGTTCAAGTTGAATATAGTCTACAAAAGCGGCTACCAGTTTTCTAAATGGTACTACGAGTTTGACACAACTACACAAAGCGGTACACTCGTTAAAGTTGCGTGGCGAGTAGTTGGTAGCGACAAGCACATATACTTGAACCACCAAGAGATTGAAAGCATCACGCAAATTGACAGTCGGGTTAGTATATGGAGGTTCTTCGGCAAAGACATTTAATCGTTTACCTCCTCCCTAATTAGGGTACACTTTAAAAACAAATCAAGAGATAAGTCAGATGCCATACAACGAAGAAGCAATGCTGGAAGCCCTGAAAGGCGCAACGACGGATCAACTAGAACGTTCATTGATTATCCTCAGCAAGCAGACAACTGACGATTCTCGTCTACGTGAAGCGGCCATTAAAAAGGAACT
>CAYWXW010000239.1:0-2332 GCA_964462265.1 uncultured Porticoccaceae bacterium | reverse complement strand
TCAGTTTCGCCTGCGAGACAGGAACAATGGCAATATTGGCTTAAGTCCCGAATTCGACATCACGCCCGAATGTATGCTTAACGTAGTTGCACCAGGTGACGGAGATTATATCTGCCAGGAGACCCTGGCCGACCGGCTGGAAACCACGGATGCTGCACCTACCGGTGCGGAGACTTTTGAGCTGGTGGATGACAACAATGTTATTGATGGCAGTGAAGGAATTCCTTTTTGGTACATGTTTATTGGTTGGAGCTAATTAATAAACATGTTGACCCTAACTTCAAATAGGGGATAATGGCTTCAAGTTAATCATTGAGAGAAGACTGATGTTACAAGAACTAATCAACGACAATATCAACGGCATGACTCCTATCGGCATTGATACTGTTACCACTCCTAAGCTGAAAGGCGGTAAATCCAACCCACATCAAGGTCGTGTTCAAAAGCACATGACTGGTGCGAATGTGATGTTGTTTCAAAATAAGAAAGTCAACGGTTACGATGCGATGGTTAAACGTCGCCTGGTTGGTGAAGGAAAGAATCCTGAATCGTTTGTCTTGTCACCTCGCAAGTGGGGAACTCGTATTCCTAACACTCCTTTTGTTGAGCACAACGGTAATCAGTATCTGGAAGTCATCTTTCTCCACGCTGGTGATGTTCACTACACGCTGGATGGTGTGGAAGTTGATCCTCAAGAGATTGAAGGATTGGATCTTGAGAAGAAGGAAGGTGCTCAGGGTGGACTAAATGATAAAGTCATCATCCGAACTTTCAAAGTGGAATCAATCAACTCAGTACGAATCAACAAAGAGGAGTACACGTTGTGATTGATAACCAAGTTGTTAGAGTTGCGGTAAATGAGTATATTGAGGTATGGGGATCCATAGCCTTAACCGACAACGAGAAACGAATCTCTGTCACAATGGAGATGAGGGACTCACAAGGCAACACGCTTCAGGGATTTCACAAATTGATGACTGAGTACTTCACACTACGCAAAAACGGATCTTGGGTTCGTCGTGGAGTGATGATGGGACGAGGTTGGAACATCAAGTCAACCCTCTCAACCTCAAGCAGCAAATCCAAATGACATTTGAATACATTATGGTTGGACTGATAGCATTCTTTGTCATCCTTGGTACAGTAGTGTTGTTTGCTGATGATGAAGAGGAGAAGAAGAATGGCTAGCATGGTAACGATCAAGCGAGCAAATGGTACAGTATTCAAAATGAAAGCCAAGTCTTTTGAAGCGACGCAAGATGTATATGTCATAGAAGATGTCAACGGTCTTCATTACTTTGAGCCAAAAGCTGGGGCTAATGTGATTATAGATCAAGTCAACGAACCTGTTGACCCCAACTCTTAATAGGGTACAATAGTCTTCAAGTTAATGAACTGAGAGACAAATGGACGCATCACAATATACATTCTTTGTTAGATCAGATCTGGTTGAAGCAGGTCGTGATGAAGATGGTCGGCTAATCACAGAAGAACTCTTCTACGTAGTTGCTGAAGACAGCAACGGCTTCCGTTTCGCACACTACGCTGCCATCAAAGAAGGGTGGCTCGTTGAGAAGCTTTGCGAGAACATCAAACAAGCATCGGAACTGAACGACGATCTTTTGTCGCCAATAGAACCAGCATATGGCTCACGAGCATATCAGATTGAAGAGCCTTTCATTGTCGCACGAGAAGAAGAGGACGCCCGCAATGCTTATTAATCTAGTGTGTGTCGGTTTCACAGTTGTTGTTCTTGGATCAGCATACATCTGGAATGCTTGGGATCAGAAGCGGATGGACAAACGCGCTGCTGATCACAGACAAGCTATGGAGGAAGAGGACCGTCGGCACGAGGCTCGGCAAGCGCTCCTCCTCCAGAGAGCTAAGCGTACACCAATTGCCCAGCAAATACGACATACTAAATTTGATAATTCATTTGGACCAATGGTTGACCTTATCGTAGATTAGGGTATTATGACCCCATCACTTAACGGAGCCGAGCATATGGAAACAGTCATCACCCACATCCGAAACGCTGAAGAAGCAATGTCAGACTTTCTTGGCCGAGAAGGTAAGACGGTAAGAGCTGAAGAGCTTGGTCTGGATGAGCGAATCGGTAAGGTGGTTGTTGTTGGCACCATCTATACGGATGGGGCGATTGTTGCTGTGTCTGAAAGCAAGGCACGTGCGTTGAACT
Source organism: uncultured Porticoccaceae bacterium (assembly GCA_964462265.1). Lineage (GTDB taxonomy): Bacteria > Pseudomonadota > Gammaproteobacteria > Pseudomonadales > Porticoccaceae > Reddybacter. The sequence goes on along the minus strand of CAYWXW010000239.1, from coordinate 135 downwards.
ACTACGGTGGTTTTGAGTACATTGATCCTGCCGACGTTACAACGGTTGGTCGCTACACGATCTACTCATCAGATTCAAGCCGTGTTGAGGCTGCATTTGCAGCCCTGGAGTCTGAATAAATGTGTGGCCACGACT
>CAYWXW010000238.1:0-2929 GCA_964462265.1 uncultured Porticoccaceae bacterium | reverse complement strand
CTGGATCAATCCGGTTTCCGGAATTAAACATTGAATGAATTATCATTCATGAATAAATAGCCAGTGCTGATGCATGAAATCAGAAACACAATAATACCAAAGCTCCTGACAGATATAAAAATTTTTTTTGTCGCAACGATGCTATAGACAAACCTTTTCTCTTTTGATAAGTGTAGTATGGGGTTGTCAAATCATTGGACTCCAAAGAGGCATACACTTAAAAAAAGGAGGGGGTCATGATAGTCCAGTGTGGTAGGCAGATCAAAACAGAAGAACTTGAACAAATTCGTGAGACGGTTAAGACATTTTCCAGTTTGAGCCGAAAAGAACTGGTTCATACGGTGTGTGAACATTTGGGCTGGTATACCGCTTCGGGAAGCAACAAGGTGGATGCCTGCCTGAAGTTGCTCAAAACTCTGGATGCCAGAGGATTGATACAATTACCTGCCCCGCGGGATATCAATTATAAGCCACGCAAGAAACAGGTGGTAAAGGTTAGGGTCCCTGCTCAAAAACCTGTGGAGGGCAAACTTACAGATATAGGGCCCATTAACCTCCGGGTTGCAATGGATAGAGAAGAGACCGTGCTTTTCAATGAATACATGCGCCGCCACCACTATCTGGGCTATAAAAAACCTTTCGGGTGTTTTCTTCGGTATTTTATTGAGGGACCAGGTAAATTGCTGGGATGCCTTCTTTTTTCAGGGGCAGCCAAGGCAATAACCCCCAGGGATCAATGGATCGGTTGGAGCCCTAACGAGCGGTTAAGAAATCTGGGTTTTGTTGTCAATAATAATCGATTTTTAATATTTCCCTGGGTCAAGGTCAGGTACCTGGCAAGTCATGTTCTGGGAAAAGTTGTCAGAGTCCTGGCCCAGGATTGGCAGCAGAGATGGAACTATCAACCGGTTTTGCTGGAGACCTTTGTTGATCCGCAATATTTTGCAGGGACATGCTACCAGGCGGCTAATTTTAAATATATTGGCATGACCAGCGGAATGGGCCTTCTTCGACAGGGCAAAAATTACAAAACAACGCCGAAAAAAATCTATGTGTACCCGCTTGTGGATAATTTTCAACAAGTTTTATCATCAGACACAGTTGGGAGGGTTGCCGGATGAGCAAAATCAGTCGCAGACCCAACCGTGAGCAGATCAAAGAACAAATAAAACAGTATAAACAGGCTCAAAAAGAATTGCGCCAGGACGAAAAGGCCAAGGGATTTCATACGCACTCTCATTCAACGATCTCAAACCATAAGTGTGAATATGAGAACGTTGAACAGGAGCGTTTGATCCGTAATGATGCGGTTGCAGAGAAAATAAGAATTTTTCGATCCAAGTTGCCAGTACTGCTGCGGCAATTGTCTAAAATTAAAGACCCGAGAAATCCGAAAAAGATAAAGCACAAACTGTCTTCACTGATGATTTATGGAATACTGACATTTGTTTTTCAGATGAGTTCCGGCCGAGAGGCCAACCGGGAGATGACTCGGCCGATGTTCTGGAAGAACCTGACATTTTTGTTTCCAGAGCTTGAAAGCATTCCCCATCATGATACATTAAAGCGCCTGTTATCGAATATTGATGGGAATCAAATTGAAACCCTCCATCTGGAATTGATCAGACAAATGATTCGCAAAAAGAAATTCAAACGATACCTGATCGATAACTGTTATCCAATTGCGATTGATGGCACTGGAAAATTCATGCGAAACTGGCTCTGGGATGACCAGTGCCTGGAACGAAAGATTCAAAAAGAGGGTGAAGCACAACACCAATATCATGTTTATGTTTTGGAAGCCAACCTGGCATTTCAAAATGGGATGACTATCCCATTGATGAGTGAAGTGTTAAGCTATACCCAAGGGGATACAGGCAATGATAAACAAGACTGTGAGACAAAGGCCTTTTATCGATTGGCCTCACGCCTGAAAAAGGCATTTCCTGGTCTCAAAATCATGCTGCTGGTAGACGGCCTATACGCCACAGGTCCGGTGACAAAAATTTGTCGCCAAAATAAATGGCAATTCATGATTGTATTGCAAGATGGTTCGTTGCCCAGCGTAATGACCGAATTTAACTCACTGTGTGGGCTTGAGAAAAAAAACTGTTACATTCAAAAACATGGCAACAGAAACCAGGTTTTCAGATGGGCCAACGATATTGATTACCGTTTTGGCTCGAATGGAAAAAATGGACAGATTTTGCACGTCGTTGAATGTAAAGAAAACTGGCAGGAAATTGACTTTCAATCCGTTCAGCGGATTGAAAAAAGCAGCCGGCATGTGTGGTTGTCCAGTAAACCCTTGATCCGGCAGAATCTTCACGAGAGATGTAATCTGGGTGCCCGGTCACGATGGTGTATTGAAACAGGCATCCTTGTCGAGAAACACCATGGATACCATTACGAGCACTGTTTTTCATATAATTGGAATGCCATGAAGGGATACCACTATTTGATGCGCCTGGCCCATCTATTTAACATTTTGACTCGATACTCAGAACGATTGGCAAAGATTGTCAAAGACACCGGGGTAAGAGGTTTAAACCGTTTTATCCGTGATACCATTGCCAATCCCTGGCTGAACTATACGTTGCTGAAAAAACTTCTGTCAGCCCCCTTTCAACTCCGGCTGATGTGACAGCGACCGCTTTAAAAATTGGAAAGCTTTTTCCCCAACCGTTGGGAATGGCAAACTATGCATAAACAATTGAACTGGAGGACATTTGAGCAGTTCCAACCTTTGAAAATTTAATTCTACCAGAGGAAAATGTGTCAAGGCATAAAAAATGATTCAAAAAAATATATCCAAACCTATGAAAATTAATTCGTGCGTCAGCACTGTCTCAGTTATAATCAAATTGACATCCCCATAATTTTATTGTAATTTAAAACTAGCTTATTTGCACTATCACGAGGAATGGTA
>CAYWXW010000237.1:0-2937 GCA_964462265.1 uncultured Porticoccaceae bacterium | reverse complement strand
GAGCAAATGACTGTTAATCATTGGGTCGCTGGTTCGAGCCCAGCAGGCGGAGCCAAATTTAGAAAAAACCTTTAAGATTTTCTCTTAAAGGTTTTTTTTCGCCTCTAACTTTTTCGCTCTTAATCAAGCAGCGAAATATTTGCGGTTTGCGAATGCCTGCCATTTCACAAGCAAACATTTTACACACCTCGCGACAACACGCCATCACCCATACTTTACCTCTTCCCCTCTACGCATAAAGGGTATATGCACAGCGTGCACTTAAGGGCCTGGTTCAAGCCTAAACCAGCCAAATCCCCAGTACCCTTAAGTTTGTCATAGCCCAAACACTCAATTATGCTGGGCATAAAATAAATACTGCGCCACTTTCCACTAATTTAACCCATAAAAAAAACCAAACTAACTATGGCCATAGACTTTCAGCTACTCGACAAAAAACTCACCGCCCCCGGTTCGCCCTTTGAAATTGAGGAGGTGGAGATTCGTGGCACCACCACCGCCGTGTGGAAAAATGCCTTCCCCCACCTGCAGGCAATTGTCGAACACAGTCGACAATTCGCCGAACTCGACTATCTGGTTTATGAAGATCAGCGCCTCAGTTACGAGCAGCACTACCAGCAGGTTGTCGCCCTGGCTCACGCGCTAATCGAGGACTACGGTATTGCCAAGGGTGACCGGGTGGCACTGGCCATGCGCAACTACCCCGAGTGGCCGGTGATCTTTTGGGCAACGGTGTCCATCGGCGCAGTCATTGTGCCGCTTAATGCCTGGTGGACGGGGGCCGAGCTGGAATATGCGCTTGAGCACTGCGGTGCGCGGCTGGTCTTCACCGATCTGCAACGAGCCGAAATGCTGGCTGATACTCGCAGCCGCATCCCAACACTCGAGCACATCGTTAAAGTCAGAAGTGACGCTAGCCCCCTCGCCAACGTGGAAGAATTCAGCACACTGATGGCTGCGCTCAATAGCGGTCAATCCCTACCCGACATTGCGATTGAGCCGGACGATGATGCCAGCATCTACTACACCTCTGGCACTACCGGCAGGCCCAAGGGTGCGATTAACACGCACCGCAATATATGCACTAATCAGCTCAGCGGCGTCTATTTGCGGGTACGCGTTGAATACCGCTACGGTCGCGAGCCGGTACAACCCTCTGAGCAAATGGGCCAGCTTATCAGCGCGCCACTGTTTCACGTTACTGGCTCATTGGCCATGCTCTGTGGCAGCACGATAATGGGCAGTAAGATTGTCTTTATGTATAAGTGGGATGCGGACGACGCTATTCGTTTAATTGAAAAAGAAAAGCTCAATGCCTTCGGTGGCGTACCCTCAATGCCCCTGCAAGTGCTGGAGTCGCCCATCCTCGCCGACCACGACACCTCGACCATTCGCACCATACTCTTCGGTGGCGCACCACCGGCACCGGAGCTGGCCGCCCGGGTCAAGGCGGCCTTCCCCAACTCCAGCTCAAGTAATGGCTATGGGCTAACCGAAACCAGCGCCTTAAGTACAGTGAATGTTGCCGACGATTATATCGCCCGCCCCGAGAGCGTCGGCCTGAGCGCACCTATTTGTAAAATCAAGATAATAACGAGTGATGGTGTTGAATGCGCCGCTGGCGAGGTCGGAGAAATTTGCGTCAAAGGCCCGCAAGTCATCAAGGGCTACTGGAATAACCCCAAGGCCACCGCAAAAGCCATCATTGACGGCTGGCTGCACACCGGCGATTTAGGCTATGTCGATGCCGAGGGCTTTTTATATGTGGTCGACCGCATTAAAGATATGCTGCTGCGCGGTGGTGAAAATATTTACTGCATTGAAGTGGAAAGCGCCCTGTTCAACCACCCCGATGTGATCGACGCCGCCGTGGTCGGCATACCCCACCACATACTCGGCGAGGAAGTCGGCGCCATGGTGCAACTGCGCCCAGGAGCCAGCTTTAAGCCGGAAGACTTACAGGCCCATGTCGCCAGCCAAATCGCTGCCTTTAAAGTGCCGGTGCGCATAGAGCAGTATCACCAACCTCTGCCCCGCAATGCCAACGGAAAAATCATGAAGCCTGCGGTAAAAGATTTAATGGGCATCGGCAAAACCTAAAAATAGCCTCCCTTAATATAGCAGCAGCGTGGCAGATGAGTCGCCCTACTGCCCCGCTTGCTCAGCCTGTATACGACGCTGGCTCAAGATACGACAGCGCTCTGCAGGCACAAATAGCTCGCGCATTAAATAGGCTTTAAAGTCTTCGGCGTAGGGCTGTTCGGCAACGGCTTTTTCCATGCACAGTAACCAGGCATCTCTTTCCGGCTCGGCTATATCGAGATGTTCGTGGGCGCGGGGAATCACAATCGGGCCATATTTTGCGGCAAACAATTTCTCACCGCCCAGCCAACCGCAGAGAAAGCGATACAGTTTGTCCCGCGTAACCTCAAGATCCGCCGGGTGCATGGCGCGAATCGCCGCCGCCTCGGGCAGACTCTCCATATAGTCGTAAAAGCGATCCACCAAATGCTTAATGCCCGCCTGGCCACCGGCCGCCTGAAATGAAGCATCGCCATCACCGTAAACTGCTGCCATCTATTCTCACCTTCTTCAATTATCATCAATACCAACTCAGCATCCACCACCTTGTTGCTATCTTGTACTGCTACAGAGCTGGTATTTTGCAGCGCTTTAGGCTACAAATGAATCGCAAATTATAAGACCAAACGCCTCGCCTTTACCGGGGTGATCGACAGATAAATCACATTCATTGATCTGAGCCAGTAAGGCAGCTTTCCGGCTCAACGTAAAAAGGCATATCCCATGACAAGAAAGCATGTTCTCGACGGTGTCAAAGTTCTCGACTTTTCTCACTTTGTTGCAGGCCCACACTGCACCCGCTTGATGGCCGAAGCCGGTGCCGAGGTGATAAAGGTTGAAGCCCAAACCGGCGAT
>CAYWXW010000236.1:0-2952 GCA_964462265.1 uncultured Porticoccaceae bacterium | reverse complement strand
TTTCTGTGCGCCGTGGGTCTAGGTCAGCTTTAGATTTTAACCCTCTCGATATGGATTAATTTAAGGGAGACTAACATTATGCAGGTAACGATTAATTTACCGGACAAGTTAACGGCAAAGGTACAAAATAAATGGAGAGATTTACCGCAAGAAATTCTCCGTCAATTGGTGTTGAAAGCATTTAGGGAAGGGCTGATTGATTTTGAGGAGTTTCAGGAGTTGGGAACGTTTGCATCTGAAGGAGATTTAAATGAGTTTTTGAAGCAAAATAATATGCTTCATAGTTCGGGGTTACTTAATTTATATGGTTGCTGTGCGGAGGATGATTTCGATGTTGATGATTTAGGGGTAGATAATAGCCTAGATGATGATTTAGAAGGGGTTTTTGATGAGTCGTGACCTTGTTTATTTGTTAGATACTAATGTTTGTATTGTGTATCTTAAAGGAAAGTCCTTACAGGTGAACAGCCGTTTTGACAAGGTTAGTCCCAACAAGATTGCGGTGTGTTCTGTGGTTAAGGCTGAGTTATTCTATGGTTCAATGAAGAGTAATAATCCTCAGAAGTCTCTGAATTTACAACGGTCTTTTTTGAATCAGTTTAGCTCTCTGCCTTTTGATGATAACTGTGCGGAGGTTTACGGAAGGATTAGGGCGGAGTTGGCAAAAGCGGGGACTCCGATTGGTTTTAATGATTTACAAATTGCTTCTATTGCGTTAGCAAATGGCTTAATTTTAGTAACACATAATGTTAGAGAATTTGAACGGATTAAGGGTTTAAAGATTGAGGATTGGGAGGAAAATTAATGGCTTTAATTATTTCAGATGAACAGTTGGAAACTATCGAACTTCCGGCTGAGGTGCAGCAAAAAGCCTTACAAAAAGCCAAGGAGGGCTATGTAATGATTTTACTAGAAGCAGGGGAGATTACCAGTAGTCGGGCAGGAAAAATTCTAGGATTTTCTCGTTGGGAAGTGATTGAAAGGATGAAACAATGGGGTATTTCCCTTTTTGATGATTCTCAAGATTTGGAAGAATTAGCCCAGGAAGTTGAACAGGCAGAATTAATGTTACAGCAACAGAAATCTTGAATGATTATTGTTTCTGCTACAACCCCGATTGGTAGGGGCTTGGTTACCAAGCCCGTACATTGTAGGGGTAGATGATAGCCTTGATGATGAGTTATAAAAGAGTTTGAACGAATTAAAGGGTTAAACATTGAAGATTGGGAGGAAAGTTAATGGGTTTAATCATTTCAGATGAATTTTTAGAGGCTTCTGAGTTAACACAAACGGAGTTTTTGCAGGAGATGGCGTTGCATCTATTTCAGTCGGGACGTTTAACCCTAAGCTATGCAGCGAAAATGGCGCAGATGGATGTCAGTGCTTTTCGAGATTTGTTGAAGGCGCGTCGTATTCCTCTATATCAATATGATGTAGATGATTTTGAGATTTACACAATTTGCAGGAGTTAAAGCGTTTGTGATTATTAGTGATGCTTCTGTAATTACAAATCTGATTAGTATTGACTATATTGAGGATTCTACTTTCGGGATTTCTCCACCTTTGTATAACAAGATTTTGGTATTAGCAGGAGAAAAGGAGGACGAATAATGGGAAAGTATAAGGCTTATGAACAATACAAGGATTCTGGTGTTGAGTGGTTGGGGGAGATTCCTGAGCATTGGGAGGTTTGGAAATTTAATCACTTCGCTCCTATTATTACTTGTGGCGTTGCTGCTACTCCTGAATATGGAGATGATGGAATAATATTCTTATCTGCCCAAAATATTAAAAAAGGTTCTATTGATTTAGATATTGGATATAAATATATATCTAAAGAAAAACACAAAGAACTTACTAAATATAGAAAGCCAACTAAAGGAGATATTTTACTAAGTAGAGTGGGAACGGTTGGAGAGGCTTGTGTGGTCGATGTTGATTATGAGTTCTCAATTTTCGTTAGCATTACACATATTCGAGTGTTAAAAAGCATTTGTGATAATAATTTTTTAGTTTTCTATTTTAGTTCTTCACTAGCTAAATCTTTATACAAAGCAACCACATTAATAGGTGGAGGAGTAGGAAATCTGAACGTTAATGATTTAAGAGAATATAAGATTCCTCTCCCGCCACTGGAAGAACAGAACACGATCGCACAATTTCTCGACCACAAAACCAGCCAAATAGATGCCCTCATTTCCAAGAAAGAAGCCCTCCTCCAAAAACTCGACGAAAAACGCACCGCCCTCATCAGCCACGCTGTCACCAAAGGACTCGATCCAAGCGTCCCCATGAAAGATTCTGGCATCGAGTGGCTAGGTGATATCCCTGCACATTGGGAAACATCTAAATTAAAGTTTGTCAGTAAAATAATTGACTGCAAAAATAGAACTCCAGAATATTTCGATGATGGACAATATTTGGTGGTGCGAACTACAAACATCAGAAATGGCGAACTTATAAAAACTGATGCTTTATACACAGATGAAAGCAATTACAAAATATGGACAAAGAGAGGAGTCCCGCCATCGGGAAGTATTTTGTTCACTAGAGAAGCCCCGGCTGGAGAAGCTTGCTTAGTTCCAGAAAATACAAGTCTTTGTTTAGGACAAAGAGTAATGAATTTTGTACCTAATGAAAGTTGGATTAGTGAATATATTTTATTTTTGATGAACACGAAATACTTTTTAGATTTTATCGAATCACAATCATCAGGAAGCACTGTTACACATCTTAGGGTTGAGCAAGTATATAACATTGATGTAGTGATACCACCAAAGAAAGAAACTCTCGAAATTGTAAACTATATAAAGTTTGAGACTAAGAAAATATTGAAGTCAGTTCATAAAATTTCTCAAGCCATTGACCTCTTAAAAGAATATCGCACCGCCCTAATAACCAACGCCGTAACAGGCAAAATCGACGTGCGCCAAGTCCCCATTCCTCAACCCT
>CAYWXW010000235.1:0-2953 GCA_964462265.1 uncultured Porticoccaceae bacterium | reverse complement strand
CGCGAGTACAGCGATGTGTTGGTCGAAGCCGGCGGCAAGTTGGCCGGGGTTTTCCTCGAGCAAGGTTTGGTGGATGAGTTGATTATTTATATGGCGCCAAAGTTGTTGGGCAGCGATGCCATGCCGATGGCGGTACTGCCCTTTAGCGCAATGTCTGAGGCAGTGGCGCTTGAAATTACCGATATTCGCGCCGTCGGCAAAGACTGGCGTATTACTGCAACACCGGGTGGTGAAAAATGTTCACAGGCATAATTGAAGCACTGGGCGAAATTGGCGTCACCGAGCAACGCGGTGGCGATTTGCGCCTGCATATTCGCACTGGCAGTCTCGAGCTGGGCGACGTGGTACAGGGTGATAGCATCGCCGTCAATGGGGTTTGTTTGACGGTGGTTGAACTACCGGGCGATGGTTTTATTGCCGATGTGTCCATAGAGACCTTGAACTTCACGACCGCTGGGCAATGGCAAACGGGCTCGCCGGTCAATCTTGAGCGCGCTTTAACGCCCACCACTCGACTTGGCGGCCATCTGGTTTCCGGTCATGTCGACGGTGTTGGTGAGGTTATTGAACGCCATCAGGATGCGCGTTCGGAGCGTTTTCGTATCAAGGCTCCGGCAGAGTTGGCACGCTATATCGCCCACAAGGGTTCGATATCTGTCGATGGCACCAGTCTCACAGTTAATGCCGTGTCGGGCGACGAATTTGAGTTGAATATCGTTCCCCATACACTGGTACACACGGTATTTGGCGCTTATCGGCCGGGTACAAAGGTTAATTTGGAAGTCGATGTTATCGCTCGTTACCTTGAGCGCCTGCTGCTCGGTGACAAGGCCGCAAACCAGGGCGATGATTTTTCCCTCTCCACGCTGGTCAATAAAATTTTAGATTAAAGGGCAACACCATGAACTTGAATAGCATCGAAGAACTCATTGAAGATATTCGCCAGGGCAAAATGGTCATCCTTATGGATGACGAAGATAGGGAGAACGAGGGCGACCTGGTGATTGCCGCTGAGAAAGTTCGGCCCGAAGATATTAATTTTATGGCCATGCACGCCCGTGGGCTGATTTGCATGACCTTGATGGAGCAACGCTGTCAGCAATTGGCACTGCCTTTAATGGTGGATAACAATAACGATGCCCACGGTACTAACTTTACGGTCTCTATCGAGGCGGCAGAGGGTGTGACTACGGGTATTTCTGCTGCCGACCGCGCTAAAACAGTACAGGCTGCGGTGGCCGGTGATGCGCGGCCAACGGACATCGTTCAGCCGGGTCACATTTTCCCTTTGAAAGCTCAGGCTGGTGGCGTGTTAAGTCGAGCGGGACATACCGAGGCGGGTTGTGATCTGGCAGGCATGGCGGGCTATGAGCCGGCAGCCGTTATTGTTGAAATTATGAACGACGACGGCACTATGGCGCGTCGCCCCGACCTTGAGGCCTTTGCCGAAAAACACGATCTGAAAATTGGCACTATTGCCGATTTGATCCACCATCGAGTGGTCAACGAGAAAACCGTTAAGCACATTAATGAACGCAAAATCCAGACGCCCCATGGTGAGTTTACGCTGCACACCTATCTCGATGGCCCGCGAAATCAGAAGCATTTTGCCCTGGTTAAAGGTGATATTGATCCTGAGACCCCGGTGCCGGTGCGCGTTCATTTGCCGACAGTGGTTCGGGATTTATTCGGTCTCGAGCGCAGTGGCCCTTACAAAAGCTGGACGATCCACAAAGCCATGGAGCGAGTTGCCGAAGAGGGCAGCGGTATTATCGTGGTGATTTTGCAGGAAGAAAACCCCGAAACGGTAGAGCGAGACCTGGACTTTTTGATGGCCGAGCGGGCAAGGGAAAAAAGTGCCTCCGAGACCGTCTACCTACAGATTGGTGCGGGCTCGCAAATCCTCCGCGACCTCGGCGCTCAGAAAATTCGCGTGATGAGTGCGCCTTTCCGCTTTACGGCGATTTCTGGATTCGACCTGGAAGTTGTCGACTATATTGAGTGCCACTAGGATTGAACGCTGCTAGAGTTGAATGTTACTAAATTGAAAGCGACCAAAACTAACTTGCAAATCAGGATACAAAAATGAGCGAATTCAGACCTGTCGAAGGTGACTTTAATGTCGGCGAAGCTCGCTTTGCCATCGTCGTTGCCCGCTGGAACGGCAATATTACGGAGAACCTGTTGAATGGCGCTCTGCGTGCCCTGGCGCGCCACAATGTGGCCGATGAGAGTATTGATGTGATTCGCGTGCCTGGCGCCTTTGAATTGCCGGCCACGGCGATGAAAATTGCCGAGCTGGGCAATGTTGATGCAGTGATTACCCTGGGTTGTGTGATTCGCGGTGGCACGCCGCATTTTGAATACGTCTGCGGCGAGTGTGCTCGTGGCATCGGCGAAGTGGCACTGGTCACGGGTTTGCCTATTGCTTTCGGTGTGTTGACCACCGACGATTTACAGCAGTCCGAAGATCGCTCTGGCGATAACGATGAGAACAAAGGCGTTGAAGCCGCCTTGACAGCCCTTGAAATGGTCTCCCTGTTTGCGCAGTTAGGAGATTAACTGGGTGTCATCTTCCCTGCCTTCCGCGCGTAAAAAAGCCCGTCACATGCTGGTGCAGGCTTTATACCAGTGGCAATTGGCTGGTGACAGCATTGGCACTATCGAAGCCCAGTACATGGCTGAGAAAGGTATGGCGAAAGCAGACTCCGAATTCTTTCGTGAGTTACTGCATGAAATACCCGCCAAGCTCGACGAACTCGATGCTGCCTATCGGGAGTTTCTCGATCGCGATCCCGAGGCCCTGGACCCCATCTCCCTGGCGGTGTTGCGCATCGGTGTTTATGAGTTGCTGCACCGTGTTGATGTGCCCTACCGGGTGGTGATTAACGAATCAGTCAATCTGGCCAAAACCTTCGGCCCGACAGATGCCTATAAATATATCAATGGTGTT
>CAYWXW010000234.1:2268-2973 GCA_964462265.1 uncultured Porticoccaceae bacterium | reverse complement strand
ACTACGGCACTGGATTCTTTTTTTATTTTGGCAAGGCCAGCGACGACATCGCCCAGCGGGAGCTTTCCCGCTTCAGTAAACTGGCCCCGGGCAAAGATCTCAGCCACACCATTGCCATCGGTGCCGAGCAGATTCACCAACGCATTAACCAATATGCCGAGGAAGGGATTTCAAAATTTATTCTACGTCCCATGGGTAATGATGACGCAGATTTACTCGAACAAAGTCGATTATTAATTAATGAAATTTTGCCAGAATTTTAAGTATCTGCTTAGTCAATAAAACGATTATTAATCAACAATTCATCTATGGGTAATTGACCTCCCCGGGGTGCGGGTTCAGCTGCCGCCCTACCAATGGCAAGCAACATAACGATCAGGTGATCCGCCGGTAAATGTATTAATTGCGCTACGGCGTCCGGGTCAAAACCAATCATTGGGCAGGAGTCATAACCCATCGCCTTGGTGCTCAACATCAGGTTTTGCGCGGAAAGGCCGCGGAGCGAATAGCCTCATCCCGCTGCATCCATTCACGGCCCTGATAAAATTCAGTCAACATGCCGACCACCATTGCTTGCGTATCGGCATCGGTATTGCGCCAGTAGCGCTCGGGGGATTTATCCCAGGCTTTGATATCGGCGGTAACCACTAGTAACTCAGACGCCTGCACTACCTGGGTTTGCCCCCATGCAGCACGGCAAATATC
>CAYWXW010000234.1:1097-2258 GCA_964462265.1 uncultured Porticoccaceae bacterium | reverse complement strand
TGCATCTGGATCCCGCTCAACACCCCCCCTATCGCCAACTCGAAGAGCCATTGCCGATTATTTAGTGATGGCTCGGGGTATGCGCGTGGCGCGTGGTGCCCGAGCAAGTCGTGGTCAGCGCCGGTGTTCAGCAGTGCTTTGAACTGCTGGCCAAGGTTTTTATCGACCCCGGCGACCCGGTGCTATTCGAAGAACCGGCCTACACCCCCGCTGCCACGGTATTTGCAATGGCCGGGGCAAAAACTCGCTTTGTCGAAGTCGATGCCGAGGGACTCAGGGTCGACAAGTTGCCGGTGGAAGGCGCCAAACTTATCTACACCACGCCCGCCAGCCACTTTCCACTGGGTATGAGTCAAAGTCCGTCACGGCGCAAAGCTCTACTGGCATGGGCAGCACAGAGCTCAACCTTGATTCTGGAAGACGATTACAACGGCGAATATCGCTACCGTGGACGCCCCCTCACCACCTTGCACAGCATGGCGGCACCAGGGCAGGTTATCTATATGGGCAGCTTCAGCAAGTTGCTGTTTCCCGCTCTGCGTCTGGGTTATATGGTTGCCCCAGAAACAATAATAGAGCCCATCGCCAATGCACGTTGGTTACTGGACAGGCACTCACCGCCTCTAGAACAAGCCGTGCTGACGGATTTCATCAATGACGGCCACCTTCTGCGCCACCTGCGCCGTATGCGCAGCCTCTATGCCCTGCGCCAAGACAGTTTACTGAGCACACTGGAGCAACATTTGGGCGAGCTTCTAGAGGCCGCCCACCTGGATGGCGGCTTGCATTTAATTGCTAAATTGCACGCCGAGGTAAACCCCGAGCAATTTTTTAGTACCGCTAGAGCCGCGAATATTACGCTGAGCAGCGTTGCGCAGTTCTCGCACCGGGCAACAAAACTGGCCCAACGCCAAGTGATTTTTGGCTATGCGCCTTACAGTGAAGAACAGATGCAGCTTGCCGCAAAAGCCTTAATGCGTCGGTATCGCAAGCCATAAACCAAGGTGTCCAATCCCTTGGTCACGAACCCTCGCCATAAAGACAAAATCGATGCAGCCTCGCTTTTGAAAGCTGACTAGACAGCCCCATCAAGTTGCTGACTAAAATGAAAGCTAGCAATTGTAAAACCCTGCTGAAAATAAAATTTATGCGCCTGCGCTC
>CAYWXW010000234.1:534-1007 GCA_964462265.1 uncultured Porticoccaceae bacterium | reverse complement strand
AGCATATAGCCCTCTCTTTCCATCGCCCGAACCATAGCCAAAAACTCCCCGAGCACCAGGTGGGGGCGTAGCTGGGCAAGCACGTCAAAGCAATCCTCAATTTGCTGATCTGTTATCGCTCTCTTCGGCATTGCCTTCCCTCATCAGTAAAGTTAATTATTAAAACCTTTGTCTACTGCTGTTTGCAGGGTGCTACCAATAGTAGCAGCGACAGATTCACACTATTATAAACAGCCAACAACTACGATCCTTGCCGTGTAGACTAGATAAACCATGAAAAAATTCAAACAGCAATTACATAACGGCGATCTACTTCTCGGCACACTCGTATCCATCGCCGCACCCCAGGTCAGCGAAATTCTGTCCCAGGCCGGTTTTGACTGGCTGTTTATCGACGGCGAACACACCAGCCTGAGCGATGGACAAATCCAGCAATTAATACAGGCCGCCGCGCCCCTGCCCTGCCTGGTGCG
>CAYWXW010000234.1:0-524 GCA_964462265.1 uncultured Porticoccaceae bacterium | reverse complement strand
AACAGCGCCGAACAAGCGGCACAGGCTGTGGCTTTCGCCAAATACCCGCCCCAGGGCCAGCGCGGTGTCGGCATAGCTCGGGCACAGGGCTATGGTTTTTCTTTTAATGAATATATCGAACAGGCCAACGATGAAATCGTTGTTGTCGTACAGGCAGAACACGCACAGGCGGTGGAAAATATCGAGGCTATTGTCACCACTCCCGGCGTCGATGGGGTTTTTATTGGCCCCTACGACCTGTCCGCCAGCCTGGGTAAAATGGGCCAGCTGGAAGACCCCGCCGTGGTTAGTGCAATTGAGCACATTACCCAGGCCTGCGCCGCAGCCGGTGTCAAACTCGGTGTTTTTACCACCTCGGCCGAGGCGGCCATCCCCTATATTGAGCGGGGTTTTACGCTCATCACTGCGGGCACCGATACACTGCTACTAGGTCAGGGCGGCCGAGATATTGTTGGCGAGATCAAAGAGCGTTAGGCAAGGTAGACAATTCAGGTCATGCCGGAATAGACTCTGTAGGCAGGAAG
>CAYWXW010000233.1:1860-2977 GCA_964462265.1 uncultured Porticoccaceae bacterium | reverse complement strand
ATTGTTACATCTACGAGATATCGGGTGGTTACATTCGGGGTGAGATATTACGAATGAGCTGCTCTACCGACTGAGCTATTCCGGCTTCTGGTGAATTTTAAAGCTGGCTAGTGTACCGCATTCATGCTGTAAGGTGCAGCATCACAGAACGGTTTGCGCCCCATGACAATGTCGGCCATCACCTCGACCGAGGCAGCACCCAGCACGATGCCGTTACGGAAGTGCCCGGCGTGGATGTACAGGCCTTCGACTTCATCGTGTGCGCAGATATAAGGTATACCCTTCTCTGTGCCGGGACGCAGGCCTGCCCATTGCCGCTCGATCGGCAGCTCGGCCAGCGCAGGCACGAGATCGATCGCTGCCCCCTGCAGCTCTTGCTGGGCTTCAGTTGATACATGCTTGTCGAAGCCGATCTTCTCCAGCGTACTGCCTGCCAGGATGCGCCCGTCCTTGCGGGGGATCACATAATGACCGGCTGATAAGACGATACGCTGCAACAGCCCGGGTTCGCCCCTGTACATGATCATCTGGCCCTTGACCGGCGCGATCGCTATATCGCTGGTACTGGTGAACTGGGCACTCCATGCTCCGCTTGCGATCACCACCTTATCAGCAGCCAGATGCTCGCCATCGCACATGACGCCAGTGACCCTGTCATTCTCCACGACGATATCCTGCACCTGAACATTCTCACGATAGGGAATAGCATGATGATCGAATGAAGCCTTGAGTGCCTTGACCAGTTTCGGGTTGCGCACCTGCATGATGTCCGGCATCCATATCGCCGGTGATACGGCATCTCCGACCTGTGGTTCGATCTCGCGCATCGCCCTGATATCGGCTATATATTCGGCCTTCACCGACCACTTCTGTGCCCATGCCATGGCCTCGTCAGGACTCTCGGATACCGTAAGCAGGCCACTGGTGATGAGCTCACTGTCACTGCCCGTCTCCCCGAGCAGTTGCTCGTTCATGAGCTTGCCCAGGATCAAGAAGCCGCGCGGCGGGCCCTCGTTCTTGCTGGTCAGCGGGCCGTTGTCCGCCGGCGTCGTCGAGGCGGACCATCGCTCATCGATCCCGCCGCGAACGCCGCCGTAGGCGTAGTAGTCGTCCGGAT
>CAYWXW010000233.1:0-1850 GCA_964462265.1 uncultured Porticoccaceae bacterium | reverse complement strand
CATTGACAGCATCATGATAATTCCATGGATACAGCGGGGATACGATACCGCCGCCCGCCCAGGAGGATTCTCCACCGAGTTGCCCTTTCTCCAGCAGGAGCACATCCACGCCTTCCAGAGACAGTTGACGGGCTGTCATCAGGCCGATGACTCCACCACCGACGATGATCACTTCTGGCATCGTTGTTGACCCCGGTTATTTATCGAATCAGACATGAAAAGACAGGAAAGGATAGTTGAACATCTGGCACGGAAACAGGAAATAAAAAAAGCAACGCCGGGCCATCCCGGCGCTGCCTTATGATACAGAAACCGCCCGCCTGTTTACAGGGGCCCGGCTGTCAACTTTGCGCCATCAGCCATGATCCAGCTCTCAGCCTTGATCCAGGTCACTGACAGGTTGAATTCGCCTGGATATCTGCAGGCGCATAGGAGATGTATTTCTGACAGTAACAACGGTGTTCGCCCTTGTCCCAGAACTTGGAGCAGACACCGACCATCTTCTCGGTGATCTCTGAGGTGATCTCGGCCTGCTTGGCCTGGCTCGCTGCAATGGCTGCAGCTTCGGCTGCCTGCTGTTTCTCCAGTGCAAGCTTGGCCTCCATCTCTTTTTTCTTCTTCTCTTCTGCCAGTTTACGTTGACGTTCTGCAGCGAGTTGCTTCTCTTTCTCCTGCTCTTTGACGACCAGCTTGCTCACCCACGCTTCGGCATCTTTCCTGGCAGTCGCATCATCACAGTCGTACTCGACCGGCTTGATATTCTTGTATTGTGCAGGTGGTCCCGCCCAGCATTTCTTCGCCGGCTTCGGACTCTCAGCGACCTGTTCCGGAACAACCGCCGGAGCTGGCCTGGCATTCAGCGCGATGTTCATGTCCTCGAAATCGCTCATATCATATTTCAACTCAAGCGGGGTACGATACGGCTTGAGTTCGATGGCCATGCGTTTACTAGCAAGCAGCGACTCAAGGGTCGCCTTGTTGAGTTTCATGACGAATTTGCCAGCCCCACCGTCGACACTGCAGATATCTTTCTTCACTGTCAGGCCCTGCTGCAGGAAACGACTATGGCGCGCCTGGTTGTTCAGACACCACATGAACAGCGGGCTTTGCTCACCGTCGATACTCAGGTTCTTGACCTCGAGCTGGGTAAAACTTTTTGGCTGGTTACCGGCAGCATCACTGGTCATCCGCACGACGATCTGCCTGTTATCGAACTCGAGGTGATAATAAGTCCCCTTATGTTCTGTCGTTTTACTTGCCTTCCTGGCATCCTTGTCGATATCCCAGGCGACATCTTTACCGATGGCAACAGACTCGACCTTGCCGAACGGGTCATCGATATTCATGGCGAAGGCCTGAAAAGCTGGAGAAACACAGGCGAAAAAAAACAGAGCGCGTACAAACCGGCTAGTCATAAAACAATTCCAAATATATTCAACACATGTAATAAAATGGTTTAGAAAACAACGGGGTTGTAATCTTTTTAGAATCTATAGCACAAAATTCCTCGTATTATGACCAAATGACAGAAAAACGACTTTTTTCACATGCCTTTATATGATTAATATATTACTGAATGGTGCGCAGACCAGCCTGCAACCGAACATGACCGTCAGCGACCTGCTGGAGAAACTGGGCCTGCAGGACAAACGTCTGGCCGTTGAGATCAACCTGGACATCATCCCTCGCAGCGAATACCACAGCACCCGCCTTGACCAGGATGACAAGGTCGAGATCGTGCAGGCTATCGGCGGCGGTTAACAGCGGAAACCTGCCAGATAAAAACATCCAGGGAAAACCTCCCGGGGAAACATCCCGGGGATCAGCGCCGGAACCACCCGTATACGGCA
>CAYWXW010000232.1:1584-3057 GCA_964462265.1 uncultured Porticoccaceae bacterium | reverse complement strand
CTTCGGCGGCGGCGCCGACATAGCGGCCTGGGGTGAGTACGTAGTCGTGTTTTTGCAGTTCGGCGAGTTCGGCAGATTTACAGAAGCCGGGCTGGTCGCTCCGGGCTCCATGCCCTCCCGCGACACTTGCGCTTTCCTGCGCGGCGTCTTCATTGTTCCAATCGCCGACCTGCCAGTTATGGAAGGTTTCGGTGACCTGGTTTAGGTCTTCCTGGGTGAAGTCGCGCAGGACGCGGTCTTTCATGTAGCCGAGGTTGCGGGCATCGATAAATAGCACTTCGCCTTTGCGGTCGCGTAGTTTTCTACCGGCGGCGCTGGTGCGTTCGCCTTTGTTTTTGGTGAGAAACCAGATGCAGGCGGGTATTTGGGTGTTGGTAAACAGTTGGCCGGGTAAGGCGACCATGCATTCCACCAGGTCTTCTTCGATAAGTTTTTGGCGTATGGCGCCTTCATTATTGGTGTTGGAGCTCATGGAGCCGTTGGCGAGCAACAGGCCCAAGCTGCCGTTGGGTGCCAGGTGGTAGAGCATGTGTTGCAGCCAGGCGAAGTTGGCGTTGCCTGAGGGCGGTTTGCCGTATTGCCAGCGCGGGTCGTTTTCATCTACGCCGGTATCCCATTCCTTCATATTAAAGGGCGGGTTGGCCATGACGAAGTCGGCGCGCAGGTCGGGGTGTTGGTCGTGGGTGTAGGTGCTGGCGGGTATTTTGCCGAAGTTAAAGTCGATGCCGCGTATGACCATGTTCATGGCGGCCAGTTGCCAGGTGGTGTGGTTGGCTTCCTGGCCGTAGATGGATACGTCACCAATTTTGCCTTTGGTCGCTCTCGGCGTCCTGCCTCCCGCGACACTCGCACTTCCTTGTGCTTCGTGTTCAGAAATAAAGCGTTCGGATTGCACAAAGAAACCACCGGAGCCCATGGCGGGGTCGTAGACGCGGCCTTTGAAGGGTTCGAGCATTTGTACGATAAGGCTAACGATGGATTTAGGCGTGTAGAACTGGCCGCCCTTTTTGCCTTCGGCGAGAGCGAATTGGCCGAGGAAGTATTCGTAGACATGGCCGAGGATGTCTTTACTGCTGAGAGTATTGTGGACAAAGGGTATGGTGGCGACAAGGTCGATTAACTCGCCGAGTTTGGATTGGTCGATTTGTAGTTGGGTGTAACGTTTGTAGAGTACATCCTTTAAATTTTGGTTATCGTGCTCAATGGCTTCTAAGGCATTATCGATTAAGTGGCCGACCGAGCTGATCTTTAGGGTTTTTGGTTTGCCGTCACTGCCGGGCAAGGGCAGCTCGGCACCGCCGATGACGGTTTTGTTGTTGTCTTGCAGAAATTTCCAACGGGCCTGGGTGGGCACCCAGAAGGTGTTGGTTTCCAGGTAGTAGTCGCGCACTTCCAGTTCGGCGTCGATTTCGGCTTGGTATTCATCGCTTTCTACTCCACCGAAGTCGGCTGGGTCAAGGTAGTAGTCTTGTT
>CAYWXW010000232.1:0-1574 GCA_964462265.1 uncultured Porticoccaceae bacterium | reverse complement strand
GTATTGCGAGGCGTCCAGCGATGGCAGTAGCTTGTTGGCGCTGGTCCAGAGTTTTTTCTCCAGGCTGTTGAGGAATTCTTGCTCTTCGTTGTTGGTCATGGGGGTTTAGTGACTCGTGTGCTGTTACAGGGTGCGTTAATAGCGGTAATTAAAGCATGTGTTCATGATCGAGCGTATTTAATTATGTGCAAAGGTGAGGGGCCGTGTGGCTGAGTAGCGTCTGTGGAAGCGGTTTGTCGTGGGTGTTTGTTGAGCAGGATTTTATGCAATTTGTGGGTGGGCGGTTTAGGGCTTTCTGCTACTTAAAGTAACGCTGCTTTGAGTAACGCCACTTGGTAAGCCGTAAAAACAGCCCCGTTGATATCCCTCAGCTTGTGCCTGCAAATATGGGTTTATACTTCGCCACTTTATACGCTGTATTAAGGTGATGAGTCATGGGCCAGTCGGTATCAAGTTCAGAGAGTCATGCGCCACTGCGCAATGATATTCGCACCCTGGGGAATCTGTTGGGCGAGACTATTCGCCAACAGAATGGCGAGACGATTTTCGCGCTAATCGAGGAGATTCGAAAATTCTCAAAGGCGGCGTCGGCGGGTGATGCCCGTGCCCATCAGCAGCTAGAAAGCGTAATGGCGGGTCTCGATGACGCCGCCTTAATTCCGGTGGTGCGCTCCTTCGGTTTGATGCTGAATTTGATGAATATCGCCGAGGAGTACCACCGGGTGCGGCGCTTGAGTGGGGCGAGTCATCGACAGGCAAGCCATCGTAAATCGCTGCCACAGTTGCTCGTGCATCTTGGTGAGCAGGGTATTTCGAAATCGCGTATTGCCCAAACCATTGAAAACCTGACTATCGAGTTGGTGCTTACGGCCCACCCGACGGAGGTTTCTCGGCGCACGGTGAGCCAGAAGTATGACCGCATTGCCGATCACCTTGAAACGCTCGACCGGGTAAACCTCAGCGATTACCAAGGCAATGTCATTAAGCAGGCGCTGCGCTGCGAGATTGCCTCGCTGTGGGCGACGGATGAAATTCGTCACACCAAACCCACCCCTGTCGATGAGGCCAAGTGGGGCATTACTACCATTGAGCAAACCCTGTGGTCGACGGTACCGGCCTTACTGCGGGAGCTGGATTTCAGCTTGCGCGAGCAACTGGGTGAGGGCTTGAGTCTTAACGCGGTGCCGATTCGCTTTGCCTCGTGGATGGGCGGCGATAGGGACGGCAACCCGAATGTCACCGCGCAAACGACGGACGAGGTGTGCTGGTTGTCGCGCTGGCAGGCGGCGGAATTATTGCAGAAAGATATTGAGCACTTGCGTTCGGAGCTTTCCATGTCGAGCTGCAGCAATGCCTTACGCGCAGCGGTGGGGGAGCACCCGGAGCCCTATAGGCAATTATTGCGCGAGGTGCGCGATAGGCTGGTGCTGACGCGGGACAGCTTAAAAGCTCGGCTCGATGGTGAGCCGACGGTGGATGACAGCGCGATTTATGTCGATGTTGAAGACCTCAAGCAGCCGCTGATGCTGTGTTATGACTCCTTGCTCGATCAGGGCATGGCCACCATTGCCGGT
>CAYWXW010000231.1:0-3084 GCA_964462265.1 uncultured Porticoccaceae bacterium | reverse complement strand
TGCAATCCCCATTTCCGACTATTTTTATGGGACCCAGTGGTGATTTGTAATAAGCTGTATACGTCTTCATGGTAGGCGATTTTATAACAAAATAAAATACCAAATTTCAAGTATCAAATTGGTGCTTGATATTTCCATTATTTTCATAGATAAAGTAATATTCGCAAAATCAGATAATTACTTGCTTACTCGACGGAGTCCCGCCATCTATTTTCACGCATTTTACCTCACACCATATCGACATATTTTTTTACCGTTCTTCTGTCGATTTTCAATCGTCGTGCTGTCTCTAGGAATGAACCCGCACGCGAATAAACGTGAGTGCAATAGAGGCGACAAATCTCTTCAAGGCTGAGAGATCCTTGCTCAAATCCGACCGGCAGCCGCGCATCGACCCCCGAGACAAGATCCCCGGCGGGATGGTACTCCCGCCGGATCATCACATTGCGGACGCACTGTTCCAGTTCACGGATATTGCCCGGCCATGGGTATTCCATGCCAAGGTGTTCTCCAATCCAGGATTGCACTTCCCCGGCAACCGCCTCCCATTCCGGACCTGCGATCCGCTGGGAAATATAACCGATCAGATCCCATAACACCTCAGGGGCTTCCCGGATTTGCTGATGCAAAGAGGGTGTCGTGATGATGTCCGAACACAGCCGGTAATAAAAATCCTTTCTGAACTCTCCCTGCTCCATGGCGGTATGGACGTCGCGATGGGTGGCCGCCACAATCTTGCCTTCGAAAGTCTGAGATTTTGTTGATCCCAGGGGTTGAAATGTCCGGGCCTGGATGACCCTGAGCAGTTTTACCTGGATAAGGGCGTCCAGCTCCCCAATTTCGTCCAGAAAGACACTGCCTTCCGGCGGGCAAACCTCCAGCCATCCCTTGCGGTCTTCCAATGCGCCGGTGAAGGCGCCACGCCGGTGGCCAAATAACTCTGATTCAACCAGGGTCAAAGGCAGCGCCGAGAGGTTGATGGGTAAAAAGGTTTCTGAAAAATCTCTTTCAAATGTCAGGGACTTGGGGTCAAACCGGATGTAGCGCGATAGGCCGACGGCCCGGGCAACAAGCTCTTTGCCGGATCCCGTCGGCCCGATGATCAATGTCGTAAAATCACCCATGCGCTTATAAAAGGATCGGCGGTACCGGCGCATGTCATGGGTAAAGATAGAGTTCCATACCATGGCCCGCAAGTTCGCTGCCACGGACGAACGCCCGATGATGGCCCTGAAAATATAATAGAAGGCACGGCGGACCTGAAAGGAACAGGCAAAAATATGGGCCGCCTCTTCTTTCCGTGGCAGGTTGTAGCCCGGAAAGTCAAAAAAGAATGACCAGTAATCGTAAAACTCTTCATAGTAGTCATAGATTCGGCCCTTTTTCGGGTCGATAATGCTTTCTTTAAACTTCTGGGCGTAATTATAAAAGAGCAAAAAAAGAACGGTATCTTCATAAAGCTTAAGTTCCTGACCGGTTGCGGCCGCCCCCTTTTTCAATTGCGCCTGGCACTCGGCAATGATGGGATAGGCCCGCTGAGCTATCTTGGCTGTGTTGATTTGATGGGTTTCCGGATCGTCGCCCAGAAGGTTCCAATCGGCATGTGTTTCGTCAAATTCAGCTCCCAGGGTTTCCCGCTCGTAATCGATACGCTCGGCAAGGAACGGATTGGCATAGCTGACCCTGACGACGGATGTCAGAAAAGCGCGTTCCTGCGGATTTAAAATGCCCATCATACGATCCTTTTTATTTTTTTTTTGCCTGAATCCAGACCCGTTATTCATCAGATATATGTGACCGTAGACCTCTATAGTTCGCAGAATTGCCTAAAAATTGGACATTCGGTCGGTTTGGGTTGAAAAGTTCCGAGTTCAGGGTTCAGCGCAGCCTTTGGCCAACAAAAAGGTTTATCGCTTCAGGTTTTTCCCCTTACCGTTAAATTCATTGGCCAATGAAACGGGAACTCAACCTCTGCAACGTTGAACCATGAACCCTGAACCTAACTTCGTATGTACAAATAATGAACAGAACGCTTAGTTTTCCATTAGTATTTAAATTTATTACTAAAATAAAATATGTAAATTTTTTTTTCAACTTAAAGACTACAAAATCTGATTTCATCTCATCATCTCAAAAATACAATTCTAGTACATAATTACATATAATTCAATTTATTATCAAAAAAATTATCATTGCTCGGCTCCGACTATACTTTTTATGAATATGAATATGCAAATAATGTATCTTTTTTCTTGACCGACTTGTTTTGGTTTTACTTCTTCATTCCATCCATAATTTTAATATTTCTCAATTTATCAGATACTTAATTTTGATATCGTCTATTAATTCAATTTCTGGCACATGTGTTGCTCATTCGATGAGGTGTCGATCGACAACGGTTTAGAGGCGTGTCGCCAATTGGAACGGTGGAAAGATGGAACACTGGGATGAAGACAGTCCCGTAAAAAATCCTTCTGCCGTCATGCCGGACTTGATCCGGCATCCAGAATTATTTGAAATTACTTGATTCCCGCTTTGCCGGGAATGACAAAAAGCAGTAGTTCAGTCTTTTTAAGGATTCATCAATGATGAGTCTTTAGGAAATTGTGCGATCCCTTCGTTTTGAAAATCAATTTAGCAAGGAACTTCAAATTTCCGGGTTATCCGGAACAGGAGGTGCAACATGAAAAAAGGAATCGTTTTTATGACTCTGGTTCTATTGTTAGGGATGGTTCCGGCGCTGAGTCAGGCAGCAGGAATTCTGACCCCCATCGGCTCCGGTCATCAACCCATCCAGATCCGTGACCATCATGTCAATGTGGTCATCAATAACGGCTTTGCCATGACCGAAGTCCACCAGACTTTTTATAACGGCAACCGGGAAGACCTTGAGGCCATCTACAGTTTTCCGCTACCCAAAAGCGCAAGCCTCTCGGAGGTAACCATATACGCGGGGGAAAGGGAAATCCACGGTGAAGTCCTGGAAAAACAAAAAGCCCGGCAAATCTATGCGGATGAAAAGAGCCGGGGCAACGAGACCGGCCTTGCCGAAAAAAATGAGTTTTATGCATTGGAGTTCAAAGT
>CAYWXW010000230.1:0-3104 GCA_964462265.1 uncultured Porticoccaceae bacterium | reverse complement strand
TCGGCAATGCCGGTTTAAAACTCGCCGAATACCCCTACTACGAGGCGGGTAGTGACGGCATTAAATTTGATGAAATGATGTCGGCACTGGCCAATGTCGGTCGCGGTGATATTGTTTTATTGCACGGCTGTTGTCACAACCCTTGTGGTGCCGACCTCAGCGAAGCGCAGTGGCGAGAGCTGACAGCGCTGGCGGCAAAGAATGGCTTTTTACCCTTTATCGATTTGGCCTATCAGGGCTTTGGTCGTGGCCTCGATGAAGATGTCTATGGCATCCGGTATATGGCTGAGCACTTGCCTGAGGTGCTGGTGGCCAGTTCCTGTTCAAAAAACTTTGGTCTCTATCGTGAGCGTGTTGGCAGCTTGTCAGTACTGAGTGACAAACCGGCCCAGGCTGATGCAGCACTTACCCACATAAATAATGTGGTGCGCGGCAATTATTCAATGCCACCCTCCCACGGTGGTGCCATTGTCGGTGAAATTCTCGGTGACCAGGCTTTGCGCCAAAACTGGGAGGCTGAGCTGACCGGCATGCGCGACCGCATTAATCAATTGCGTGTGCTGTTGGTTGATAAGCTCAGTGCCCAGGGTGTTGATCGGGATTTCTCCTTTATTGCCAAGCAGCACGGTATGTTTTCCTTTCTCGGCTTAAGCGTTGCGCAGGTTGATCAGCTACGTGAGCAGTTCAGCATTTATATGGTCGGCTCGAGCCGCGTCAATATTGCTGGCATTAGTCAGGCGAATATTGATTATTTGGCGCAGTCGATTGCAGCAGTGCTGGCGAGTTAAGGTTCTCCTGTGATAGCCACGGCGCCTGTAATAGCCACAGCGCCCGCAATAAGCACAACCCTTGCAATACACAGCCCCTGTAATAACCGCAGTACTCTCTGAGGCGCTATTCGTTGGCGCGGCTGGCCGCTTCCGACTAAGCTATTTAAGACAACTGGCTTGATCAGTGAGTGCAAGCGGGCCATGCTGGTTGCATCTGTGTGAGCAGGAGAGTTGTCATTCTATTAAATAATAAAAAAATAGCGGGGCGTCCATGCTCTGCTGCAAGGTATTTTCTTTCCCACCCTCTGTGGATACTGCTGCTTTTTTGCCTGCCGCCAAATACAGCCCAGGCTGAAAAAATCGATGCTCAATTCAAGCCGCTCAAAACTGGCGGCGCCTGGGTTTATTCAGTTGAATCCGAATTTGATGACGTTAAAGACAGCCTGGTCGAGGCCATCGAATCTCGCGGCATGGTGATTAGCTATGTCTCTCACGCTGAGTCCATGCTGGCGCGCACGGCTTCCACCATCGGTGGCAAAGTGGTCTACAGTGATGCGGAGGTTCTGCTGTTTTGCAAAGCGAATCTGGCTCACCGGCTGGTGGCAGCAAATCCCCACAATTTGGTTTTGTGTCCTTATGCCCTCTCTGTCTATGCTTTGGCCGATGGACCCTCGCGAATTTACGTCGGTATTCGTGAACCGCAAACAAAGGTTGGGGAGTACAAGGAGGTTCACGAGTTGTTGGTGGGGGTGGTCGTAGAGGCTTTGGCTGAGCAGTAGAGTGAGTTTTTGGATTGCGATTCTTAAAAGAAGGTATATTAGAATAAAATAATATAGCAAAAGGATTGATTGTGCAGTCTTCATATACGATTATAGAATTAACATATAATTAAATCTAATATGAGGTTTTGTTGAGTTACTTAAGTGTCTTTCCAGGGAAAGGCTTGTAAGTGAAAACAAGGCGAGGACTGTAAATGTCGGATTCTGACAACAAAAGCATGAGTCACGGTGGCGCGGGCGGGGCCAGAAATAAGGCGATGCCCGATTTGAAAACCCTGGCCGGGGAGGCCCAGTCGCTGAAGGCTGGTGATCGGCGGGGCTTTTTAAAAGGCCTGCTGGCAATGACCGGTGCTGCAGCCACAGGGCAGGTAGCCGCCGCTGCATCGCAGGCCAATTTGCCACCCCAGGTGCCCAGTTGGACCAAGTCACTCGGTCGCGGTGTGGTGAGCAAGCCCTATGGCATGCCCTCTGTGTACGAGAAAGATGTGATCAGACGTACGGTGCCCTGGTTGACCGCCGAGTCAATCTCCTCCATTAGCATGAGTCCACTGCATGAATTGAAGGGCTTAATTACACCCAACGGCCTGGTTTTTGAGCGCTACCACGCTGGTGTGCCCGAGATCGACCCCGAGCAGCATCGGCTCATTATTCACGGGCTGGTCGAGCGGCCGCTTATCTTTACCATGGAAGAGTTACAGCGCTTCCCCAGCGTTTCTGAAATCAAATTTATTGAATGCCCCGCCAATGGCGGTATGGAATGGAAAGGCCCGCAAATGGAAGGCCTGCAGTTCACTCACGGTATGTTGTCTTGCTGCGAGTGGACGGGAGTGCGCCTGTCGACCCTGCTGGCCGAAGTGGGTGTTAAGCCTGAGGGCAAATGGGTGCTTGCAGAGGGCGCTGACGGTGCCGCGATGGCGCGCAGTATTCCCATTGAAAAAGCCCTCGACGATACCCTGGTCGTTTACGCCCAAAATGGCGAGGCACTGCGGCCCGAACAGGGCTACCCGGTGCGCTTGCTCAACCCTGGCTGGGAAGGTAATACCAGTGTTAAGTGGCTGCGCCGTCTCGAAATTGGTGACCAACCCTGGCACATGCGCGAGGAAACCTCCAAGTACACCGACTTAATGGCCGATGGGCGGGCGCGAAAGTTCACCTTTGTTCAGGAGTGCAACTCAGTCATCACCTCACCGTGTCCGGAGAAACCCTGGCAAAACGCCGGTTGGTATGAAATTGAAGGTCTGGCCTGGTCGGGTCGGGGCACGATTAAAGCGGTCGATATCTCTTTTGATGGCGGTGTTAATTGGGTCAATGCGCCTTTGAAAGGCATGGTGAGCTCAAAATCATTAAGCCGCTTTGGCTATCGCTTTAAATGGCAGGGCGGGCCGCTGTTATTGCAAAGTCGCGCCGTCGATGAAACAGGTTATGTACAGCCAACCTTACGCCAGTTGCGCGAGCAGCGCGGCATCAATTCTATCTATCACAAGAATGCGATTCACACCTGGCGTGTTGAAGCTGACGGGAGCGTACGCAATGTTCAGATTCCTTGATTCAGTGA
>CAYWXW010000229.1:1167-3115 GCA_964462265.1 uncultured Porticoccaceae bacterium | reverse complement strand
CCGCATATCCCGAGCGTTTTTTTACTGACTGCTCATACTAACATTTTTTACCGGCACTGATAACTGTCCCGGCTTTGTACGGGGTTTGCACCAGTTCACTGACATCCACCGGAACATCGACCGCATAGCCCTGAATGTAGTCTACTCCCATCTCGCTGAGTATCTGCCTGATCGCATCGTTCTCGACATATTCGGCGATGGTCTTCTTGCCCATCGCTTTCGCGATACTGATGATCGAGTTTACCAGTTCCTTGTCGATATTGTCTTCGGCGATATCCTTGACGAACATGCCGTCGATCTTGATGTAGTCGACATCCAGTGTCTTGAGGTAGGCGAATGAAGACAGGCCGCTACCGAAATCATCGAGTGCAAAGCGGCAGCCCAGTGCTTTCAGTTCGGTGATCAGTCGTGTCGCATTGGTCAGGTCAGAGATAGCGGCGGTCTCGGTGATCTCGAAACATATCTTGCTGGAATCGATGTTTTTCGATGATAGCAGCGCTTTGGTATCGGTCAGAAACTTTTTGTCGCCCAGTGACTGTCCCGAGATATTGATGGCGCAACGGACCAGGCCGTCGACGTTGTTGCTCTCCAGCCAGTCGAGTGCATGTTTGATCACCCATCTATCGATCTGTACCATGAGGTTGTAGCGTTCGGCAGACGGGATGAATGCGTCCGGCATGATCAGTGAGCCGTTCTCATGACGCATGCGTAACAGCAGCTCGATACCGAACTCGTCAGTATTCTCATCGATGGCGATGATCTTCTGGCCGAATAAGCGGAATGCGTCCGTCTCCAGTGCGCGTGTGATGATCGATACCCACTGCATCTCGCCACGTCGGGTGGCGATCGCTTCATCGTCTTTTTCGGCGATATGGATGCGGTTGCGACCGCTGTCCTTGGCGCTGTAACAGGCAGTATCCGCGATCGCCATGACATGATTGATGTCCTTGGTGAATTCATCGACTTCGACCACGCCGATACTTGCACCGATACGGAAAGTCTTGTCCTCCCAGGCGAACTGGAGTTCCTGTATGGCGCCGAGTATCTTGTCAGCGAGTGTTACCGCCTGCTCGATCTTGCAGTCCTCCAGCAGTATGCCGAACTCATCGCCGCCGAGACGGGCGATGGTATCATGCGAGCGAAGGTTATCCTTCAACAGCAAGGCGATCTGGCGTAACAGCTCGTCACCGGCGATATGACCGCAGGTATCGTTGACCACCTTGAACTCATCCAGGTCGACATAGAACAGGGCATGAGTGGTCAGATCCTTCTTCGAGTGATCGATGACTTCCTGTAATCGCTTCTCGAACTCGTAGCGGTTGATCAGGGCGGTGAGCAGATCATGACTTGCCTGGTATGACAGCTGCTGGCGAAGTTTACGCTCCTTGTTCATGTTACGGAATGTGATCACGCTACCGATCCGCTTGTTGGCGTTCTCCAGGATCGGGTTGATAGAGAAATCGATAGCGATACGTTTACCGCTGCTATTATCCAGTCGGGCTTCATTGACGATGCTGAGTGGCAGTTCCTGCATGATGGCATCATCGATGCTGGCCTGCGGGATGTTCGATGACAGTTCGTCGGAGACGATGAATACATCGCTCAGCGGTTTACCGCTGGCTTCCTGCATGTTCCAGCCGGTCATCTTCTCGGCCAGCGGGTTCAGGTAATTGATATTGCCTTTTGCATCGGTGGTGATAACGGCATCGCCGATCGATTGCAGGGTTACCTGTGAGAACAGCGCCTCGCGTGCGCGTGTGGCATATTTCGTCACCAGGAAAGCGATCCAGATACCGATCAGGAAGGCACCCATAGCAAGCATGGCGATCTGTTTCTTCGACTTCTCATATGAGTCCTTCGCTTCCTGCAGAGACTGTTTGGCCAGCTGATCCTGGTAATCCATCATGCTGGTCAGCTGGGCGAGCACCTGGTCCTGGGCAGGCAGTGC
>CAYWXW010000229.1:0-1157 GCA_964462265.1 uncultured Porticoccaceae bacterium | reverse complement strand
TCAAGCATGATACGTCTGGCTTCCTCCAGCCGGTCCTGGGACATCAGTTCGATGACATTATCCAGCATCGGCATCGCCATCTGGGTGAGTCTGTGCTGTTCTTCTGAGAATGCCTGCTCGGTCTCGTTCAGGCCCAGTTTATTCATATCGATACGGGCGACGGCGAAACGTGTCGCCATCTCGTTGAATTCAAGGTAAGCCTCATCGCGTTCGAATGGGTCTTTGGTATCCAGCATGCGCAGGATGAGGATGGCGCGCTCACGCGCCGCGTTATACATGACGGTAATCTTGCTTGTCTTGGCGTTGTACTTGTTGACCACCAGTTCCATGCTCTGGTTGATGCCGCTCATCTCCTTGTAACCAACGACGATGACCGCGATCATGAGTATCATGACAATGATAAAACCACCCAGAAACAGGTATTTAGACTGGTTTGAGAACATCACTCAATATATCTGCAGGCATTGTTCGAACAATGGGTTTGATTATTGTATGGAAGGTGTTGCCGCTCTCATCGGTTACAGCATAGCAGGCGGTAATTATGGGGTAAGCGGGCCGGGTACCCTGCTTATTTATGACTGCAGTAACCAGGCGTGCTTACCGGTATGGATTTGCGCTGTTCTCCATCCTCCCAGCTATAGATCTCGGTAGCCGCAGGATCACAGGACTGGCAGCTGGTGCCGCAGGATGAGGTGGCTGACTGCTTGACCACTTTGCCTTTTTTTATCCATACATCCAGCATACCGCGCATGGCATCGGCATCGGTGTCGAAATGCAGGGCGATGTCGCTCAGCGTGCACTGGCCACGTCGTTTCAGGTAATCGCGGATTTCAGACAGGATCATGTCGTGCCTCCTGTCTTGATAAATGCGTCGTCATGGAAATATACCGGGCAGCCATGATCACTTGGCGTCTGCCGGGATGGGTTCGCGATGCGCCCACTGGCGCAACACGAAGATGATAACGGCCATCAGGCTGGCCATCAGGCCCAGCCAGATACTGGCGAACACGGGGTTCTGCGAGAAGGTGGCTATCTGGTAGTAGCAGCTGGCTGTGACATAGGCCACCGTGGTGGTCCAGACTGCGACGAAGATGGCCCAGTTTCTGCCTGCTTCACGGCGGATCGCACCGATGGTGGCGACGCAGGGGAAGTACAGC